>JBFHVA010000076.1:0-14102 GCA_041589735.1 Gammaproteobacteria bacterium | reverse complement strand
TACGCTCTGGTAGAGCGTCTCACGGTGATGGAAAACGTGCTCTCCGGGCGCTTAGGCTACGTCGGTTTCTGGCGAAGCTATTTTCGCCGGTTTTCCCAGTCTGACATCGACCATGCATTCGAGCTTCTTGCCCGAGTCGGTCTGGATCACATGGTGGATAAGCGCGCCGACGAGTTGTCCGGCGGCCAGCGCCAGCGTGTCGGAATTGCCCGCGCCCTGATCCAGGACCCGGAGCTGTTGCTGGTGGACGAGCCCACAGCAAGCCTAGATCCCAAAACTTCGCGTCAGATCATGCGGCTGATTTGTGAGCTGTGCGAAGAGCAAAATCTCGCGGCCATTATCAACATACACGACGTCATGCTGGCCCAGATGTTCGCGGAGCGCATAGTGGGTCTGCAGCTGGGCGAGATCGTCTACGATGGTCCGTCCGATGGTATGAGTGCAAAGGTGCTCACGCAGATATACGGCGAAGAGGATTGGGAGGCGACTATCCGAAAGGTGGAGGACGATGACGGTGAGGCGCCCCAAGATACTCGTCCAGAGGAGCGGGGTGGTCCGAGAGGGCCCAAGCGTGAGGAAGACGTGGTCGGGGGGTTATAGGTCTGGAGGCGGGAGACCGCAGCCTGCAGATAAACGTTCTACGCTCCGCGGAGATTCGATTTTCAATACACGTGACTCGCAGCTTTGAACAACCATTAAGGTTCTGAGCTCCAGCGACTAGCCTTCAGCTGTTATTGACGTTATGGCCACCGCGCGCACCTGGAAAAAACCGCCTTTCATCGAAGATCCCAGACTGCGGTGGGGATTATGGATTGGTGCGCTGATCTATCTGGTGTTCGCCTTCGGCACCATGGAAATCAACTGGGGGCGGGTTACCGAAGGTGTGCCGCGCGCATATCGGTTCATAGTTTCTTTTTTTCCTCCGGACTTCACCACTCGATGGTCGGATATCCGCGACGGCCTCCTGGAAAGCGTATGGATGACCGTGATCGCGACCGTCGTCGGAGTGGCGATCTCCGTTCCGGTTGGTCTTGGCGCAGCGCGTAACCTGGCGCCCGTTCCCGTTTATCTCGCCTGCCGCGCCATTGTGGCGCTTTCGCGCACCTTCCCCGAGGTCATACTCGCGATCTTCTTCGTCAAAATATTCGGATTCGGCCCTTTCGCCGGCTTTCTCGCCCTTTCCATCGCAACCGTCGGCTTTTACGGCAAGCTGCTCGCCGAGGACATCGAGGATATGGACCCGAACCAGGCGGAAGCGGTGCGTGCCACCGGCGCGAGCTGGTTCCAGTGGCTGAATTACTCGGTGCAGCCTCAGGTCATGCCGCGCATGGTCGGCCTGGCGCTATACCGGCTGGACATTAACTTTCGTGAGTCCGCCGTGGTGGGAATCGTTGGCGGCGGTGGTATCGGCGCGACGCTGAATACGGCTTTCGACCGTTACGAGTTCGAGTCGGCGGCCGCCATCCTCGTGGTTATCATCGTCATTGTCATGGCGCTCGAGTATCTCTCGGGCATCATCCGCAATCGGATTCAGTAATGCCGGTCAAGCAGCAGGGCGAGCTCAAAGTCTGGCAGCGGCGCGAACGCCGGGAGCAATTTACCATCTGGGCCGCATGGCTCGTCGGCACCGCCATTTTTGTTTACTGCTGGGAGCTCATCTCGGAACGGACCATCTGGGAATTCGTGCGAACCGCGCCCAAGGAGACCGTGGACCTGGCGGTACGGATGGTGCCGCCCAAATGGTCCTATATGGAGAAGCTCTGGGTACCGATCTGGGACACCATCAACATTGCCACACTGGGCACCATCATGGCTTTGATCATCGCCGTCCCGGTGGCGTTCTGCGCTGCGCGAAATACGACCCCGAGCGCGATTTTTGTGCGCCCGATAGCGCTGTTCATTATCGCCTCGTCGCGCTCTATCAATTCTCTCATCTGGGCGCTGATGCTGGTCACCATTATCGGTCCAGGCGTGCTTGCAGGGGTCATCGCCATCGGATTCCGCTCCATCGGATTCTGCGCCAAGCTGCTATACGAGGGCATTGAAGAAATCGACGAAAACCAGGTCGAGGCGGTCACCGCCACTGGAGCGAGCCGGCTTCAGGTGCTCGCCTACGGCATCGTGCCGCAAGTGATGCCGGCGTTCGCCGGGATCGCGGTATTTCGCTGGGACATCAACATTCGTGAGTCCACCGTGCTTGGGCTTGTCGGTGCCGGGGGGATCGGTGTTCAGTTGAGCTCCAGCCTGGCGCTGGTGGCGTGGACTCAGGTGTCGCTGATTCTTCTGGCCATCCTCGCCACCGTAATCGTCAGCGAGTGGGTGTCAGCGAAGGTGAGACACGCGATAATTTAGTAACAAGTAACACGTGACCGGTAACATGTAAGCGGTTGTAGGGTGCGCCGTGCGCACCGCATTTCTTCTTACTTGTTACGTGTTACAGGTCACCTGTTACTAACACCGCGGCAGATCAAATTCGGTGACGCCAAACTCGCCACCTACCCTACTGCCACGCCGCCCGGCGCCATCCCCTCCGCCACCTCCAGAAACGCCCGCACGATGCGCAGCCGCCGGCGGTCCTCCAGGCAGACTACGTATTCCGTGATCTCCAGGCGCGCGTCGGAGAAGGGCAGGGTCTTTAAGCGCCGGTCGGGATCGAATTCAGCTTCGGAGACGACGCCAACGCCCAGTCCCGCCGCCACCGCTTCGCGAACCGCTTCCCGGCTCTCGATCTGCATCACCGATCCTGGGCGAACGCCGGCCTGCTTCAGCGCGCTCTCGAAAATTTTCCGGGTTGCCGATTGGGTCTCGCGTAATATCATGCGTTCTTTCGACATCTCGCCGATGCGCACGCTATTGCGTTTCGACCAGGGATGGGACCGCGGCACGAACAGCACCAGCCGGCTGGTGCTAAACGGCAGCACGTAAAGCCTCGGATCGTCGTCGGCGCGTGCGAGCACGGCCAAATCGATGCGCGATTCCCGAAGATCTTTGAGCACCCGGTCGGCGTTACCCATATCCAGTGAAATATCCAATTCCGGGTATCGCTGTTTGAATTCGGCGACGATAGGGATGACGTGGTGGGGGCCGTCCGAGCCCACCCGAATGCTTCCGATGCTGAGCTTGCGGGCCGCGGACAGAATTTCCTCGGCCTCCTCTTCGAGGTAGTACAGGCGTCGGGTAACCTCGTGGAGCCTGGTGCCGAGATCGGTGAGGACGACGCCCCGGCCCACACGGTCGAAGAGGCGGATGCCGTAAGTTTCCTCCAGCGCCTTAACCTGGCTAGAGAGCGTCGGCTGGGTGACGTTCAGCGCCCGTGCGGCGCTGGTAAAGCTGCCCTTCGAGGCGACCGCGTGAAAGGCTCGAAGCTGCGCCGGATTCATGGCTGGACGGGTGAAAAATTATATAGATAGAGAATATATGAGCTATTGAAGGTAAAGATTTGACTAATATTTGTCCAGCCATGCATAGTGAACCGGATTGCCCCTTCGATGAGCGGAGTCTGTCGAAATGACCGAACGCACCCGAGATCCCTGGCTGCTGACGCCGGGTCCGCTGACGACTTCGCTCAGCGTAAAACAGGCGATGCTCCATGACTTCGGCTCGCGCGATCACGAGTTCATAGCCATCAACGCGCGGGTGCGGGAGAAGCTGACGGCCATCGCTGGAGGCGGAGACGAATTTGTCTGCGTTCCCATGCAGGGCAGCGGCACGTTCTCGGTCGAGGCCGCTATCGGGACGCTCCTGCCACCCGAAGGCAAGGCGCTGATTCTCATTAACGGCGCATACGGAAAACGCATGGCGAGGATCTGCGATTATTACGGACGCGGGTATGAGGTTCTGGAATGGCCCGAGGACACGCCCAACGATACTGCGGCGGTGGACGAACGGCTTGCGGCGGATCCTTCCCTGACCCACGTATTCGGGGTTCACTGCGAAACCACGTCCGGCATCCTCAACCCGGTGGAACGGCTCGGCGAAATCTGCGCCCGTCACGACCGGCGCTTCATCATCGACGCCATGAGCGCTTTCGGCGCCATCGAGCTCGACGCGGGCAAAACGCCCTTCGATGCGCTGGTGGCGTCCTCCAACAAATGCCTCGAAGGCATCCCCGGGATGGGGTTCGTCATCGTCAGGCGCGAGCTTCTGTCCCGGTCCAAAGGCAATTCGCCCTCGCTGTCACTGGACCTCTACGATCAGTGGAAAGCCATGGAGGCCAACGCCCAGTGGCGGTTCACTCCTCCGACCCACTGTATCGTTGCCTTCGAGCAGGCGATTCGTGAGCATGAGGCCGAGGGGGGCGTCGCCGGGCGAGGCGCGCGCTACCGGCATAACTGCGAGATTCTGGTCAGGGGCATGAGAGCGCTGGGGTTCGAAACGCTGCTGCCCGACGAGCTGCAGGCGCCCATAATCGTGACTTTTCATATGCCGGCGGATCCTGCCTTCGAATTCAAGGCTTTTTACGACTCGCTCAACGCAAAGGGCTATGTCATTTATCCAGGAAAGCTCACCGTGGCCGAGAGTTTCCGCATCGGTTGCATCGGCCGGCTGGGTGAGAAGGAGATGGAGGGTGCGCTCGACGCGATTCGCCTGACGCTGAAAGAGATGGGCGTCAGCCGGTGCGGCCCAGAGCGCGCGGCCTCAGCCCACGAGCAACCGAGGCAGTCCGCCGGCGGCTGAGAGGGCGGGTAACGAGTTCGCCGCCCTGGTGCGGCACGACAGTTTCTATTCAAATAAACTACTCTTTGCGCGTCAAAGAGGGTGGCTTTCGGAGACGAAGCTCCGCTATGACCGGATTCTATTGAGACCCGCCCGGTCCTGAATAAACAACGGATTGAGCATTTGCCCTCAAGCCTCGCCGATTACTTCGTCCGGTGACAACAAGAAGGACCTCTCAGGAAATACGGAATTATGTACTTTCAAAAGGTGACCAGTCTTTTCGGTCGAACCCGGGCACTGGAGAGCCAGGTCGACGAATTTCTCGATAAAGTCACGGAGGCAGGGCTTGTTTTCAGCCGCGCCGTCCGGGTTTATCTGCAACACGGCGCTTGCGCGGACTTCGACGCGTTTCTTACCCAGGAATCCACCATCGAAGGACGCGAAGACGTGCTGAGGCGGTCTATAGAGGTGGAGTTGTACGCGCGTACGCTTATTCCCGATCTGCGCGCCGACGTGCTTAGACTGCTGGAAGATATCGACAGCCTGGTCAACGCCTACGAGGGTCACCTGTTCCGTATCTCGATCCAGCAGCCCGACGTGCCGGAGGAGTTTCACCAGGGATTCCTCGACCTCACCGAAACCGTGGTCACCTGCGTCGATTCGGTGGTGCTTGCCGCGCGGTCTTTTTTCAGAGACATCGAATCGGTTCGCGATCACGCGAGCAAAACCATGTTTTTTGAAAGCGAGGCGGACAAGATCAGCACCAAGCTTCAGAGGGGCATTTTTGCTTCGGAGCTCCCGCTGCAGCGTAAAATACACTTGCGTTATTTCGTCGAGCGGATCGACGACGTTGCAAACAAGGCTGAAGACGTCGCGGACAGTCTTCAGATCTACACCATCAAGCGAAAGATCTGACCTCCGGCGGTATCCGTTTAGAGAATGGAGCTGTCGGTACTCTTATTCCTGACCAGCGGCCTGTTCCTTGGCTGGTCGCTTGGCGCGAACGATGCCGCCAACGTGTTTGGCACCGCGGTCGGGACGCGCATGGTCAGGTTCGGCACCGCCGCGGTCGTCTGCAGCATATTCGTCGTATTGGGCGCCGTCATCAGCGGATCCGGCGCCGCTCACACCCTCGGACAGCTGGGATCGGTAAACGCCATCGCCGGGTCCTTCATGGTGGCGCTGGCTGCCGGACTTTCCGTCTACCTCATGACCAAGTGGGGCCTGCCGGTCTCCACCAGTCAGGCCATCGTCGGTGCAATCATAGGCTGGAACCTGTTCACCGAGTCCGTCACCGACTCCGACACGCTTTTGAAAATCGTCGCCACCTGGATAGCGTGCCCTATCCTTGCGGGTTTTTTCGCGATCATCCTGATGAAGATCGTGAAAGCGTTTTTTCAAGTGATCAAACTGCATTTATTGCGTCTAGATGCCTATACCCGGTTCGCGCTCATCTTCGCCGGCGCCTTTGGCTCTTACAGCCTCGGCGCCAACAACATTGCCAACGTGATGGGCGTGTTTGTCGACGTATCACCGTTCACCGATTTCCAGATCGCCGGGCTTCTAACGCTCTCTTCCGTGGAGCAGCTGTTTCTGCTTGGCGCAATCGCGATTGCGGTGGGGGTGTTCACCTACTCCAAGCGGGTAATGTTCACGGTCGGCGCCGGTCTCATGCCCATGTCTCCCGTGGCGGCCTGGGTCGTGGTCATCGCGCACTCAATCGTGCTGTTCGTATTCGCTTCCGAGGGGCTCGAGCATCTGCTCGCCAGTGGCGGATTACCGACTATTCCGCTGGTGCCGGTGTCCAGCTCACAGGCGGTGGTCGGCGGTGTCATTGGTCTTGGCCTGATGCGCGGAGGCAAGGACATCGACTGGAAGCTCGTTGGGAACATCGGTCTCGGCTGGATCACCACTCCGCTCATGTCGGCGCTGGTATGTTTCGTGTGCCTGTTCTTCGTGCAGAACGTCTTCGATCAGCGTGTATACCGCGAAGTTCATTACGTTCTTTCCGAACCGGTGCTTGAAAAGCTAGGGGAGCGTGGTCTGGTGACGGAAGATCTTGCCGGTCTCAAGGACACGGAGTACCGGTCGGCCAGGGAGTTCTTGGACGCCTTTCAACGCAATACCTTCCTCACGAGCCAGGATGAAAAGCGCGCGCTTCGCATTGCCGAGCTCAGACCGATCGAGATCGACTCGGAAACGATGGATGGACTTGACCAGGACTGGCTGAGTCCGGAACAGTTCGCGGCGGTGAAACGGCTGGCGGGAGTTCGCTTTGATCACGTTTGGCAGCTCGAGCGCATATTGGCGAGCATTTCTCCCGATTGGCATAGGATGGAAAACACCACGGTGAACAAGCTTCACAACAAGGAACTCGAACGAAAGATTCAATACCTGGTGCGGTATTTCGAGATCAGAGAGTGATGGTAAGGACGAATGCCGTTAGACGAGGGCGGGCTTCGGCCGCGCTCTTTCCCCATCCACCATCTACTACCCACCATCTACCTTGTTCAATAGCACCGCCTTAAGCCCATCCTCGAATCGTTCAAGAAAAGCGTCGCAGGTGTCCCGGGTGTGGGCCAGGGACAGGTAGAGCTTCGTCCCCATGGGGTTAAGAAAAATCCCGCGTTCGAACAGCGCCAGCATCAACGCACGGCCACGCTTTAGGTTTCCCCGCCGGGTGGAACGGTAGTCGTAAACCGGCCTCTTTGAAAAAACGATCTGGGCCAGTGGGCCGTCTCCGATAACCTGTGCCTCGATCTTGTTTGCCGCCAGCATCGCCTCTAGCCCTAAGCGAAGGTACCGTCCGAGCTCGTGGAGCTGGGTGTACGTATCTTCCTGGCGAAATATGGAGAGGGCGGCCAGCGCGGCGGCGGATGAAACGGGGTTGCCACCCAGGGTGGAGGCCACCCAGACGTATCCGGCTTTACCGAGACGCTCCTCGCGCACCAGCGACATGATCTCGCGGCGCCCGCCGAAAGCCCCGATGGGGTAGCCGCCGCCAAGCGCTTTGCCGTATGCGACCAGATCCGGCACCACGCCGTAGTATTCCTGCGCACCGCCATACGCGAGGCGGAATCCGGTCACCACTTCATCGAAGATCAGAAGCACGCCTTTGTCGCTGCACGCGTCTCTCAACGCCTCTAGAAAGCCTTCCCGCGGCGGCGTGCACCGCTGCAGCGGCTCGACAATGACCGCGGCCAGCCGGGCCGCGTGCCGCCGAATGAGCTTCGCAGCCAAGTCCGCGTCGTTATAGGGGGCGACGAGAATATCCTTTGCAACGGCATCCGGAATGCCGGCGCTCGAGGGATCGGCGGTGGGAAACGCTTTGAGGCGATGGGGGAACAGGCTGGTCACGCCGATTTCGTTGGCGCCGTGGTAGGCGCCTTCGAACTTGAGGATTTTGGCCTTTCCCGTAAAAGCGCGGGCCAGACGCTGACAGTACATCGTGGCTTCCGTGCCTGAGGCGCAAAAGCGCACCTGTTCGCAGGCTGGACTCAGGCGACAGATCTCCTCGGCCAGGGCGAGGGAAATTTCGGTGACGTAGGCGAAGTTTGAACCTAAGGGCGCTTGCCGCTGCACCGCGGCGACCACTTCAGGACGGGCGTGGCCGACCAGAGACGAACCCCAGCCCATGGAAAAATCGAGATATCGTCGGTCGTTCGTATCCCATAGCTCACAACCTTCGCCGCGGACAATCACCGTAGTGAGGTCAGGCGGAAGATTGAATTCTCCGTTTGAGCCGGCGGGGAAAACCTCGAGCGAGCGGGCGGAGGCCGTGGACGATTTTTCTGAAACGGACATCCGTTAACGCGAATGTATGTCTGGGTTTGGCGCGGCGCTCAAGTTTCGGCCTTCAAGGCGCGCCTGTAGAGCGCCGACTTCTGCACATAATGGTTGGCGATCTCTTTCAACCCTCGGATCTCTTCGTCGCTCAACGCGCGTTTCACCCGCCCGGGAGAGCCGATGACCAGAGAACCGTCGGGGATCTCCTTTCCCTCTGGAATCAGCGTGTTGGCGCCGATGAGGCAATTCTTGCCGATGACCGCGTTATTGAGGATGACAGCGTTGATGCCGATCAGGCTGCCCTCGCCGATAGTGCAGCCGTGCAGCATAACCTTGTGTCCTATGCTCACGTTCCTGCCCAGGGTCAGCGGAATGCCCGCGTCGGTGTGCAGCACGGAAGCGTCCTGAACGTTGGCGTTCTCTCCGATCGTGATGACGTCGTTATCGCCGCGTACGACGCAGTTGAACCAGACGCTGGCGTTGTTCTCCAATATGACGGAACCTATCACCACAGCATTGTGCGCAACGAAGTATTCGCCGCGGGTTTCTACTTTGCGGTTGTCTAGAGAGTAGAGCATGGTCATTCAAGTCCCGTAGAGTGGTTTTTGAATCTACGCTGTATCTTCAGCGCAGCAGCTTCTCGGCGAGCATTCTTGCCTCTTCGAGACTGTTGGCGGATCCGAGGAAGGTGTGCCGGCTGGTAGGCGGAAAAGACGGCCGTTCCCGCTTCCACACCAGGAAGCTGCCGTTTTCCTCGCGAATTTCACCGATGATGTGACCCTCGTCATCTTTAATCACTTCGGTTTCCACATCTTCTCTCCGATCCCGTGTCAATAGCTGCCGAGCATTTGGTTCTCGCTCCTGAGTACTTGCCCCGTCACCGCCACGCCTCCTTGAGAGGCGGCATGTGGCCGGGATGCGCGATTTTTGGACTGACGAAGGACAATTCATCCGTCCATTTGCGCGAATGGTTGCGCTTTTCTTTCGGCTGGAAATGAACGCAGGCGGTAATAGTATCTCAAAAGCCGTGTTTGAATGGTCCGGCGTGCCTGCAACGGGTTGACACGGTTCAAGCTGGCCGAATTCAAAACCAACGATTTTATTTCACTTAATCGCCGCTGGACTCACATAAGGCACGTGCCCAGCGTACCCAATCACCGTCCTCAGCGTTGGTCCCGGTTCGGTCGTCTTCGGGCACCGCCATGCGGCGCATCACGCCTGCGAGCATTCCCGGGGCGCGAGTTTCGGCCTCAATTAGCGCGAGCGCCCGCAACGCGTAGCCGCGGGCGGTTTGCAACTCTTCGCGGGCAGCATGGGACTCGGCCAGCACCTTGAGACAGGAGAGATGTTTCGGATCAACCGAGATCCCGCGGACCGCGGCCGCGATTGCCGACTCGTGCTCGCCGAGCCGCTGCCAGGAGGTCGCCAGCGCGTGGAGGGTGTTGGGGTTCTCGCCCACAACGAGCAGCAGATCTTCGAGCGCGCGGATAGCGCCGGCATAGTCCTTGAGTCCGAATGCGCGCGCGGCGCGCCGCTCGAGTCTGTATTTCCTAGTTGCGAACAACATTCGACCACGCTGGCGCGCAGGTGTGGGCGCCCACGGATTTCGCCCGGTCGCATTCTAAAGCTTCTGCGGGACAGTCACAGGATCCCGCGCCGCGCGGCTCCGGCAATCCCGCGGCGGTCAACCGAGCAGACTGTTGAGTAAGAAAAAGAAAACCACCGCCAGCAGCGCGCCGGCGGGCAGGGTGACGATCCATGAGACGAAGATTGCCTGAACCACTCTCAGGTTGATGGCTGCGATACCGCGCGCCATGCCGACGCCGAGCACCGCTCCCACCAGGGTATGGGTGGTGGAAATCGGCAGCCCGGTGCCGGACGCAACCACCACGGTGGCCGCCGCCGCCAGCGTGGCGGCGAACCCCCGACTCGGGGTCAGATCGGTAATTCGAGTTCCCACCGTTGCCATGACCTTGTGGCCGTAAGTCACCAGTCCGGCGACGATGCCGGCGGCGCCCACCATCAGCACCCAGATGGGCAGGGGTGACTTCTGCGCCACGTTGCCACCGCTGTTGACGATGCCGACGATGGCGGCCACCGGGCCGATGGCGTTGGCCACGTCATTGGACCCGTGAGCGAAAGCCATGGCGCAGGCGGTCACCACCATGAGCACACCGAAGACCCGCTCCACGTTGGCAAAGTGAAATCCCGCCACCGTTTGAGGTTCGCGGCTGATGGCCCGGATCCGCCACCAGCCGATCCCCATCAGCACCAGTCCGGCGACCACGGCAATGGCATAGCTCTGTTCGGTGCTCACGGACAACCCGACGTGCTTCAGTCCTTTCAGCAGCGTCACCAGGGCGATTACGAAGCCCACTAGGAAGATATAAAAGGGCACGTAGCGGCGGGCGCTCCGGAACGGATCTTCAGCATTGAAGATCAGCCTCTGGATACTCACGAACAGCGCAAACGCGATGGCGCCCGCGAGCAGTGGGGAGACCACCCAGCTGGCAACGATGGCGCCGATCTTGGCCCATTTGACCGCGGTGATACCGATACCCACCATGGTGAAACCGACGATGGCGCCAACAATGGAGTGGGTCGTGGACACCGGCCAGCCGAAATACGAAGCCACCAAAAGCCAGACCCCGGCGGCGAGCAGGGCGGCGAGCATGCCGTAAATGAGAATCTCCGGAGTGGCGGTCAGCGAAGAGGCGTCGACGATGCCCTTGCGGATGGTTTGGGTCACCTGGCCGCCGGCGAGCACCGCGCCGGCGAACTCGAAGATGGCGGCAATAATGATGGCCTGGCGCAGCGTAAGCGATCGCGAGCCCACCGAGGTGCCCATGGCGTTGGCGACATCGTTGGCGCCGATGCCCCAGGCCATGAACAGCCCGAAAGCGGCCGCCAGGCTCAGGTAGAGAAAGGCCTGCTCCATCGGGACCGCTTATTTCGCCAGTAAAAGCTGAAGGCGACTGCCGACGCGCTGGGAGAAGTCGCCGATGTCACCGGTCCAGTCGATCAGACGATAGAGAAACATCGCGTCGACCGGAGGCAAATCGCGCTCGATTTTGAACAGGCGCGCTCGGATCTCCACTTGTATTTGGTCGGTTTCCTTCTCCAGCCGATCGAGCTGGCTGATGAGGTTTTGTACGGTGTCTACCTCGCTGCCGCTGAAACCCGTTTCCACCAGCTCGTCAAGCTCGTTCACCGTCTTTTCTGCCTGAGCACAGGCGTCGATGCTGCGACGGACAAACTCGAGAAACTGGGTGCTGATCGCGTCCGGAATGGACATCTTCCGTCCCCGCACCAGGCCGGCCAGGTCCTTGGCGCGGTTGGCGATGTTGTCTTGCATGGTCAAAACTTCGAGCAAATCCCGCCGCTCCACGGGAAGAAACAGCGTGCGCGGAAGGTGCAGGCGCAGGTCGTGCTTCAGGTCGTCGGCTTCATTCTCGAGGCCGGCGATCTTCTCCTGCAGCGCTTGCATGCGATTGTCATCCCTGGCGATCACCGCTTCGAAGAAGGGCTCGAGGACGCGAACGCACTCGGAAACCTTGGACATGTGCTCCTGCAACGGCTTCACGGGGGAGCGTCCGAACAAATTCAGGATTGGGTTGTAGCGGCGCATCGGTGCAGTCCTTCAGCATCGGCTCTATGAAAAACGGGAAGCGGCCCGCCGGCCCGACCCGCGCTGGCGAAGGCGAATTGTAACGACAACCCGGCATATTCGCGCTACAGACTTTTCCCGGGCCATTGCATTGAATTGGGTGGGCCCGGCTGTCTGTAAAGAGGTTGCTCCGGTATCCTTGCACCGCCTCCCGGACGACGCCGGCGCGTCACGCGTCGTGACGGGGTAAAGCCGGGGATCAATGAAAGTCACAGTGAGGCCCAAATGAGCCAGGATCCTGCACGTCTTTCCGCTACCGAGTTGATTGCACTTTACCGGAAGAAAAAGCTTTCTCCGGTGGAAACTATAAAAGCGATATTCGCCCGTATTCAGGCTCACAATGGCGCCGTCAACGCTTTTGCCCTGCTGGACGAAGAGGGCGCACTGGCGGCAGCCCGGGGCTCCGAGGCCCGCTGGCAGCGGGGCAAGCCAGAAGGTTTGCTGGACGGCGTTCCGGTCACGATCAAGGATCTGATACTCACCGAAGGCTGGCCCACCCTGCGCGGCAGCCGGGCGGTGGACCCTTCCGGCCCTTGGGACGTGGACGCACCCGCTACGGCGGCGCTCAGGCGCCACGGGGCGATTTTTATTGGCAAGACCACCACGCCCGAGTTCGGCTGGAAGGGCGTGACCGACAACGGCCTGACCGGAGTGACCCGCAATCCGTGGAATACGGATCTGACTCCCGGCGGGAGCAGCGGCGGGGCGGCGGCGGCGTGTGCGCTGGGGATGGGCGCGCTGCATATCGGCACCGATGGGGGTGGCTCCATTCGCATTCCCGCGGGATTTACCGGGATATTCGGCATCAAGCCGAGCTTTGGACGCGTCCCGGCGTGGCCGTTGAGTCCGTTTGGCACCGTCGCCCACGTGGGGCCCATGACCCGCACGGCGACGGACGCGGCGCTGATGCTCAACGTCATCAGCGAATACGACCCCCGCGACTGGCACGCCCTTCCCGAGGACCACCTGGACTATCTGGAGGACTTGGGCGCTGGAATCAAAGGGCTCCGCATCGCCTACAGCCCGGACCTGGGTTACGCCGATGTAGATCCCGAGATCGCCGCCGCAGTGAAAGCAGCGCTGGGTGTGCTCGAGGAACTGGGGGCCCGGGTGGAGGAGGTGGAGGCACCCTTCGGCCCCAGCGGCCCTATCTTTCTCGTCCACTGGGCCTGCGGCGCTTCCCAGTTGATGAAGTTATTTACTGAGGAGCAGCGCTCGCTCATCGACATGGGTCTTCTGGAGATGGCGGCCTACGGGAATCAGGTTTCGCTCTCCGAATACCTCGACGCGGCCGCCGCCCGCGGCGCCCTGGGGGAAACCATGCAGGGGTTTCACGACCGCTACGACCTGCTGGTGACGCCGAGCTTACCAATTCCGGCTTTTGCCGCGGGGATGGAGAAGCCTGAATCCATGGCGGCCGATCGCTGGGCTGACTGGACCCCGTTTACCTACCCGTTCAATTTGACCCAGCAGCCGGCCTGCTCGGTGCCGTGCGGCTTCACCAGCGGGGGGCTTCCCATAGGGATGCAGATCGTCGGTGCCAAGTACGCGGACGCACTGGTGCTCAAAGCGGCGCGCGCCTTCGAGTCGGTACGCCCGTTCGAGATGCCCGAAGCGCCGAGGGTGCCGGCGGCGGCGTAGCGACCCGAGCCGGTGCCCGCCGAGCGCGAAGCTACGACAGCCACCGGCATACGACAGAGGGCCTCGACCACCGCGTGAGCGAGAAATTTTCAGCCACCAGATCTCCGACAGAGGCGCTGGGGCGCTTTGCCGCTGTACTTTCATGGACCGACTTGCCCCGGGGCGTGCGGGATCACGTACGACTGCTGGCTTTCGATGCCATTGGCTGTTGTCTCTACGGCGCTGCTTTACCTTGGACGCTCAAGATCCGTCACCAGATCGTCACACAGTCGGGGCGGGCCGAGTCTGCGATTCTCGGCACCGGGCTCAGGGTTCCCGCGCCGGGCGCGGCTCTGGTGAATGCCACCGCCGG
>JBFHVA010000075.1:0-14532 GCA_041589735.1 Gammaproteobacteria bacterium | reverse complement strand
TAAGCGATAGCCTGCAGCGCGAGGTCCTTCTTGGCAGCGGGTTTTCCCGATGCCGCAAACTTGGCGACCGCCGCCAGTGGCGTCGCTTTCGACATCTGTCCGCCGGTGTTTGAATAAACTTCCGTATCGAGTACCAGCACGTTCACGTCTCGCCCGCTGGCGAGGACATGGTCGAGGCCGCCGTATCCGATGTCATACGCCCAGCCGTCACCACCAACAATCCAAATGCTGCGCCGTACGAAATGATCGCTAAGGGAGAGAAGCCGCCGGGCATCGTCGCTGTCTATCGACTCAAGCTTTGCTTTCAGCGCCGCGACCCGGGCCCGCTGCTCGCGGATCTGCGACTCTTCTTGCTGCGGCGATTGAAGCAGCGCATCAACGAGCTCCAAACCGAGATCGGTTTTAAGCTTTAGAAGAAGGTGCTCAGCCAGTTTGCGATGGGCGTCCGCGGTGAGCCGGAAGCCGAGCCCAAACTCGGCGTTGTCTTCGAAAAGCGAGTTGGACCAGGCGGGACCGCGTCCCTCGCTGTCCGTGCTCCAGGGCGTAGTGGGCAGGTTGCCGCCATAAATGGACGAGCATCCGGTCGCGTTGGCGACAATCATGCGGTCACCGAAGAGTTGCGAGATAAGTTTTAGGTAGGGGGTTTCGCCGCAGCCCGCGCATGCCCCCGAAAACTCGAACAGCGGCGTCAGGTACTGCACGCCCCGCACGGTGGAGAAGTCGATCCGGCCGCGATCATTGTCGGGAATTGATTCGAAGAACCGCAGGCCATCGCGTACTTCATCGAGCACCGGTTCCATGGGCGCCATGTTGATGGCTCTGAAACCGCTTCTCTCCTTGCTCCTCGCCGGGCAGACTTCCACGCAAAGCGCACAGCCGGTGCAGTCCTCGGCGTACACCTGCAGCGTGTAACGCGTGTCCGGAAATCCACGGCCGCTGAGCGGCGCCGAGCGAAAGGCCTTCGGCGCTGAATCCAGCTTGGATTGATCAAAGAATTTGGTCCGGATCACGCTGTGAGGGCACACGAATCCGCAGTTGCCGCACTGAATACAGATATCCGGCTCCCATATCGGGGCGAACATGGAGACTCGGCGCTTCTCCCAGCGGGTCGTGGCGGTAGGGTAGGTACCATCGTTGGGAAGCCGGCTGGTCGGTAGCTCGTCTCCTCTACCCGCCATCATCATGGCGGTAACGTCTTTGACGAACTCGGGTGCCGTCGCGGGCACGATCTCAGGTATCCCGCGGTCGCTCGTCGCTGCCGTGGGAATGGCCACCTCGTGCAGATTTACCAGCGTCTGGTCGATGGCCTCGAAGTTTCGCTGCACCACATCCTCACCCTTCTTGCCGTAGGTCTTGCGCACCGCCTCCTTGATCTTGGCGATGGCTTCATCACGCGGCAGGACGCCTGAAATTGCGAAGAAGCAAGTCTGCATCACGGTGTTGATACGCGTGCCCATGCCGTTTTGGCGCGCCACCCGGTAGGCGTCGATAACGAACAGGCGAATGCGTTTTTCGATAATCGTCTGCTGGGCCGCGCGCGGTAGCTGGTCCCATACCGCGTCGGCCTGATGCGGGCAATTGAGCAGGAAGGTTGCCCCGTCGGCGGCGTGAAGGAGCATGTCGGGTCGTTCGAGAAAGCCGAACTGGTGGCAGGCGACGAAGCTTGCCGAGCGGATCAGGTACGGCGCTCGAATAGGCTGGGGGCCGAATCTCAGATGCGACACTGTCCGCGAGCCGGATTTTTTCGAGTCGTAGACAAAATAACCCTGGGCGTAACTATCGGCGTCTTCTCCGATGATCTTTATGGAGTTCTTGTTGGCGCCCACAGTGCCGTCTGCGCCGAGGCCATAGAACACGGCGCGCACCGTGTGATCGGATTCGATATCGAATGCGGGATCGTATTCGAGACTGGTGCCCGACAAGTCGTCTCGAATGCCTATCGTGAAATGATTCTTGAATCGCTCTCGGGCAAGCTCATCCAGCACCGCCTTGGCCATGGCGGGCGTGAACTCCTTGGAAGAGAGTCCGTAGCGCCCGCCAATTACACGTGGGACAGAATTTTTCGACGGTGCACCGTTCGCGCGCTTTTCTGCAAACGCTGCGACGATGTCTTGGTAGAGTGGCTCTCCCGTTGCGCCCGGCTCCTTGGTGCGGTCCAGGACGGCCACCGCCTTGACGGTCTCGGGAACCGCCTTGAGAAAGTGTGACACCGAGAACGGTCGATAGAGGTGCACCTGCACCACGCCCACCGATTCGCCTCGAGCATTGAGGTGGTCGACCGTGTCGCGCAGGGTCTCGGCGCCCGATCCCATCAGGACGACGACGCGCTCAGCCTTCGGGTCTCCAAAATAGTCGAACAGGCGGTAGCGCCGCCCGGTGAGTTCGGCAAATTCTTCCATAACGCCATTTACGACCGCGGGGGCTTGGTCATAGAAAGGATTGACCGTTTCACGCGCCTGGAAATAAACATCGGGATTTTGCGCGCTGCCCCGCATCACTGGCCGGTCGGGATTGAGGCCTCGTGCGCGGTGGGCGATGACCAGCGAGTCGGGGATTATTGCCTGGATATCCGCATCCGATAAAAGCTCCAGCTTGTTGATCTCGTGGCTGGTACGAAAGCCGTCGAAGAAATGGATAAAGGGCAGCCTCGACTGAAGCGTGCTCGCCTGCGCGATGAGCGCGAGGTCATGGGCCTCCTGCACCGAGCTTGATGCAAGCATGGCCCAGCCGGTTGAGCGGGTCGCCATGACGTCAGAGTGATCGCCGAAAATCGACAGGGCCTGTGCGGCCAGCGAGCGGGCCGCGACGTGGAAAACGGTGGCGGTGAGCTCTCCCGCAATCTTGTACATGTTGGGGATCATGAGCAGCAGACCCTGGGATGCAGTAAAGGTCGTGCTCAGCGCTCCGGTCTGTAGCGAGCCGTGTACCGCGCCCGCCGCCCCGGCCTCGCTCTGCATTTCGACGACGGCGGGTACGCAACCCCAAACGTTTTCGCGGCCCTCGCTCGCCCACTGGTCGGCAAGCTCGCCCATGGGCGACGACGGAGTGATGGGATAGATCACACACACCTCGTTGGTCCGGTAGGCGACGCTTGCGGCCGCCTCGTTACCGTCGAGGGTGACTTGTTTCCCCGTCATCAGCGCTCCCCCGGAAAGAATAAAAATAGGGCGCGCGTCATCGCGCGGGCTCCGGAATCATCTCAATGGCGCCGCACGGACACTGCTCGAAACACACGGCGCAGCCCGTGCACTTTTGATAATCGAAGCGATAACGCTTGCCGGCGCCAAGCTTGATCACTGCGTCTTCGGGGCAGGCGCCAAGGCAGGCATCGCACTCGAAGCAGTTGCCGCAGGAAAGACAGCGGCGCGACTCGAACAGGGCCTCGTCTTCTCCAAGCCCCTTAATCACTTCGTCGAAGCTCGTGCGCCGAGCCTCGACGTCGATCTGTCTTTCGGTCTTCTCCGCCGCATCGGTGAAATACCAGACGTGCAAACGATCGTACTCCGCGATCTCGTGCGGAGCCGGCTTTTCGTAATCGATCCCCTTCAGCCAGGCGTCTATGTGGCGGGCGGCCTTCTTGCCATGGCCCACCGCCGTAGTGACCGTGCGTTCCGCGGGCACCATATCGCCGCCGGCGAAAACACCGGGGCAACCGGTCATCATTCGATAGTCGACGTTTACCGTGCCGTCGGACTGAAACTCTAAGCCCGGTACGTGACGAAGAAATTCCGTATCGGTGCGCTGCCCGAGCGCCATAATCAGCGAATCCGCTTCGAGGGTTTCGATCTCTCCGGTGGGGACGGGTCTGCCATTCTCATCAATACGCATGGCCTCGACCTTGAAGGTCGTGTGATCGATCTCCTTGATCGTGCGCAGCCAATGGATCTTGACACCCTCCTCGGCAGCGCTGTCGGCTTCGAAGTCGTGCGCGGGCATGTGGGCCTTGTCGCGCCGGTAAATGATGAGCGGTTCGTAGCCGAGGCGCTTCACAGTACGCGCGGTATCCATGGCCGTGTTGCCGCCACCATATACCGCTACCCTACGACCGAGTTTCGGGCGCTGACCGGCTTCCACGTCGCGCAGAAAGCTCAAAGCGTCGAGAATCTTTCCGGCGTCGCGGGCTGGAATGTCGGTGCGCTGGCTCAAGTGCGCGCCCACTGCAACAAAAGCGGCGTCGAACCCGCCGGCTTCCTTCTCCGCCTGCAGGTCTTCTACCTTGTGCTCTAATACGATGCGCACGCCCGCGGCCTCGATACGTCGAATCTCGGCATCGAGCACGTCTCGCGGCAGCCGGTACTTTGGAATTCCAAAGTGCATCATGCCGCCCGCCAGCGGACCCGCGTCTCGGATCTCTACTTCGTGGCCGAGTCGTGCCAGATGCCAGCCGCAGCTAAGTCCGCTCGGGCCGCCTCCGACGATGAGGATCCGCTTGCCGCTTCGCGCGGCCGGCTTCGCTGGGCTCCACTGCTCGGCGATAGCCTGGTCCCCGAGGTAGCGCTCCACCGCGTGTATCGCCACCGGCGAGTCGAGCTGCATGCGGTTACAGAGGTCTTCACAGGGGTGATAGCAGACCCGTCCGTGGGTCGCCGGCAGCGGATTGTCCTCCACGATCTGGCGCCACGCGTCCTCGAAACGATTCTGCTGTACCAGCGCCAGCCAGGCCTGAATATTCTCCCCGGCAGGGCAAGCGTGGTTGCAGGGCGGCAGCAGGTCCACGTAACGGGGGCGCTGGCTGCGCGCAACGCCTGAGAAGCTGCCGTGGCGCAAATCGGGCGGCTGCGTCAAATCGTGATCTCGCTGACTCATGATTTTCCTGGCGACAAAGTTATCCCTCTCACGGGTGAACCGCCGCGAGGGGCGACAGGTACTTCTTACCGGATCTGGAGGGGTCTAAAAGTGACGGAGGTCAATGGAATAGCGGGCGGAATCGCGGCTTCGGCGGCGATCACCGGCTGGAGATCGTGAATGTTTCGGTTGACGATATGTTGGCTGAAATGACCCATCCCTTGACGCAGGTCATGGCCGGCCCGGCGAAGAAACGGGAGGGTTCCACCGAGTAGGCTTGATCAGCGCCGCGGTTGGGCGAGGTTTTCCGCCGGCCACGGCCGATCCATGAAGTGGTGTGGCATGTACGACATCGTCGCCCGCGAAGACTTTTCCGAATCCACTTTCCTCTTGGAAGTGAAGCATCCGCTGCTCGCCAAAGCAGCCAGGCCGGGCCAGTTCGTCATCGTCATGTCCCACGCCGACGGCGAACGCATTCCGCTAACCATCGCCGACTTCTCCCGCGAGCAGGGCACCATCACCCTGGTGGTCCAGGCCGTGGGCAAGACGACCATGGAGATGCAACTACGCTGCACCACGGGCAGTGCGCTTTACGCGATTGTCGGTCCCATGGGTAAGCCGAGCGATATCGGCAAGGTTGGCAAAGTCGCCTGCGTCGGCGGCGGTCTCGGGGTGGCGCCGATGTATCCCCAGGCCCGCGCGTTCAAGGAGAACGGCGCCTTCGTGATCGGCATCGTCGGCTTCCGCAGCAAGGAACTGATCTTCTGGCAGTCAAAGTTCGAGGACGTCTGCGATGAGCTCATCATCTGCACCGACGACGGCTCGGCAGGAATCAAGGGCCTGGTAACCGATGGGATCGAAATGGTCGTGGAGAAACATCACGACATCGACGAGGTCATCGCCATCGGACCGCCGGTGATGATGAAGTTTTGCGCCGAAGCGACCCGCGCGCGCGACATAAAGACCACCGTCAGTTTGAACCCGATCATGGTGGACGGTACCGGCATGTGTGGCGGCTGCCGCGTCTCCGTCGGAGGCGAGATGCGTTTTTGCTGCGTGGACGGCCCCGATTTCGACGGCCACCAGGTTGACTTCGACGAACTCATGCGAAGGCTGGCGCGATTCAGCGAGGACGAACGCGTTGCGCTTGAGCGCTGGCGCCGCAAGCAAGGGTGTCGACTGGAGCAAGAGCAACTTCCAATCGATTAATCGCGCTGCGGGAAAGCTCTGCGGAGATCGGACATGGCAAAGAAGACTATTCGAAACATTCCGCAGGAACGCACAGCTATGCCCGTCCAGGATCCGAAGGGGCGGACCTGCAACTTTTCCGAGGTGGCGCTTGGCTACTCGCTGTCGGACGCGCTCAACGAGGCCGAGCGCTGCATCATGTGCCCGCAGCAGCCCTGCGTAAAAGGCTGTCCTGTGGAAATCGACATCCCCGGATTTATTCAAAAAATCTGTGACCAGAATTTCCGCGGCGCCTACGACGCAATCACGGACACCAACCTGCTGCCCGCTATCTGTGGCCGGGTCTGCCCCCAGGAGTCACAATGCGAGCAGGTATGCATTGTCGGCGATCATTTGGAGCCGGTTGCGATAGGCCGGCTGGAGCGATTCGTCGGCGACATGGCGGTCGCTGAGGGTTGGAGCAGCGAGCCGCATATCGAGCCGAACGGCCGTCGAGTGGCTATCGTGGGCGCGGGACCGGCCGGCATTGCCTGCGCCGCGGATATGGCTAAAGCAGGCTGTGAAGTCGTCATCTACGAAGCCCTGCATCGTCCCGGCGGCGTGCTGAGCTACGGCATTCCCGAATTCAGACTTCCCAACGACATCGTCGACGCAGAGTTCGGCAAGGTGCTTGAGCTGGGTGTCAAGGTGGAATGCAACACCCTCGTTGGGCGCCTTTTCACCATCGAGCAGCTTCGCGAGGAGATGGGGTTCGACGCGGTGTTCATTGGCACCGGCGCCGGCTACCCCAAGTTTATGGGCATACCGGGTGAATCGCTGAGCGGCGTGCTTTCGGCCAACGAATTTCTTACCCGATGCAACCTGATGCTGGCCGGAGAGTTTCCGCACAAAGACACGCCCTTGCACATGGGTCGTAAGGTCACCGTCATCGGCGCGGGCAATACCGCCATGGATGCGATGCGTGTATCCCTGCGACTGAAGGCGGAGCAAGTGCACTGCCTGTACCGTCGCAGCCGCGTTGAAAGCCCGGCAAGGGTGGAGGAGGTCGACCACGCGGAAGAGGAGGGCGTCGTGTTTCACTGGCTGACCGCGCCGGTCGAGATCCTGGACGATGGCAACAACAACGTGCGGGCGCTGCGCTGCATCCGCATGGAGCTGGGTGAGCCTGATGAGTCCGGCCGGCGGCGTCCTGTAGTCATCGAAGGCAGTGAGTACGAGTTCGAGACCGAAATGGTGATTTACGCCATCGGCACCAACGCAAACCCGATTATGGGTCAGACTTCCAGCCTGGAGCTCAACAAGCGGGGCTACATCGAAACTGACGAGCAGCAGCGCACCTCGCTGGCCGGTGTGTTCGCCGGAGGGGATATTGTTACCGGCTCTGCCACGGTAATCCTGGCGATGGGCGCCGGGAGAAGGGCCGCGCGCAGCATGAAGAAATATTTGGGAATACTCGACCCGCTGGAAATGGCGGTGTCGGATCCGGATCGCCCCCGGATCTTCGGAATCGACACGCGGCAGCGAAACTACCGCAGAGTGCGGGTGGCCGCTTGACCGTAAGTGTTGCTGGAGTCTGCTTTAGTTAAAGGCCGCCGCGCGCTTTTTTAGATCCTCGAGTCCGGGCTCGCTCGAATCGAGCGGATGGCCCGGATGGATAATACAGACCGGGCAGTTCTCGGCCGCTTCGACCAGATCCCGGTAGCTCCCCGCCGTGACGTCCTTTATGTAGGCCTGTTTCGCCTCGTTGTAGGCGAACATGGCCGAGTTGCGCTCGATGCAGTCATCGCAGGTGGTGCAGAGATCGGTGTCGATGTAGGCCTGATCGCTCGCTGGCGGGGGTTCGGCCGCAGGCGCCTCGCGTTCTTGCTGCTGCGATTTTGCCTCGGCGGCCACCGACTCCGAACTCGGCGCCTCGCTTTCCGCCGGGCGCGCCGTCTGCAGCGCTTCGATGGCGCGTTGATGTTCCTCTTCGAGTCGGGCCCGCTGCTCCTCGAGCAGCCGTAGCGCATACGAGTCGTTGATCCCGCCCAGCTCCTGGAGCCGTCGCCAGCTCGCTAAGCACTTGCGCGCAAATGCCACCAGGGCACGCCGAACAACCACCCGGTGCACACGGTCTTCGACGTCAATCAGATAGACGAAGGGCACCTTGTCGATGGCTTGTTGTCTGGAGAGATTTAGATACTGAGCCATCGGCACCATGTTCGCGTGCCAGCGGGATGGCGGCACGATAACGAAGTGCTGCGCGAAACGCGGATTCAGCATCAAGAAATCAACGCAGGTGAAAACGAGGGATTCGCTCGCCTCCTGGCCGTCAGTTGTCTCATAGCTGAAGCGATGCTCGGGCCAGTCCCGATCCACCTGAGGGCTTCCCTTAAGCGAAAACCGGGATGCCAGATCGGTTCCGCGATTCGGGTCGTAGACGAAACTTGGGAAGGCGCGGGACTCGACTGCGCCGGCGCAATGCAGATAGTGCGGAACGACAGCCCGTGACTCGTCGGGTCCGGTGTAGATACAAAAAAGTGCCGGGCCTTCGCCACGCAGACCGGCGATGATTTCCGGCGCAAGCCGGGGCAAATGCGACGCCGCCGTCTGCATTACGAATGTTTCCCCCATGGAAATCGTCATGCGGGCTATCTGCTGCGTCCACTCGGTGAACGATCCCGGTGGCGCACTCGAGGAATCGCTTGCGGGAAGCTCATTTATTTCCAGAAGCACCTTAACGGGCATATCGGAACCGAGAATGTCAACCAGCGTCGATTTCTCCGCGTCGCTGAGGCTGTTGCCGCTCAAAAAAACCAGCAGCGGCGGCAGAGCCCTGTAGTCCTCGGGTGTGAGGTGCTCGGGGCCAAATTTCTCAAAAAAAGAATCGTGCCGCTCTTCGCGGTAACGGTTCTCGAGTTCCAAATTCGAGACCCGAATCGCTCGAACCAGCTCGACCCTGCGTTTGAGCTCAGTGTCGAAAAGCTTCAGCGCTTCGGCACAGCTATGGCACGTGCCGGTGCGTCTGTGGGCGCGCCTGCGGCGTTTACCATTGCCGTCGGGCGGTGGCAGCAGCGCGCGTTCCGAGATCAGTACTTTGCGCGCGACGCGCAAGCGCTTCAGGCGTTTCGCCGGCATGAGCCGAGTGTGCTTAGTGCTTCGCAGCAGCGCGGAGAGGGCGTTGAAATCGATGCCTCCCGCATGTTCTCCGCCCAAGGCCGCCTCGAGCGCCTCCGGAGACGTCGCCTTGGGAGACCTCGCGCGTTCTGATTCCAGCACCTCGGACAGCCGGGCGATGAGTTCTTCGATAGCGACGCGTTCGTCCTCGGCACGCTCGGACTGCAGCGGTCGCCAGGCATGCTCGAATATCTGGCGCGTGGCGCGGGGCCCGCAGGAGATCAATCGCCCGTCGTGCGCCTGAACGTTTTTGACCGTATTGAGGCTCGCCCGAACCCGCTCGGGGTGTTCGCTCTGCTTGACGACCTGCTCTATGGCCAAGGCCCATAGCTCCGAGAGACGGCGTACCCGCTTCCGCTTTGACAGACGTTTAATCGACGCCTCCAACCGGTAGAGGCACCCGCGCAGGTTTTCACCTTCCGGGCCATCCGGAGCCAGCTCGTCCAACATTCCGTCGATAATCTGCGCCAGCGGGGCCACCGGCGTTTCGGATCGCTCGTCTACGAGCACCACTGGAAAGTCGTGGCGGATGGATTCGAGTTCGAGGAAAGCGCCGAGAAGTGCCGGGACCAGATCAGGCGGCGCCGGCTCACCCTCGCGTCGCTTGGCATCCGGCCCGGCCAGGTGGATGCGCAAAAGCTCGGTCAAGCCTTCGTCGTGAAGGACCGCCGCAAGCGAGTCCACGCGCTCGCCGGTTGTTTGGCCCTGCAACATCACTCGTCCTTCATTACCTTGCCTTAAGGATGTTCGGCCTTAGCTTTCCGGCAGCACGGTGAATCTGTCGAACTCCCGCTCCAGGGCCGCGATCTTGGCGTCCACCGGTAGATGTTTCTCTCGGCGATGCAGATCTTCGTAGCACGCTACCGTGTCGTTGCGGTAGAGGATGCCAACGGAAAGCTTTTCGGTCATCGACGCCAGCTCCCTCGCCCGCTTAAGGTCCGAAGGGTCGTGCGCCTCGCGGCTGGAAAATCGGCGCACGTACGACTCATCGGCGTGGAGGCCGTCCGGATGGGTCAACAACAGAATTCGTTCCGGGTTTTTGATGTATTCGTCAAAGTGGCCCGGCAGGTAGTGCGGGCATCTTTGAAGGATGCTTACGAAGGAAAGCCCGCGGTGGAGAAACGCCTGGTGAATGATGTCGTAGAGGACCGCGGGCAGCCAATCGACCGCCTGGGCCACAAACGAGATGTTGGACATCCCCAGGGTTGCCGCCACCGCGTTCAGCGGCTGCAGGCGGGCTCCACGAGGCGTGGTGTTGGTCACCAGCCCCAGCGGCGAGGTGGGCGAAACCTGGTTTTTTGTGAGGCCGTAGACCCGGTTGTCGTGCAGCATCACCGTCATGTTCATGTTGTATCTCACCGCGTGCAACCAGTGTCCGGCGCCGATGCTGCAGCAGTCGCCATCACCGGTGTTGACGAACACGTGCAGGTCGGGCCGCTTGATCTTGATGCCCTCGGCCAGCGGAAGGGCCCGGCCGTGCAGGCCGTGAAAACCGTACGTGCCCATGTAGTGGGGGAGCCGCGAGGCGCAGCCGATCCCCGAAACGAATACGGTCTTCTCAGGGGGAAGTTGCTCCTCCGCGCAAAGTTTTTGTAGAGCCGCGAGGATGGCGTTGTCGCCGCATCCGTGGCACCAGCGGGACACGGCGCCTTCGTAGTCATGCAGGATGTGAGCGTCCTCGTCCAGGTCCGCGACGCTCGTCGACAGCCTGTCGATGAAATCAGACATGTACCCTCTCCCCTTCCAGTTTGCGGCGAATGACATTAACCACGGACCCAGGCTTGAGGGGCTGCCCCTTTACCTCGGACCAGCAGTCCACATCCACCAGGTAGCGCGCCCGCAGCAGCCAGGCAAGATTCGAGTAGCGTCGGCTATCCACGCTGACGGACCCATCGTCGAGGCTGTCGGACCAGCTCATCTCGATGGTCATCACCCGGGCAAATTTCTTCAGGATGTCGCCGATCCCAGATGCCATGGGTTGCAGATAGGTCAGATGCAGCGAAGAAACCGCGTACCCATCGGCGCGGGCACGATCGATGGCCTCCTGGATGGCGCCTTTGGTGCTTCCCCACCCGACCAGCAGCAGCTCGCCTTCCGGATCGCCGTAAACCGGCGGCGAGGCGAGTGTCTTTTGGAAGCTTGCGAGCTTGAGGCTGCGATACCTGAGGCCCTCCTGGTTGATCTCGGGATCGTAGGCGACCCGGCTCGCGCGATCGTGCGCCAATCCCGTCAGGGTGTGCATGCCCCCGGGCTGACCGGGTATGAACCGTCGGCGCAGGCCGGTGCGATCATCCCACTCGTAGGGTCGCTCGCCTTCGGCAATCTCGGTCTGGTCCGAGGCCACCGCGTACCACTCCTGCTTGGGCTGCGGCCGAACGAACAGCTGCTGCGCTGTCGCCAGGTTGGCGTCGCTCAGCAGCACCACCGGCAGATTGAAGGTCTCGGCGATGTGACGCGCCGTGATTACGAGATAAAAGCAGTCCTCGATATTGGCGGCGGCCAGGACCACCCGAGGCGCGTCGCCGTGGGTTCCGAAAATGGCCTGAAGGAGATCACCCTGCTCCACTTTGGTCGGTTGACCGGTGCTCGGGCCGCCTCGCTGAATATTGACCACGACGAGCGGGATCTCGGCCATGGCGGCGAGCCCGATCAGCTCCTGCTTGAGCGACATGCCGGGACCCGAAGTGATGGTGACACCGCACTTGCCGGCATAAGAGGCGCCGATCGCGAAAGCGCACGCCGCGATCTCGTCCTCGGCCTGATGGACGATCCCGTCCACGTTCTCGAAGATCTCGCTGAGGTAGTGCGCGGCGGAGGTCGCCGGAGTGATCGGATACATGGCGCATACTTCCATTCCGGAAGCCATAATGCCGAGCGCCAGCGCCGTGTTACCGTTTACGACGATCTGAGTTTTCTTGGTGGGTGAGCCCGGGATCTTGAAGCAGAGATCCAGATTCTCTCGGGCCCAGTTGTACCCGACTTCGAGCAGCTGGACGTTCCGATCAACTACTTCTTGGCTCTTGGTCCGGAACACGAAGGCGACCTGCTTGCGGGCGAGTTTCAGATCCAGGCTGTAAATTGCGCTCAGCATCCCCAGCACGAACATATTCTTTCCCAGCGCCGGAGTAGGCGTGTACTGGTAACAGATCTGCTCCATCGGGACCTCGTAGACCCGGTAGCCGTCGCGTATCAGCTTGTCGTGAGTGCTGGTGTAAGCCGCGACGATGTCCGGATCGCGATGGACCCGCCACTTGTTCTCGAGAAGGATGACGCCGCCTCGCTTGAGCGCTCCGGCTTGGAGCCGACCGCGTAACACCTGCTCGTTGAAAGCCACGGCGAGGTCGGCCTCGTCGCCTCCGTTGGTTACGCGGTGCGAGCCGATTCGAATCCGGTTTCCGCTGGCGCCCGCGATGCTGCGCGCCGGCGGCTCAATCTCGGCCGGGATGATCTCCACGGTCCAGATCCCGTTGCCCATTTTGGCGGCAATGCTGGCGAAAGACTGACCGCACTTCTGCGCGCCTTCACCGGAGTCGCTGATGACCTCTATGACGTGCTCCGGGAGCCGCACCGGCGCCACCGGAGGTCCGGGATCCGGGCGCTCCGCGGCGGATGGCCCCGGGGCATCGGTTCGTCCGGAAGTCAGATTATCCATGTGCCTCGATCCGATCCTGGGTTTTCCGAGGCCCAGTGTGAGCCGCCAACCCTAAGTCTTTGTTTCCAAATAATAGGAATCGGTCGAGATGTGCAACATGACCTGGATCAACGGTATTCCGGACGGTGCCTTTCAGTCGGTTTTGACCGTTGATCTAAGACTTTTGAGCGCGCAAGTGATGGGGACAATGCTCCCCTGTATCGAGCACCGCTATCATCGCCTCCCAAGTTTGTTTCATTTTCGCAAGGCCATCGACACCGATGGCGGCTTCATACCTGGAGCGACCGGCGCCGTCGAAAGCCGCGCGTTCTTCCCGCGCCACCTGCCGGTACCAGGGGTTGCGATTGGTCAGCGAGACGTCGACGAACCCGGCGGCTATCAGGGCATCTCGATAACGCTGTGGCGAAGCCATGCCGAAATCCAGGCCCTCGAGCTCCAAATAGCGGCGCATTTCTGCAGTTGGTTTCCCGTCGCGATCCGTGAGCCAGTCGGACGCCGCAAACCAGCCGCCGGGCCTGAGAATCCGAAACAGCTCGCGGGCCAGAGACTCCTTGTCGGCGATGTGAACGATAGCGTCCTTTGAAAACACCACGTCAAAGAACGCGTCCGTAAACTCGAGGGGTCCAGGCGATATGCGCCGGATCTCGACTCGCTCGCCGAGCCCGGCGCCTTCGGCGCGCCGCTTTGCCGCGGTGCAAACCGTGGCCTCAACGTCGATGCCGATGACTTTTGCGGCGTCATGATCCCTTGCGAGCGCGACGGTGATACCACCGGAGCCACAGCCGATATCGAGCACGCTTTTGCCGCTAAGGTCGATCCCCTCGAGGATCCGGTCGACTTCGTCAGGACCGCCCGGCGATAAGTAGCCGTCGCCCCACAGCGACTCCAGGAACTTCACCATGGCGTCGTGGTAGAGCTCTTCGTGGGCCGAGGACAAATGCGGTCCCTTCGAAAGCGGATTTATTCAGGCTGCTTGAGCCTGGAGAGAAAGGCTTCGGCGTGCTCGGGAAAATCGGCGGCCAGGTGGCGGGCGGTGATCTCCAGAGCAAGCCCGGGCGACATGTTCTCCGGCGTCAGGTAGATGCGAAGCCACAGACCGTCGGTGAGTGAATCCACGCCGGCCGCCACCAGGTCGGCGTGGCCTGGATCTTTTCCGTCGCGTTCTATCAATTCAGCACAAGCCTTGTGCATTTCCGCGGCCCGGTCGGCATCCAGCTCTTTGGCGATTTCCGCGTAGAGCGGACGGGCGTTGGCTTCCCCCCAGAAGGCGTGCCAGATGGCGAGAGCCTGAGGGTTACAGACTTCGTCGTCGAAATCTGCCTTGATCAGAGCCACGATCCGGTCGACGGGATCGGGAGCGGTGGCCTCAAGCGCCCTGCGCCAGTTTTCTCTGTATTTTTCGAAGTGACTGCGCAGGGTTTCTGCGAGAAGGGTGTGCTTGTTCTTGAAGTAGAAAACCGCAACGCCCTGGGACAGGCCGGCCTCCTGGGCCACCGTGGCAAGGGTGGTCGCGGCCAGGCCGTTCTTGACCACCGAGCGAAGGGTCGCCTCGATGATCTGGCGGCGGCGCCGGGAGGCGTTTTCGACCCGCTCCTTTCTGGGTCTTAAGGGGTTTGCCGCTTCGCCGGCCATATTCTTCCATACCTTTCAATCAGTTGAGCCTGTGAGCCCCGGCTGGCGGCGGGGTGGCGGGGGCCCAGTTGCGATAAATTTATTTAACTGCTCAAATAAGTTCAACTCGGAGCCGGGGC
>JBFHVA010000074.1:0-14699 GCA_041589735.1 Gammaproteobacteria bacterium | reverse complement strand
CTCTGCGAGGCTAGCGTCGTGAAAGATCACGTAGGGCGGCACCCCGTGCCGTTCGGCCAGTTCCCGCCGCCATGCCCGCAACGCCTGCCACAGTTCTTCGGCGCTGGGCGGCACGCTGGCCGCCGGCGCGCCGCGACGTCGAGTGGTCTTCGGCGCGCGCGCCTCCTGCCTGAGCTCGAGATGTTCCTCGCCGCGCAAGAGCGCGCGGCTCGACGGGGTCAACACGAGCGAACCAAATCCTTGCGCGTCCACATTGAGAAAACCCCGCGCCACCAGCTGGCGGAACACGGCGCGCCATTGTTTCAGGTCCAGCTCGGTGCCGATGCCGTAGGTAGAGAGACGCTCGTGGCGAAGATTGCGCACGCGCTCGGTTTCTTTGCCCAGCAGCACGTCGATGACGTGCCCGGCGCCGAAACGCTGGCCGGTTCGGTAAACACAGGACAGTGCTTTTTGCGCGGCCTCGGTGGCGTCCCAGGTCTCCGGGGGTTCTAAGCAGTTGTCGCAGTTGCCGCAGGGCTCGGAACGGCTTTCGCCGAAATAGCCCAGCATCACCTGCCGGCGGCAGCCGGTCACCTCGCAGTAGCCCAGCATCGCATCGAGCTTCTGCACTTCGAGTCGCTTGCGCGCCTCGCCCGCTTCGGAGCCGTCCACCATCTGGCGCAAGGTGATCACGTCCTGCAGGCCGTAGGTCATCCACGCATCGGCGGCGAGTCCGTCGCGCCCGGCGCGGCCGGTCTCCTGGTAATAGGACTCGAGGCTTTTCGGCAGATCCAGGTGCGCCACGAAGCGAACGTTGGACTTGTCGATGCCCATTCCGAAGGCGATGGTGGCCACCATCACCACGCCTTCCTCTCGCAGGAAGCGTTCCTGATTGGCGTCGCGCTCATGCGCGCTCATGCCCGCGTGGTAGGGCAGCGCGTCGAAGCCTCGCAGGCGAAGCCATTCTGCGGTCTTGTCCACCTTGCGGCGGGACAGACAGTAAACGATGCCGGCATCGTCCGGGTGCTCGCGGGCAAGAAAGCGGCGCAGCTGTTCGCGCGGGTTATCTTTCGGCACCACCTGGTAGCGGATATTGGGGCGATCGAATCCGCAAACGAAGACTGGCGCGCCCTCGAGGCCCAGGCGCTCCACGATCTCGGCGCGGGTCGGCGCGTCGGCGGTGGCGGTGAGCGCGATGCGCGGCACGCTGGCGAAGCGCTGATGCAGCACCGCGAGCTGGCGGTACTCGGGACGGAAGTCGTGACCCCACTGGGAAACGCAGTGGGCCTCATCGATGGCGAACAGCGACAGCGGCACGGCTTCCAGCAGCGCCAGGGTCCGCTCGCCCAGCAAGCGTTCCGGCGCCACGTACAGCAGCTTCAGATCCCCGGCGCGAAGCCGTTGCTGCACCGCGCGTTCTTCCTCGTAGTCGAGGGTGGAATTTAAAAACGCGGCTTTTACCCCCGCCTCGCGCAGCGCCGCCACCTGGTCGCGCATCAGCGCAATCAGCGGCGACACCACCACCGCGACGCCGTCGCGCAGAAGCGCGGGGATCTGATAGCAGAGGGATTTGCCGCCGCCGGTGGGCATCAGCACCAGGCTGTCGCCGCCGGCCACGGTGTGTTCGATGATATCCGACTGCTGGCCGCGGAAACTGTCGTATCCGAAGACCCGCTTGAGCACATCCCTGGGCGTCGCGGTCATGGGGCGGGATTGTCACATTAACCGGGAGTCAGTAACAGAGGAGGGAGGAGGACACGTGAATCCCTCTGTGCTCGCTAGGATTTTCTGCCGGACATCATTGTGTGCGTGTGCTTGGGGGCACAGTTTGTGCCGGGTTCTGATTCGCCTCCATACGATTCAACCTTTCCTGAAGTCGGAGCAGCGATCGTCTCGAAGTCGGACTAAACTCTACTATGAAGTTGATACTAATGTTAAATATCGAACCGACATATTCTAAAGTCGGATCGCAATCCGACTTTTAGGCTTTTTACAACTAGATAGTCGGTTGGGAAAGGTCGACGGAATGGGCCGAAATGATTGGTACCAACGTTCCACGTGGACGAAAATCGACCAGCGCGAGTTCTTTGAGCGCAACGCGCGAAGTCGCGGACCCGAGAGCAAGTCCCAGTACATGCGCATTCAAGCTCACACATTGCTCCGAACAGGAAAACCGAAACTGGTCCGTTCAGCCTTGGAGCTGGTGCAGTCAGCCCTTAGCGACTATCCAGATGTATCGGATGTCGGTTTGGCGTATGAAACCGCAGGGCGATGCTGCGAATTCCTCGGCAAGAACGTCGAAGCGATCGAATACTATCGGCTCGCGATTGATCGAGAGCGAGAGTATCCAGGAATACGCACAAACGCAGCTTTCTCTCTTGCCAAGTTAGCTGTCGAGAATAAACGCTGGGACATCTGCTCAGAAGCTCTCGTCGCTGCTGAATCACATGGAACGCCAGTCTTTCCTTGGCACGCCTATCTGCTTTATGGAGCACGTGCACTGAAAGCGAGTCACGATGGCGACAGCGCGACTGGAAGGCAATTAGCTCGCGAAGCGATAGCTGCCGCCGAGATTGAGAACACAGGGCTCAGCCATGGTCGCGGTCACTTGGGGACCGTAGGTGATATCAATACAGAATTTCATAGAATGCTGGTGGATCTCGCAACCACCTAACAAAGGCATGCAGCTGACACGTCAAAATGTCACGACCCGTACCTACGCAAGGCTCGCGCCATTTCGCCGCGCAGCTGATGCCAGGCGTTAAGTATTTATCTCACAATGCAAAGATGTCCGTATTGCAGTGTGGAGGTAGTTATTAGGGAGCTTCCCCATCAAGGCCTCTTCAAGGGTTATAGGATTTGCCCTGAATGTGGCGGTAGCTTCACCGTTGATACCGATACAAAATACAGACAAGCGATTTTTATCGTTATAGCTTTAATTTCGTTGGCTTTTACTATTCTTCTGTATGTGAGTGACATAGAGTGGCTAATCCCCGCGCTGGTTAGTTATGTCGCTCTGGCGCTCCTCATCTATTGGGGCAACAAGAAGGTGTTCTTGGTTCCCTATGAAAAAGGCCAGAACTCTACTAATGACACCTAACAATATTTTGCAGTTGACGCTCAGCCCGCTGCGCGCGCTGCCCGCATCCGAACGCAGGCATTGGGCATCTAAGTGGTAAGAGGATATGAAAACAATCAAATTCTTAATGGTGCTCTTATCGCTGTTTTCATCGGAGTTTATTATGGCTGATAACGCTACACTCGATTCTCAGATTTCTGAAGCGGCAAAGTTTTTTTCTGGGGAGTTGCATGGTGCTACTGATGTAGCAATTCCTGAGAAACTAGAACGAAAAAAGCTCGATTATTCCTTAACAAGCCTTGACGCGGTTAGTTCGTGGCTGAATGGTCTTCGCGAAAAAGGAATCAACACTAACTCAGAAGGTATAGCTGAATCGATCATCTGGGCAGGTGCATATGTCGGCGAAGTAATAAAGCGGTGCACTTCGGAGACCTATATTTGGATTGGCTACGAAGATTACATGTCTACACAGAAAGAAAGCTTAAGAAATATGATCCCTTATACCTTTGGCACGCAATTCCTGCTTGTTTCGCAAAGTGGGTCCATGACTATGCCAATAAATAAAGTGGTTCGTTTTCTTGAAGAAGGCCCCGAGAATGATCTCAAGTTTTACGCATCAGCTGAATGTAAGAGAAAGAAGTAAATTGCTCAACAAGGCAATTCAGCCGACGCCAAAAAAGGCGGCCTGGCTGAGCTTTATCGCTATGCGTGAGATCGAGCGATTTTTTCTGCGTCTAATCGCATTTGTCTCTCTATTTTCTGTCTTCATGGCGGCATACGGCGCTTCCTCCCTTGATACTGCGTCCGAGATATTAAGTGTGGCTTCCGGAAAGGAAGTTCGGCCCTTCGCGACACGGGACTTCGGACGTGACCAGTACCGAGGCGCTCGATCCGTCCTTGTTAGCGAGGAAGACGCCAAGACCGTGCTCGACGAGGTTCGTGACAGAATTCCGCCCGGTATAGTGGCTTTCGTTGGTACCACCCGTAGCCTCGCGACGCCGAAGTCGACCGGCGTAGAGGTCGTTATTGCACCCGGCTCGAGCCAGTTCGATATTCTTCGCGTCGCAGCGTCAGATGGCATTAACTACGACCTTACGACGGAAGACCTGGTTCGCGAGCTCACTTCCTGGGACGAAGCGTTCGGTGTTGACATCTGGCAAGCAGAAACTGACACGATACAGCTTCGTCTGAAATCTCTGCCGAAGGACATGATGAAATTTGCCAGACGTGTCTATGAATTCTGTCCCGACATTGTGGACCAGGGTACAGGCTCAGTTGAAGAGCTTGGTCGTTCGATCCAGGCGAAAAAAGAAGTCTTTCTCTGGTGGGACTGAACAATGCCCCGCAGGAGATACGGGGAAAGTCTACTTATATCCGTTTGTCTCGATTCCCGCCTTAGAACGTTCCTCTCTGGGGAAATAAGTATACTGTCCCCGAATTTTTTCAGGTCGCCAGGGCGCCCTCGGGAAAATCGCCATCGCGTTCCCGGGCTTCCTGTTGCCGCTGCCACATCTTGGCGTAGACGCCTTCCAGTGCGCGGAGCTCGGCGTGGCGGCCGCGTTCGACCACGACGCCGTTATCCAGCACCAGGATCTCGTCCGCATCCACCACCGTCGACAGCCGGTGGGCGATGCACAGCGTGGTGCGTCCCTGGGAGATCTCGCGCAAATTCTTCTGGATCTCCTGCTCGGTATGCGTATCCAGCGCCGAGGTTGCCTCGTCCAGTAGCAGAATGGTCGGGTCCTTGATCACGGTGCGGGCGATGGCGACCCGCTGCTTCTCACCGCCCGAGAGTTTCAGGCCCCGCTCACCCACCAGCGTCTGGTAGCCGTCGGGCATTGCCATGATGAAGTCGTGCACGTGGGCCATTCGCGCCGCGTGCTCGATCTCCGCCGGGGTGGCGCCTGGCTTTCCGTAGGCGATGTTGTAGTAGATGGTCTCGTTGAACAGCACGGTGTCCTGGGGGACGACCCCGATGCAGGCGCGGAGCGACTCCTGGGTCACCTCGCGAATGTCCTGGCCGTCGATGCGGATCGCGCCTTGAGCCACGTCGTAAAAACGATAGAGCAGTCTGGCGATGGTCGACTTACCGGAGCCGGAGGGTCCGACCACGGCAATGGTCTTGCCCGCGGGTACCTTGAATGACACGCCCTTGAGAATGGATCTCCGCACGTCGTAGTCGAAATGCACGTCCTCGAAGCTTACCTCGCCGCCGTTCACCATCAGCGGTCTTGCGTCCGGTCTGTCCGCCACCTGGATCTCCTCTCCCATGAGCTCGAACATCTTCTCCATGTCGATCAGGGACTGCTTGATCTCGCGGTAGACAAAGCCGAAAAATCCGAGCGGCTGATAAAGCTGCATCAGATAGGTATTCGCCATCACAAATGTTCCGATGGTGAGCGTTCCGTTGACGATTCCGTTCGCCGTCATCAGCATCACCGCGGTGAGACCTAAAGAGATGATCACCGCCTGGCCGACGTTCAAGAGCGCAAGCGAGGTCTGACTTCGAATCGATGCGTTTTCGTAGCCGCGCATGGCGGAGTCGTAACGCCTGGCCTCGTGCTCTTCGTTGCCAAAGTATTTGACGGTTTCGTAATTCAGCAGGCTGTCGATTGCGCGGGTGTTGGCGCGACTGTCTTCCTCGTTCATGGCCCTGCGAAACTTGATCCGCCATTCCGTGACCAGCATCGTGTAAGCGATGTAGATCACCACCATCACGACGGTTACCAGCGCCACCCAGATGTCGAGGGCCTTCCACAGGATGACGAACACCAATGACAGCTCGAGGACGGTGGGCACGATACTGAAGAGGCTGAAGCGGAGCAGCGTCTCGATGGCTTTGGTGCCGCGCTCGATGGATCGGGATAAGCCCCCGGTCTGGCGGGAGAGGTGAAATCCCAGCGACATGGCGTGCAGATGGCGAAATACCTGCAGGGCGATGGTGCGAATGGCGCGCTGGCCAACCTTGGCGAACAGGGCGTCGCGAAGCTCCCCGAAGGCGAGCGACAGCACCCGGGCGCCGCCGTAAGCGAGTATCAGTCCGACGGGCAGCACCAGCGCGGTCGAGGCCTGGTCGATATCCAGGGCGTCGACGGCGTCGCGATAGAAAAGGGGCACGTAGACCACCGCAACCTTGGCCAATGCCAGGGAGACGAGGGCGAGCACCACCCGGGCGCGCAGTCCCCACTCGTTCTCGGGCCACAGATAAGGCAGGAAGCGGCGCAGCGTGCCGAGGCTGCCGAGAGAGGCTCGGGACGGAATGTGGGGATCTGATGCGGATGCCATGGTTATCTACTGAATGTATCATCCTTTTTCTGGCCTGCCACTTTTGTAACAGAAAAACGGAAACACAGCTCATGACTGACGAGGGCGATTTTTCGATTGAGGGTGGTTGTACCTGTGGCGCCGTGCGGTATCGCATCACCCGTCGACCCATGTTCGTTCACTGCTGTCACTGTCGCTGGTGCCAGCGCGAAACCGGGGCGGCGTTTGCGCTCAACGCAATGATCGAATCCGATCGCGTGGAGGTGCTCAAGGGTTCGCCTGAGCCGGTCAATACGCCGTCAGAAAGTGGCAAGGGTCAGAAAATCATTCGTTGCCCAAGCTGTCGAATTGCGCTTTGGAGCAACTATGCGGGCGCCGGGGTCGCGATCCGTTTTGTACGCGTCGGCACCCTCGATGAGCCGGACCGGCTCCCTCCCGACATCCATATCTATACGGCGTCGAAGCAACCTTGGGTGGTGCTGCCGGATGACACGCCTGCGTTCGAAGAATATTACGACCGCGACAAAGTGTGGCCGAAGGAAAGCCTCGCGCGACGTCGTGAATCTCTGCGCTGAGTCGCGGGTGATAATTGAGGCAAGAATCAAATAAGAGTCAGTGGACTCTGACCCCATTGAGTATCATGCTGCAGCCGAAATAACAGAGTGATTGTGATGACAAAACCAAAAGTAATTGTGACCCGGCGCTGGCCGGCGCAGGTCGAAGCAGAGCTGAAAAACTGTTTTGACGTTGAGCTCAACGCCACCGACAAGCCCCTGAGCGAAGCAGAGCTCAAAGACGCCTTTGCTAACGCCGACGCGGTGTTCCCGACGGTGACCGACGCCATCAACGCCAGTGTCCTGTCCGCGGAACCGATGCGCGCGCGTCTCATCGGCAACTTCGGTGTGGGCTACAACAACATCGCTATCGAGGCCGCGAAAGAGCGGGGCCTGGTGGTGACCAACACACCTGAAGTACTGACCAATGCCACGGCCGACATCGCCATGACTTTGTTGCTGAGCGTCGCGCGGCGGACGGGTGAGGGCGAGCGCCACGTGCGCAGCGGCCAATGGACCGGCTGGCGGCCGACCCACATGATGGGAACCCAGGTGACCGGCAAGACCCTCGGCCTCATTGGTCTGGGCCGCATTGGCCGCGCCATGGCGGAGCGCGCCCATTTCGGCTTTAAGATGCGGGTGTTGTTCTTCGATCCGTATCCGCCTCCGCAAGAATTCCTTGCCAGCATCGGCGCTGAGCCCCGCGACAGCGTAGAGGATGTGCTTCGCGAGTCCGACTTCGTCTCGATTCATTGCCCGGCGACGCCGGAGAACCGCCGTCTCATCAATAGAAAGCGGCTGGAGTGCATGCGGCCCGATGCCTTCCTGATAAATACCGCGCGGGGTGACATTGTCGACGAAGCGGCCCTGGTCGAAGCGCTCGAGTCGAAACGTATCGCCGGAGCCGGCCTCGATGTCTTTGAGGCCGAGCCACGGGTTTCGCCGGGGCTTTTGAATCGTGAAAACGTGGTGCTGCTGCCCCATCTGGGCAGCGCGACCGTTGAGACCCGGGTCGCAATGGGTCTTCGGGTGCTTGAAAACGCGAAGGCGTTCTTCGCCGGCGACAACCCCCCTGACCGGGTGGCTTGAGTGGGCTGAGCTTGAAAGAACCGGTGCCGGTGTTCACCGTTGAGCTTTTTGCCTCAAGCAAAAACGTTTGGTAACACTCGACAAGTAGTCATGGGTCCGATCTCTTCGATTGGACCAATTTCTATTTTCCTGAGTACTGACCGCTGTTACTTGAACTCGCTTGGAATGCATTGAAACCCCGGTTATCGAAAACCCGCTTTCTCTCAGGCATCCAGTGCCACCTACGGCTCTGGTACGAATACTTCGAGCGTCAACTCGCGACGCCGCCGGATCTGGCGACACAGGCGCTGTTCGATACCGGGCACGAGGTCGGACGGCTCGCGCAGCAGCGCTATCCGGGCGGCGTGCTGGTCAAATGGAGCCATCTGCATGCGGACAAGGCGGTTGCCGAAACGAAAAGACTTGTTTCGAATCTCGAGATCCCGGCTCTTTACGAGGGTGCGTTCGAACATCAGGGCGTACTCATCCGGGCGGATATCTTAAGGCGCGAGGACGAGGGATTTTCACTCATCGAGGTTAAGGCCTCGACAAGAGTGAAAGAGGTGCATTACCCGGACGTGGCGGTGCAGCTCTGGGTGCTGCGCGGGGCGGGTTTCAATGTTCGCCGCGCCGGCGTTTTATTGCTCAACAAGCGTTACGTTTACGACGGCGAGTTTCTGGACGTCAATGCATTGTTCGAGTTCCACGATCTCACCGAGGCGGTGGAGCCGATGCTGGATCAGGTCCAAGGGCAGGTCGATGCTTTTCACGGGCTGCTAACTGGCGCGCCGCCGCAGATCGCGCCCGGCCCGCATTGTTTCACGCCCTATGAGTGTCCTTTTTACGCCCACTGCACGCGAGATTGGGTGGTGCCGGAGTATCCCGTCGGAGAGCTGCCGAGACTGAATCAGAGGCGACTGGCGGAACTCGAAGCCGCAGGTATCTCGGATGTGCGCGAGGTGCCGGAGGAATTTCCCTTGAGTCCGATGCAGGCGTTGGCGAGGCAGAGCGTTCTGAGCGGCGAGGATCGAATTCACGGCGACCTCGCGGCCGCACTCGAAACAGTGACGTATCCGGTGCATCACCTGGACTTCGAGACCGTGGGACCAGCCATTCCCCGCTATGCGGGCACGCATCCTTACGACATGGTGGCGTTTCAGTTCTCGGTGCACACGCAACACGAGGATGGGACGCTCGCCCACGCGGAGTATCTGCATACCGAGGGATCGGATCCGCGGGCGCCGCTTGGCAAAGCGCTTTTGGAAGCGCTGGGGGATGAGGGATCGATCTGCGTCTATACGTCCTACGAAAGAAAGGTGATCCGGCATCTGGCAGATTCGCTTCCGGATCTGGCGCCGCAACTCGAGGCGCTGCTGGATCGCATCTGGGATCTGCACCCGGTGATCAAGAACAATTATTACCATCCGGAGTTCCGCGGTTCGTTCTCCATCAAAAAAGTGCTGCCGGCGGTCGTGCCCGAGATGGGGTACGAGGACCTGGAAATCAGCGAGGGCGGAATGGCCTCCATCAGCTACGAGCAGGCGCTTCGTTCCGATGACTGGGTCGAGCGGGAGAACGTCTTCCGCGCGTTGCGCGAGTACTGCGCCCAGGACACGCTGGCGATGGTGGAGTTGAGAAGGGCGCTGGGACAGCGGGCCGGGCTGACATTGGGGGATTGAAAAATAAGAGAAGGAAATTGGGGGCAGATTCAGTTCCCATTGGGAAAGAATCTGCTCCCGAAGTTACCTGTCAGCCGTCAGTCGGACGAGCCTAGTCCGCGGCCACCACTGTATTTTCCAACGTGCCTAAACCGTAGAACTGGATGCAGATCCGACACTTGTGAACTTTGAACGTCTCCTCTGGCGAAATTCTATTGTCGCTCAATACACCGCTCGTTTATCGGGGCAGTTTAATTAGAATGAGTGCTCCTTGAATCAACATCTCAGGGCGCTGGGAATTGACCCTTCCATTCGTCTCAATCGGTGAAGCTCTCAGCAAATTGGCCGCGCGCAGTGGCGGCGCGACAGCGCTTCGTTTCCCCGAATCTAACCAAACCCTAACTTTCACCTCCTGGCACGCCCATTCCCTCCACCTTGCCGGCGGCCTGATGTCGCTCGGTCTTGGTCCCGGCGATCACCTGGCACTTCTGGCCGAGAACCGCGTCGAGTGGCCAGTGGTGCAGGGCGCTGCGGCGCTGATGGGGGCGGTGCTGGTGCCACTGAACACTCACTATCGGCGCGACGACTTGAGGTATGTGCTGAAGCAGTCCCGGGCCAAGGCCCTTGTGCTTTCGCCTGAGTTTCGGTCCAACGATTATCTCGCCCACCTTCAGGTGCTTCGGAGTTCCCTGCCGGAATTGGAAATCGTGGTGCTTCTGGAAGGGGAGGCGTCGGGGTGTGAGTCCTATGCCGCGCTGCTCGAGTTCGCGCCGCCGGATCGCCTGCCCGAGGTGAAGCCCGGCGACATCGGATCGCTGCAGTACACCTCCGGCACCACGGGCTTTCCCAAGGGCGCGCTGTTGACTCACGAGGCGATGCTTAAAAACGCTTTCGCCACCGCTTCGCGGTTGGGATTAAAACCCGCGGACAGGTGGACCTCCATCATTCCGCTGTTTCACTGCGCCGGCTGCATCATGAACCTGCTCGGTTGTCTTCAAGTCGGCGCCTGCTACGTGGGGGTATCGCATTTCGATCCAAAGCTCATGTTCAAGATCATCGAAGCCGAGCGCTGCACGGTGTTGAGCGGCGTGCCCACCTCTTACCTCGCCATGCTGGAGAGCGCTGAGCGCGGGCGCTATGACTTAACCAGCCTGCGCACCGGAACCTGCGGCGGGGCGGATACGGATGCGGAAATCTTGCGCCGCTGCGCGGAGCGCTTTCCCATCCCCTATGTGGCCCAGGTCTACGGGCAGACAGAAGCCTCAACGCTGGTTTCCTGCCCGCGCTTCGACGACTCGAAGCGGTTCGAGACCGCGGGCGAGCCGCTGGAGAGCTACGAGGTGCGCATTACCGATGTTTCTTCCGGCAAAGTGCTTGCGACCGGAGAGAGCGGCCAGATTGAGGCTCGCGGGGCGATGGTGATGCGGGGCTATTTCGAAGACGAAGCGGCCACCGCCGAGACGATCACGAAAGACGGTTGGCTCAAGACCGGCGACTTAGGCTACCTGGATCCGAACGGGCGGCTGGTAATTGCCGGCGGCCGACTGCGCGACCTCATCATCCGCGGCGGGGAGAACGTCTACCCGGTGGAAATTGAGAATCATTTGAGAAGGCACCCGGCGGTGTTGGAAGTCGCGGTGTTCGGGGTGTCCGACCGTTACTACGGGGAAGCGGTAGCAGCCGCGGTGCAGCTGCGCGAGCCGGTGGCGGCGGCTGTGCTGGCGGAACACTGCGCCGCGGCAATCGCCAAGTTCAAGGTACCCGCGAGCTGGTTTTCAGTCGACGCGTTCCCAATGACTTCGAGCGGAAAGATCAGAAAAGTGGCGTTGCGGGAGCTGGCGGAGGCGGGAAAGTTGGCGCTGCTTTCCTAAAAGGAAATAAAAGATCGGTCAGGGTTAAAAGTAGAAAAACTGTCTCCTTTCGTCGAAGTTCTGGGTGGGCGGTTTTGCCCCCATAAGCCTATTTACTTTCGCGCGCGAAAGCCTAGAATCCCGCGCACGCTCCACCAAGAGTGCGGCTTTCTCAGTTTTCTGGGTTGGCGGCCTCCCTCTATTTAAGCTGCATCTGCAGCGACCGCATTTCTAATTAATTTTTGGCTGAGCCTCCGGGCAGGCGGTTTCCGTTAACTGTATGAAATCCGTAATTCGGCTGCGAGAAGATCGTAACCAATCTATCTGTATATGTTACCTGAACCGGTTCAAAAAGAGCTAGATAGTGATGAAAGTGATCGTGGGGTTCACGTTCGCCGTAATCATTTTTTAACAAGGAAGAGAAAGGAGGAATGTTAAATGAAGACGAGAGCAATGCAGGTTAAGTTCTTGCGCGCTTTACCGTTTTTTTTGGTTTTGCTGTTTTCCGTACAGTCGGACGTAGCCTGGGGCGCTAAGCCCGCCGCCAAGGATTTAGAGTGTCAGCCCGCCGGTTGCGTGGGCCCCAACGATCTTGCCGACGGTGCCGTAACGATACAAAAGCTCTCGCCCGATGTGCAGGTGCTAGGGGCGCTGTCCTGCAAAGAGGGCCAAGTTCCCGTCCTCACAAGCGGAGTGTGGGTGTGCGGCAATGCTGTCGTCTCGTCGAACCTGAACACCGGCTTCGATTTGCCATTCGGTGTGGACGAAGACAGCCGCAATGTCGTTGTTCTAAAGCAGGTATTTGAGGACGGCTCCGTCTCATATGACGTCAGAATTAGATTCAGATCAAACAGCTTCCAGATCTCGGTAAACCGTGAGCTAATCTACGCACCGTTAGTCGCGATGTACTTGAACGTTTTTGTCGATTGGGAGGGCAACCTTTCCTATGTCTCGAACTGGATCGAAGCGCCGACCACGCTCGAGTACCTGGATTATTTGGTTGAGGTAAATCACTACGATCCGGAAACACTCGAAAAAAATATCACTGACGACACCGAGCGCTATCTGGACACCTGCGGCTCGGAAGCAGGCGGTGCCATATTTATATGCATCAGCCGCGTGATTGCCAGCGCTGATGACTCATTTCGGTATTTCTGGTTCAACAGACGGGGACCGCAGATCCTCTTAGGGGAGTACGAAGTCAATGGAATGACTTTCAGTAATGTCCGGCTCGAAACCAGGAGGAACGACGGCTACCGACTGAGAGCTGAAGGCATCGGACCAATTGTGGATGGCCGATCTGGATCGACCTCCAACGTCATCTACTACTGGGTTGACGGACAGACGGGTGGCTCGCTCGCCTATACTCCTTTTGGGGAAGGCGGGAGGTTATCCGGCTTATTCTTCACGCACTGAACAGACAGAATAAGCAGAAAAGGCGGCGCATTAATTTTCGTGCACGCGCTCGGAGAAAAATAAGTGCGTCCTCTTTGTCGCATAGTTAACAGTGCAATGCGAATCAGAATTTCGCCAAAACTCTTGCTCGTATGGGTTCTTGCTATTTCAGGTTGTTCGTCCAAGCCACTGGTGTCTGAATATCGCAGCTTTCCGGCAGGAGTTGAAACGGGCGATGCGGTGGCGTTTCTACTGCTGAATTACTCGGGTAGTGAGCGAGAACGAGTCAGTGAAGAGGGTCGGGTCGCGATCGAGCAGACTTTATTTTCCTGCGTTAGCAGGGAAATAGCGAACGAAAATCTTGGGTTGATTCTTGTTGCGCCCAATGCGTTTCGACAGACTGCATTCTCGGGCGAGAATGCGGGGCAGCTTCCGGGGAGCCCCGAAGAGATTTTGAAACATCTTGCAGATAGCGAAACTATTAGCGATCACACCATACCCCGCCTGCGGTACGTTGTGCTGCTCGAAGCCTTCGTCATGGAATCAGACAGCGAGCTGCTTGCTGCGAGTGGCACTTATGCCTTTGCGCTTGGCGCGGAGTGGACGCGAAGTGTCACCCAACAAGCAACGGTGCTAGATATCGTACACCGCCGAGTTGCGGGTCGACTCTCGACCTCCAGCGAGGGTGACCGCGCTATTGGCGTAGTTGTGGTTGTTCCCTTTGTTTTCTGGACGAATCCTGACAGGAAGGCGTGTAGCGAATTGGGTCGAGGACTGGCGCGCTTTCTCAATGAGTAATTGGAAGCGAAAAACAGGGAGACAGTTTGCTTATTTCCAATCGTCTCCGTTCTTGCCTGAGAGTGAAAAACAGGGCTGTGGCCGAAATATTTGTAAAGTCACAAAACTACGACGGCCCTGATCCCCGCAACTACCGCCCGGGTTTGAATTAAGAATCTGAACGCCAGGCGCCACCCGCCTGCGTCGCCACCAGCATTTCGCAAGCCAACCATCAGTATTGGCCGTAAGTCGCCCTCGGGCCGAGCCGTCCGTCGCCAACTCTCGAAAGCGCCCACCCAATCCAATCGGATAATTCCACGGGGCAGCCGTCCGGAGGGCAGCCTTTGGGAACGCCGTACCTTGATGACCGGCCTTCTGCTGCCGGATTCTGCCTGGCCGGTCCGCCGTAACTCATGAGTAACGAACTTGTAAGGTCAATTTATCCCTGTCCGGTTGTAAGTTATTTCCGTACAAAACGCAGAAAAGCGGGTATAGACGGAGAGACGGGCTATGGCGATATCGCGTAAACCACTCGCAAGCCTTGCCAGGCTCAATCGGCAAGCGCGCGAACGGGCTTTCAGTATCGAGGCCATCGACTGGAGCCAGCCGGTCGACCGCACCAAGCCCTGGATTCCCGAGCTGCTGGGGCTGCTGTCCTACGCGCCCTCGTATTCTTTGCTCGATACAAGCGAGCGGCGCCGCTATAACCAGCTTTCGGCGCTCGGCCTGTGCGAGCAGTTCATCCTCTTCGAGCAAATGGTGATTTCCGCCTTGACCGGCGTCCTTGCCCGGTGTGAATTGCCGGCTGAGCTTCGCGAGGGCCTTTGTTGTTTCGTTACCGACGAGGAAAAGCATATAGAGATGTTCTGGCGATTGTTGGAGCGATCGGAGCCGGGCTTTTACCCGGTTCGAGCCCCGGTGCTAGTGTCGCTTTCGCCTCTGCAAGATTTACTGATGAATTGCGCCGTCAATCGACCGAGACTGTTCCTCGCCTGGATCTGGCTCACGATATTCCTGGAAGAACGGACCCTCTTTGTTTCTCGCCAGTATCTCGAGGCGCAACGGAAAGCGCCGG
>JBFHVA010000073.1:0-14715 GCA_041589735.1 Gammaproteobacteria bacterium | reverse complement strand
TGGTCTTCGAATTTGCTGGTGCCGTTGTAGGCGTGAAACTGCCAGTCGGACTGGGCAACGCCCATGTCCTGCTCGCCCTGGCGGATGGCGTTCAAGTTGGCTACGGAACCGCCGGTGGACGGCGCCGTGCACTTGATGTCATGTTTTTTGGTACCGCGGTTGACGAGCTTGCAGATGGACTGACCGACGACGTAATAGACGCCGGTCTGACCGCCGGTGCCGATGGTCACGAATTTTTCGGCCAGGACGGCGGGAGAGCCTACGGCGAACACAAGAAGTGTGCCGAGGGAAAGTTTAAGTAGCTTCCGCATGGGTTCCTCCGTTGAAAGATTGATTGTTATGCGGCAGGGAGTGACTCAGCCGTAGCTACGAGCAGCCCGAGAATGAATGTCATGTAGTTCGACGGGTTGCCACTTCGCTCCCTATTCCAAATGCGGAGTGAAGGACTCCTGCCGCGAATAATACCGTATTCCGCATTGCGGTAAACCCGTAAGGTAAGAACGCGAAGCGTGTTTTTTCTTTTAAATCTAATGCCTGCCGGATTGCTGCATTGCAACATCAGCAGCTCGGCTCGGGTATGCAACAAGGTTGCTTCGAAAACACGGAAATCCGACGGAACCGACGCTAGGTAATGGACCGCGGCTTCCAGGCGCACTAAGCTGTCGGCCGTGAGAGGAGTCTGAACGAACAATAAAGCCTGAAACCGGATCAGGTTTAAGGCGCGTTCCGGGTCTTCCGGAAAATGCTCGTCCTAAGCACTGCGGCTGATCCTTCCCGCACTCCTGGCGACGAACTCGCGCGCTCTGGCTCCGCTTCAAAACAATGGAAGTGATCCCGAACACGTGCCTGATTTGGATCACTGAGGAGAAAGCCCATGGCCACGTCAACCGCTGCTCAGATCAAGGAAATCATCGACCCGGTCGTTTCCGTCGTCACCGACAAGCTCAAGGATGATGAGAGAACTGCGGTAGAAGAATTCGTCCGTCAGTACTACGGCGGCACCGCGGCGGAGGACCTCGTGGAGTGGGAGGTGATGGATCTCTACGGCGCAGCGCTGGCTCACTGGAACTTCGCCAAACAGCGCAACCCCGGGGAGCCGAAGATAAGGGTCTACAACCCCCAGGTTGAAGAGCACGGCTGGCAATCCACCCACACCATCGTCGAGATTGTTACCGACGATATGCCATTTTTAGTGGACTCGGTGCGCATGGCCCTCAACAGGCAGGGGCTCACGGTCCACTTTCTCATACATCCGGTCATGCGACTGCGTCGCGACGACAGCGGACGCGCCATCGCACCGGTTGCCCTGGACGGTGAAAAGGGAGACGCGATTACCGAAGCCGTCATGCACATCGAGGTGGACCGGCAAACGGAAAAGGAGGTGATCGGCGAAATCATAGACGGGATCCAGTCGGTACTGACCGACGTCCGCGCGGCAGTGACCGACTGGAAGCCGATGCGCGGGAAGCTTGCAGCGATACTCGATGAGCTGGACAAATCACCGCCGATTCTAGACAAAGATGAAATCAAAGAAGCGCGCGAGTTCCTTGAGTGGCTTGATGACAATCACTTCACTTACCTCGGTTACCGGGAGTACGAGCTTGCCGTCAGGAACGGAGAGGACGTGCTTGCGACCGTGCCGAATTCAGGACTCGGGGTCCTGCGCAACAAAAAGGGCGGCGCGGAATCGAAAAGTTTTTCCAGCCTTCCGCCGGAGGTGAGGCAACTGGCCCGCGAGCCGCGGCTCCTCATCATTACCAAAGGCAACAGCCGTTCTACCGTGCATCGGCCCGGGTACCTGGATTATATCGGCGTCAAGCGATTCAACGACAAAGGCGAGCCCATCGGCGAGCGACGGTTCATTGGTCTTTACACCTCAGCGGCGTACAACCGAAGTCCTCGGTTCATACCGCTTTTAAGCGACAAAGTGCACCGCATCCTCGCCAAAGCCGGCTATCCGGAGAACAGTCACGCCGGCAAGGCGCTGACGAACATTCTCGATACTTTTCCCCGTGACGAGCTGTTTCAGATCGCGGAGGAGGAGGTCTACCAGACGGCCATGGGGATCCTGCATCTACAGGAGCGCCAGCGCATCCGCCTGTTCGTGCACCGGGATCGTTACGGGCGATTCTTCACCTGTCTCGTGTTTGTTCCCAGAGAACGGTTCAACACACAGGTCCGCCTTTCGATTCAGTCGATCCTGGTACAGGCGTTCAAGGCTGACGGGCTGGAGTTCAACGTCCAGCTGTCCGAGTCGGTGCTTGCTCGCCTGCATTTCGTGCTGCACGTGTCGCCGGGCGCCAAACCCGAATTCGACCTCGAGGAGATTGAATCTAGGCTTCGCCAGGTGACCCGCTCCTGGAGCGACGATCTTTATGATGAGCTGCTGGAACATTTTGGCGAGGAGCGCGGCACGCGGCTCCATCGCCGATACGGCGACGCATTTCGCGCAGACTACCGGGAAAACTATGACGCGCGCATTGCGGTGCGCGACGCAGAAAAAATAGAAACCCTGGTCGACGACGACGATCTGGCGATGAGTCTCTACCGGCCGCTGGAAGCGCCCGATAACGTGGTCCGCTTCAAGCTGTTTCATCCGGGAAGTCCAATTTCGCTCTCCGACGCCTTGCCCATGCTGGAGAACATGGGGCTCAAGGTGGTGGACGAGCGGCCGAGCAAAATCAAACGTGCCAACAGCGCGCGTATCTGGATGCACGACTTTGGAATGCATCATACGGAAGAGCCAGGATTCGATTTCGACCAGGTACGCGACATTTTCCAGGATGCTTTTGCGCATATCTGGCGCAATAAGGTCGAGAACGACGGCTTCAACCACCTGGTGCTTCGAGCCAAGCTGACCTGGCGTGAAATCGTCATTCTGCGCGCTTACTGCAAATATCTGCGTCAAGCGGGCGTTGCTTTCAGTCAGTCGTACATGGAGCGCACGCTGGCGGTCAATTCCACGATCGCGCGTAAGCTGGTGAAGCTGTTTCACGTTTGTTTCGACCCCGGCTACGACGGCGATCGAAAGAAAGATGCGGCCCAGCTGGTGGTGGAGATACAAGAGGATCTGGACGCGGTGACGAACCTGGACGAGGACCGGATACTGCGAAGTTTTCTCGGTCTTATCCAGGCGACGTTGCGAACCAACTACTACCAGAAGACGGAAGCTGGCGAAGACAAGGACTACGTGTCCTTCAAATTCGATCCGTCCAGCATTCCCGAGCTGCCGGAGCCGCGCCCCATGTTTGAAATCTTCGTCTACTCCCCGCGGGTGGAGGGCGTGCATTTACGCGGCGGGCCGGTGGCCCGGGGCGGGTTGCGCTGGTCGGATCGACGCGAGGATTTCCGCACTGAGGTGCTGGGACTGGTCAAGGCGCAGATGGTGAAGAACGCCGTCATAGTGCCGGTGGGGTCCAAAGGCGGCTTCGTGCCCAAGCAGCTGCCCAGCGGCGACCGGGAAGCGATACTGGCCGAGGGCGTTGCCTGCTACAAAACATTTATTCGAGGACTGCTCGACATCACCGACAACCTGGTGGCCAACGAAGTTAAGCCGCCTAAAGAGGTGGTGCGTCAGGATGGGGACGATCCCTATCTCGTCGTTGCCGCTGACAAGGGCACCGCCACGTTTTCCGACATCGCCAACGGCATCGCCAAGGAATACGGGTTCTGGCTCGGGGACGCGTTTGCCTCCGGCGGCTCCCAGGGCTACGACCACAAGGGCATGGGTATCACCGCCCGGGGCGCCTGGGAGTCGGTCAAGCGCCATTTCCGCGAGCTCGGGGTCAACATTCAGACCACCGATTTCGAAGTGATCGGCATTGGTGATATGGGCGGAGACGTGTTTGGAAACGGCATGCTGTTGTCTGAGCACATCAGGCTCATCGGCGCCTTCAATCACATGCACATCTTCCTCGACCCGAATCCTGACTCGGCGAAGAGCTTCAAAGAACGCAAGCGATTGTTCGAAAAGCCGCGCTCCAGCTGGGAGGACTACGACAAGAATCTGATCTCCAAGGGTGGCGGCGTTTACTCCCGGGCCGCGAAATCGGTGGAGCTGAGTGAGGAAGTTCGCGAGGCGCTGGGTATCGAGTACAAAAGCCTTACGCCCAACGAGCTGATCCGCGCCATGCTCAAGGCGCCGGTGGACCTGCTCTGGAACGGCGGCATTGGCACCTACGTCAAATCCAGCGAGCAGCACAACGATGCGGTGGGTGACCGCGCCAACGACGGAGTGCGCATCAACGCGTCCGAGCTGCGCTGCAAGGTGGTTGGAGAGGGGGGCAACCTGGGTTTTACACAGCTGGGGCGCATCGAATATGCGTCCAACGGCGGGCGGGTATTCACCGACGCCATCGACAACTCTGCCGGCGTCGACTGTTCCGACCACGAGGTGAACATCAAGATCCTGCTCAACAAGGTGGTGGAGGAGGGGGATATCACGGAAAAGCAGCGCAACACTCTGCTCGCGGAGATGACCGACGAAGTGGCCGAGCTGGTGCTGCGAAACAACTATCTGCAGACCCAGGCTTTGAGCCTGGCCAATGCGCAGTCGGCCTCCCTGCTCGAGGTGCACTCGCGGCTGATTCGAAGGCTGGAACGTGACGGAGAGCTCGCCCGCGAAATCGAGTACCTGCCTGGCAACGAAGAGATCCAGGAGCGCATGAAAGTGGACAAGGGGCTGACGACGCCCGAGCTCTCGGTCCTGATCGCCTACGTGAAGATTGGCTTGTTCCAGGATCTGCTGGCGTCGAATCTTCCCAGGGACGCTTACCTGGTGTCGGAACTCGAGGACTACTTCCCGGATCCGCTGCAGAAACGTTACAAGGATCGAATGCCGGCCCACAGGCTTGCGGCCGAGATCATCAGCACCGTGGTCGCCAACGAAGTGGTCAACCGATCCGGAATTACCTACGTCTTCCGGTTGGGCGAGGAGACCGGCGCGGAGGCCGCGGACGTCTCCAGAGCCTACCTGGTGGCGCGCGAAATATTCGGCATGAAGAGGGTCTGGGACGCCATCGAGTCCCTGGACAACAAGGTCCCGGCCCAGTCCCAGATCCTGATGCTGCTCGAAGGGCGCAAGCTGCTCGAGCGGGCGTCCCGGTGGCTTCTGCGCAAGCGGCGCAGCGGCTTCCATATCGCTGCCACTTGCAGACATTTCTCGGCCGGCATCGAGCAGCTGGCAGAAGCGCTGCCGAAGCTTGTCATGGCGCAGACGCGAAAAGCGATGGAAAAGCAGGGCAAGAAGCTGGTAAACGCGGACGTGCCGCTGGCGCTCGCCAAGCGCATCGCCATCTTCAATGAGCTCTACTCGGCGCTCGATATCGTCGAGGTCTCAAAAGCGGTGGGCGTCGGTGTCGAGCAGGCAGCGGCGGTTTATTTTGCGCTCGGCGCGAAGCTCGATCTTCATTGGATGCGCGATCAGATCGTTGCCTTGCCCCGCGAGAACCGCTGGCAGGCGCTTGCCCGCGCCGCGCTTCGCGACGATCTCTACGATCAGGAAGCGACGCTCACCGCAGACGTGTTGCGGGTCGAGTCCAAAAGCAAAGACGCGGAGGCTCGCATCTCGGCCTGGATGCAGGCAAACGCCGTTGCGGTCAACCGCTGCCGGCAGATCCTCTCGGACCTTCGCGCTTCCGGCACGCCGGACTTCGCCATGCTTTCCGTCGCAATGCGTGAGATCCGCAGTCTGCGGCCCATCGACGAGTTCGAGGAATCGAGCGGCGAGAAGGAGACCCCCAAGGCAGCGCGCAAAAAGCCGGAAGAGAAACCCGAATCCAAGGCAGAGCGCGGCGCGGAAACGGTGGCGGGAGATTAAGGAAACGGGTCACGCGTGACGCATTATGCGTGACGCGACAGTTTGCTGGCGCAATACGCCTTGCGGTTGCGCGCTACTGCAAGGTTCGCCCACAAGCGGGCTCCTACATAATTCGTTGGCGGGCACGGTTCATCCGATTCGTCGATCAAAGCATCTCCGCTGCGAAATCCGCCAGGCGCGATCGTTCGCCGCGCACGAGGGTCACGTGGGCGCTGTGCGGCCAGCTTTTGAACGCATCCACCGCGTACGTCAGACCAGAGGTGGTTTCGGTGAGGTACGGCGTGTCGATCTGACCGATATTGCCGAGGCAAATGATCTTCGTTCCGGGGCCCGCGCGGGTGATCAGCGTCTTCATTTGTTTCTTGGTCAGATTCTGCGCCTCGTCGATGATCACGTAGCGATTTAGAAAGGTTCTCCCGCGCATGAAATTCATGGAGCGGATTTTTATCCGGTTCTGCAGAAGATCCTGGGTCGCCGCCCGACCCCATTCGCCCCCGACGTCGCTTTCCGTGAGCACCTCGAGGTTGTCCATCAGGGCGCCCATCCAGGGCGTCATCTTTTCTTCTTCGGTGCCCGGCAGGAATCCGATATCGTCGCCCACCGGTACTGTCACCCGGGTCATGACGATCTCGCGGTAGCGGCGGTTATCCAGCGTCTGAGCAAGACCCGCCGCCAGCGCCAGCAGGGTCTTGCCGGTACCCGCGGTACCGAGGAGCGAGACAAAGTCGATCTCCGCATCCATCAGCAGGTTGAGGGCGAAGCCCTGCTCCCGATTGCGGGCGTGGATCCCCCAAATGTTTTCTCCGCCGTCGGCATAGTTGCGCGCAATTTCGATTCGCGCTTGTTTTTTTCCGATTTCCCTAACCAGGGCCCTGAACGGACGTTCTTCGCAGTAAAGGCACTGGTTCGGGTACCAGCCGTTCGCGGCGGACGTTTTTATCCATCGTGACTCCGGCTCGTGCTGGCTCCAGTCGTGCTCTCCCAGGTCGGCAATCTCGTCGGCGGAAACGCGGGCAACGCCGGAATAAAGCAGGTCGACGTCGTCCAGAACTTTATCCACGAAATAATCTTCCGCCGGAATTCCCAGCACCCGCGCCTTGATTCGCAGGTTGATGTCCTTTGAAACGATGACGACCAGCGCGTTTGAACGTTCGCGCCGAAGCGCGACAGCGGTATTCAGAATGTCATTGTCCGCCGAATGTCCCGGGAGCGGATCGGGAAGCTCGTGGGGGCTGGATCGGGTTTGAAAATAAAGCCTTCCGCCACCGCCCGTGCCATGGCCGTTTTCCAGAGGAACGCCGGTTTCCACCCAGTCGCCGTCGGCGCTGCAGATTAGCTCATCAAGAATGCGGCTCGCCTCACGAACGTTTCGCGCCGTTTCGGACATGCCCTTCTTGCCGGCGTCGAGTTCTTCGAGAACCACCAGCGGAAGGAACACGTCGTGTTCCTGGAAGCGGAATATCGCTGCCGGGTCGTGCATCAGCACGTTGGTGTCGAGGACGAAAAGCTTGTGGTGTTCGTTGGTAATGGTGGCCATGGAAATGTCTGGCGCGAGTCGAAAGAATTGCTGCGAGTAGATAGTAGATAGTAGATGGTAGATGGTAGTCGGTAGATGGGGAAGAAAGCCCTTCAGCTACCCGCCGCCATCTACTATCTACCTTCTACCTTCTTCCCGATATTCGACATTCGATTTTCGATATTTGTTCATTTCACTGGCGCCAGCATCGCATCCAGGTTGAGGTCGTCGCAGAAGTCCATGAACTCGCCCCGGACGGCGGCGATGGAGGTGTCCGCCGGGATCCCGACCGTCATGTGCAGGCTGAACATCGGAGCGCCCGTTTGCGGCGCAGGGTATCTGCTGGTGTAGACGTCTTCGATGTTGATGTCCCTGCGGGCGAAAAAATTCGCGACTTCGTGAACGATCCCGGGGTGATCAAAGGCAACCACTTCGACCCCGTAGGGGATCAGCTTGTCGGTGCCGCGCCGGGGCTCGGTGCGCTTGCTCTGCACGCGCAGGTTCAGCTTTTCGGCAAGCCTGGGCAGCGCGCTTTCCAGCTTCGCCACCGCGTTCCAGTTTCCCGACACCGCCATGATGACCGCAAATTCCCCGCCGAGCACCGCCATTCGGCTGTCTCCTATGCTGCAGCCGCAGTCGAGCACGGATCGCGACAGCTGGTCGACGATGCCGGGATGGTCTTTGCCGATGGCCGAAATGACCAGATGGGTTTCCATTAGCTGGGCCAGGCAGGCGCGTTCGACGTCATGTTTCCTCGGGCGGCTCCATCAGGGCGGGGTCCGGCGGCGCGCCGGGCGTTGGGCCGGCACATCGGCGGAAAAGTATAGCCCAGAGCGCGCTTTACGGGCCCCAGACCGGCGTCCCGCGCTGGGGCAGCGGCGCCGATTTTGCCACCCGTGTTGCCAACCCAGGAGGGCGCAAGTAGCATTGATCAGTTCCTGAGCAGCCCTAAATTTAAGATGTAGCCTCGCGCGGAAAGAGGTCGTTCTCAGAAATCGCGCTCAGCGCGCTCGAAAGACTGGCCGTTGGAGGAAAAAACCCCCGATTGGCCTTTGGAAACGCGATTTCCCGGCCGCTTTTCAAATACTCTTTACCTCAGCAAATTCGGGGGCAGGCGAATGTTTCAAGGCAGTATGGTAGCGATGGTGACGCCGATGCAGGCGGACGGCGCCATCGACGAGGAAGGCCTCGCGCGTCTGGTGGAATTTCACGTCGATAATCACACCGACGCCATCATCGCTGTGGGCACCACGGGCGAATCGGCGACCCTCGACCACAGCGAGCACACCCAGGTCATTGCGCGAATCGTGGAGCTGGCAAACGGACGCATTCCGGTTATCGGCGGCACCGGCGCCAATTCGACGACGGAGGCCATCGACTTGACCGCCAGGGCAAAGGAGGCCGGCGTGAACGCCTGCCTTCTGGTGACGCCTTATTACAACAAGCCCACCCAGGAGGGCCTCTACCGTCATTACAGGGCCATTGCCGAGGCGGTGGATATTCCTCAAATTCTCTACAACGTGCCCGGGCGCACCGCCTGCGACATGCTTCCGGAAACGGTTGCGAGGCTGGCCGAGATCCCCAACATCATCGGCATCAAGGAAGCCACGGGCGATCTGGACCGGATCAAGACGCTGGTGGGCCAGTGCGGCCCAGAGTTCGAGATTTTCAGCGGCGAAGACTGGCTGGCGATGAAGACGATTCTCGCCGGCGGGCGGGGCGTTATTTCGGTGACCGCCAATGTCGCACCGGCGCAGATGCACGACATGTGCATGCGCGCGCTGGACGGCGACGCCGACGGGGCGAGGCGCATTGATGACAGCCTTCAGCCTCTGCACAAGGCGCTTTTTCTGGAGTCCAATCCTATTCCGGCGAAGTGGGCGGTGTCACAGCTTGGGCTCATGGGCCCCGGCATCCGCTTGCCGCTCACGCCCTTGTCGGAGAAGTTTCACGACCAGGTGCGGCTCGCCATGTAGACCGCCTCTGAGGCGCTGGCCGCATGAGCCGTTCGCTGCTTTCTCGGTCCTTGTTCGCCGCGGGGCTGGTTTCCGCCGTGCTCGCGATCACAGGCGGCTGCAGCGGCACGCTTGAAAACGAAATCGACCGGGTTCTGCCCAGCAAAGAGCCCAAGTACAAGTCCAGCAGAAGCGAACCGCCGCTGGAACTACCGCCGGATCTGAGGAGCGCAAACATCGGCGACAGCTATCCCGTGCCGGAGAATCCTGCGGACGGCAGCACCACCTATTCCGAGTACGCGACCGGCGGGAACCGCACCGCTTCGATTGAGAACACGGTTCTCCCGCAGCTGGACAACGCTCGCATAGAGCGCAGCGGCGATGAACGCTGGCTGGTGATCAACGCGACGCCGGCGGACGTGTGGCCGCGGGTCCGGGATTTCTGGCTGGAGCAGGGCTTTCTCATCCAGTTGGAAGATCCCAGCGTCGGGATCATGGAAACCGACTGGGCGGAGGAGAGGACTCAGTTTCCGGGCGGGCTTTTCTCCTTCATGCGCAAGTTTTCTTCCGCCCTTTACGGAGCAGCAACGCGGGACAAGTTCAGGACCCGCTTGGAGCGCGGCGCGGAGCCCGGGACTACGGAAGTCTTCATTTCCCATCGCGGCGCTGAAGAGGTTCTGCCCGAGACCAGGACCAAACCGGTGGGATCGGATGATGAAGCGCCCAAAGTCTGGCAGCCGCGTCCCGCCGATCCCGAGCTCGAGGCGGAGATGCTGCACCGTATGCTGGTTGCTTTCGGGATGGAACAGGAGCGGGCCAGGCAGATCGTTTTGCAAACGCCGGATAAGCGCGAGCGGGCGAGGCTGGTGCAGGGTGAGAACGGCGGACGCGCTCTTTCGCTGGAGGATAACTTCTCCCGCGCTTGGCGACGCACCGGATTGGCGCTGGACCGGGTGGGCTTCACCGTCGAAGATCGGGATCGATCGCGCGGTCTTTATTTCGTGCGCTATGTGGATCCGGATCTCGACATCACCGGCAAGAAGAAGGAGGGATTTTTCTCCAAGCTCAAGTTCTGGGGCGGAGATGAAAACCGGGATACGAGCAAGGATGAGTATCTGATCAGCGTGGCGGGCGGCCGTGATGGTGACAACACTACCGAAGTCATGGTTTTGAACAGGCAAGGGGAGCCTGAAAAAAGCGATACCGCCGACCGGATATTGAGCCTTCTGCACGAGCAGCTTAAGTGAGTTCGTGACGCGTCACGCGTAATGCGTGAAGCGAGTTCGAAAACCAGCCCGGCAGCGGCCTTGGCTGCGATCCCTCAGATCGGGCGGCTGAGTGACGGGTAACAAGTAACTCCTAACAAGTGATTCCTGGCATCGGGGGCGAAATTATCTTCCCGGCATCCGATATATGCCCTGAGTCCTCCTCTGCCTTCCACGAATTAAGCTCATTGCCTCAAGCCTCCTCACTTCCTCGAGTGCCGGATCACTCTTTTTCGTCTTCGCTTTTGCCGCTGCGTTAGCGGGTTCTTCTTTCCCTCGTACGGATTTTGGCCGCGGCGGAACTCGACCTCGATCGGCGTGCCCGGATACCCTAGGGCCTCGCGAAACATCCGTTGCAGGTAGCGGCGGTAACTTTCCGGCACGCTCTCCACCTGATTGCCGTGAATGATAATCCTCGGTGGATCGCTGCCACCGGCGTGGGCATAGCGCAGCTTGATGCGCCGCCCGCGCGGTGCGGGAGGCGGGTAGCGTTCCGTTGCCTCGCCCAGCAGCCGGGTCAACACGGGCGTGGAAAGCTTCTTTCGCCGTGCCCGCCAGATCCTATCCACGCTGGTGAGCAGGCGTCCGATCCCGGAGCCCTTGAGTGCTGAGATGAACACTACGGGGATAAAGTCAACGAAGCCGAAGGTATGTCTCAAGGCTGCTCTCACCGCCTTGCGCTGCTCGGCACTGAGAGTGTCCGATTTGTTTACCGCGATCACCACCGATCGGCCGGCTTCCAGGGCGGCGCTGAGCAGATGCAGGTCCTGATCGAATACGCCATCGCTGGCATCCACCACCAGCACCGCCACGTCGCAGGAAGAAAGCGCGCGCAGCGACTTGAGCGCGCTGAACTTTTCAACCGGCTGGGTGACCCGGGCGCGCCGGCGAACGCCGGCGGTGTCGATGAGGACGTAGTCGCGACCGACCCGGGTGAAGGGTACTTCGACGCTGTCCCGGGTTGTGCCCGGCGCGTCGTGAGCGACCAGCCGCTCATCGCCGACAATGGTGTTGATTAACGTGGACTTGCCCACGTTGGGGCGCCCGAGTATGCACACGCGCACGCGCACGCCCTCGGCTTGCGACCCCTCGGCAAGCTCAATCTCCGGCGGCAGCAGTGTCGCGATAATTTCCTGCAGGCTGCGTATGCCGCGCCGATGGGCCGCCGCAACCGGCGTCAGCCTATCGTATCCCAGCTTGTAGAACTCACTCGCGGCGACATCGGCGTCCAGACCGTCCACTTTGTTGACCACCACTACCACGTTTTTCCCCCGTCGCCGGAGCGTGGCGGCGATGGTCTCGTCATCGGCGGCGAGTCCCTCGCGCGCGTCGACGACGAAAAGCACGACGTCGGCCTCTTCCACCGCCCGTTCCGCTTGAGACGAAACCAGCCGATCGATGTCATCGGCATTGGGGCTCAAGCCTCCCGTGTCGACGATCAGAAATTGTCGTTCTCCGGCCCGGGCAAAACCGTAGATACGGTCACGGGTCACTCCCGGTTTGTCGGCGACGAGCGCGTCACGGCTTCGCGTCAGACAGTTGAACAGCGTGGATTTCCCCACGTTGGGACGTCCTGCGATTGCAACCACGGGTAGCATTTGAGCGATCTCGAAATGGATTTGGTCGGCCTGGAGTCAGCGCGACCGGAGCGGCTATTGCACCTGAAGCGCTGTCAGGGTGCCGCCCTTGCCGTAGATGAAGATAATGTCACGGTACGCCACCGGAGGGGCAAGGATGCCGCTGCTGTCGACGCGCGCGCGCGCCAGCATGCGGCCATCTTCCCGACTCAGCCAGTGGACGTAGCCTTCGAAATCCCCGACCACCACGTAGCGACCGACACCGAGCGGCGCGGTCAGCTGGCGTCCTTTGAGCTTGTCCTGCCGCCACAGGGATGCACTGTTCCTTCGATCCAGGGCCCAGACGAAGCTGTCGGTATCGGTGACGTAAATAATCTCATCATTCAGGCCGAGCCCGGCGTAGGAGGACATGTCCCGCTGCCAGATGACGTTGCCGCTGAACAGTTCCAGTGCGGCGATGCGACCCTGGTAAGTCACCGCGTAGACCACGCCATCGGCGACCACCGGATCGGCGTCGATGTCCACCAGCCGCTCAAGCTCCGATCGACCGCGCGGCGTGGCAATGCGGCTTTCCCATAGCGTCTGCCCGTTCTCCAAAGACACGACCACCAGTTGTCCGCTGTCGAAGCCGGACACCGCGGCGCCGGACACCAGCACCGGCATGCTGGTGCCGCGCAATGTGAGAACGGGAACGCTGCGGTCATACACCCAAAGCTGTGACCCATCCCTGGCGCTGTGGCCGAAAAGCTTACCGTCGGCGGTTCTCGTCACCACCACGCCGTTGGCGGCGACGGGCGGCGCCAGCACCTCGCTGGTGACCCGGGTGCGCCATTTCTCTTCGCCGGTCTCCGCGGAGAGCGCCACCACCTCCCCGTCACTGCTGCCGACGAGCACCAGACCCTCGCCGCCGCCGGGCCCGCCGGAAATCAGCGTTTTCGTTTCGGCGGCCCAGATCTCGTCTCCGCTTCGCGCGTCGTACGCCCTCACACCGCCCCTTCTTTCAGCCGCGAAAACGCGGCCAACGTCCACAAGCGGGCGCAGCTTCAGGTAGTAGTCCGACACGCCGGCGCCGACTCTGCGACTCCAGAGCCTGTCGACCTCCAGCGCGTCCTCAATTTCTAACAGCTCAGCGGGCGGATCCACGACCTCGCTCTTCGAGAACCAAGAACCCACCGTGGTGCAGCCGCCGAGCGCGAACGTGGCGGCGAGCATCGTGGCGACCGAGATTTTTTGGAAACTCTGAAGAAGTCCGTGCTGTACTATTTCAGACACGTTGAGCCCGACGCGCAACCGAGCTCGCCTTCGCAGCCGCGGCTCCGAATGCTTCAGAACTTCCTTAACCCGACACGTTGTCTGCATCACTGCTTCCCAGGTCGTCGAGCTTCATTTGCACGCGTGAGCGCGTCGGGCCGCTGATGGCACCGCTCGCCAGCGCCTGCAGATAGGCTTCACGCGCGCCCTGTGTATCTCCCCGGTTGATCTGGATATCGCCGCGAATTTCGTTTGCGCTGGCGCGAAATGCGTCTTGCTCCACGGACTCGACTGCAGTCATGGCTTCGTCGAGCTTGTCCTCGTCAATCAGAATGCGCGCGAGACGAAGCCGCGCCAGATCCCTGAAGCTTCCGTTGTCCGAGTTGCCGATGACCCATTCGAGCCGCCGTTTGGCCTCCTCGAAATCGTTTTCTGCAAACGCGCTTTTGGCGGCGAGCATCGAAGCGAGCGCGGCGTAGCCGGTTTTCGGGTAGCTCTGGATAATTTCCGCGGCTTGCCCGCGAACGGAGTCGTGCCTTTCGGCGGCGGCATCCTCAACCAGTCGTTGATAAATCTGCGACGCTTCCTCCGCCTGGCTGCGCAGATGGTCCTGCCACCATGTCCAGCTGAAAACGCCCCCAAGGCCGAGGGCGACGCCGATCACCAGAGTGCGGCCGTTCTCCTTCCACCAGTTCTTAAGTGCTTCGAGTTCCTGTTCCGGGGTTTCCAACTGCTGAGTCCTGTTCCGATTTAATCCGGTATTCCCGTCGAGACGGAAAATACCCTGCGTGGTGCCATCAATTCAAAACGTGCTTTTCAAAAAAGCCGCCAACCTCCGCCTGTGCAACGGTCGTCTGAGGATCGCTCGAACGCAGGTCCTTTACGCCCACGGTTCCGGCTTCGGCTTCAGCGTCCCCCATGATAAGCGCGAAACGGGCGTTGCTCCGGTCGGCGCGTTTGAGCTTCGCCTTGAAGCTGCCCTCGCCGGCGTCGACGATCAGGCGCAGTCCGGGTGACTCGTCCCGCACCCGCTCCGCCAGTGGCAGCGCCAGCTGCCCGGCGCGATCCCCTACCGCCACCAGGTAGGCGTGGGGCGACGTTGCCCCGGTATCAATCTGCTGTACCTTGAGCAACTCCACCAGGCGCTCAATACCCAGGGCGAAGCCGGTGGCCGGAGTCGACGGTCCTCCGATTTCCTCGATCAGGTTGTCGTAACGCCCGCCGCCACAAACCGCGTTCTGCGCACCGAGCTCGTCGCTGACCCACTCGAACACCGTACCGGTGTAGTAGTCGAGGCCCCGCACCAGGCGCTTGTTGACCTCGAAGTCGACCC
>JBFHVA010000072.1:0-15025 GCA_041589735.1 Gammaproteobacteria bacterium | reverse complement strand
TTAATGTGGCTCGGTGAGCAGATCAGCGAGCGCGGCATCGGCAACGGCATCTCCATCATCATTTTCGCCGGCATCGTCGCCGGACTGCCGTCCGCCATCGGCGGAACGCTCGAGCTGGCCCGCACCGGGGAGCTTCACGTGCTGCTGGTGATGCTGATTCTGGTGCTGGCGCTGGCGGTCACCGGATTCGTGGTCTTCGTCGAGCGCGGTCAGAGGCGCATCACGGTTAACTATGCCAAGCGACAGGTGGGACGGCGCATGTACGCCGGCCAGAGCAGTCACCTGCCGCTGAAGCTCAACATGGCCGGCGTCATACCGCCCATCTTCGCCTCCAGCATCATCTTGTTTCCGGCGACCCTGGGCGGCTGGTTCGGGAGCGCCGAAGGAATGACCTGGCTGAGGGACATATCCACCACGCTGTCGCCGGGCCAGCCGCTTTACGTCATGTTTTATGCCGGCGCGATCATCTTTTTCTGCTTTTTCTACACCGCGCTGGTGTTTGATCCCAAGGACACGGCCGAGAATCTGAAAAAGTCCGGGGCGTTCATTCCCGGGATCCGCCCGGGAGACCAGACTGCCCGCTATATCGATACGGTCATGACCCGGCTGACGCTGTGGGGCGCTGCTTACATCACCGCGGTGTGCCTGCTTCCGGAGTTTTTGATCCTGCAGTGGAACGTGCCGTTTTACTTCGGTGGCACCTCGCTGCTGATCATCGTCATCGTGACCATGGATTTTATGGCCCAGGTGCAGGCCCACATGATGTCGCACCAGTATGAGGGGCTTTTGAAGAAGGCCAACCTCAAGGGCTACGGACGGGCGGGCGTGCCCAGGTAGTGGGCGCGGAGCGAAGAGGATACTGAGATGAAAGTTCGTGCTTCCGTAAAAAAGATGTGCCGGCACTGCAAGATAATTCGGCGGCGTGGGGTCGTGCGGATCATCTGCAAGAACGCGCGTCACAAGCAAAAGCAGGGATGATTAACCCGATGCGACGAATGCTGTGCGCGCCAGATATCAATTGAACATGCTAGAGGCTGAATGACATGGCTCGAATTGCCGGCGTAAACGTACCGGATCGCAAACACGCGTGGGTCTCGCTGACGTCCATCTACGGTATCGGCGGAACCACGGCGCGCCAGATCTGTGAAAGCGTTGGAATCAACCCCAGCGCCCAGATCAAGGATCTGACGGAGGAAGAGCTGGACAAGATCCGCGCGGAAATTCAGAAATACTCGATTGAGGGTGACCTGCGCCGAGAAGTGTCGATGAACATTAAGCGGCTCATGGACCTCGGCACTTACAGAGGCATTCGGCACAGGCGCGGACTGCCCGTTCGCGGACAGCGGACCAATACCAACGCGCGAACTCGAAAGGGTCCGCGGCGAATGATCAAACGTTAATAGTGGGTGGCTGATACATGGCAAAGGCAAAGGCCAGACCGAAGAAAAAGGTCAAGCGCACGGTGACCGACGGCGTGGCGCACATCCACGCTTCCTTCAACAACACCGTGATTACGATCACCGATCGACAGGGCAACGCCCTGGCGTGGGGAACCGCGGGCGCCAGCGGGTTTAAAGGCTCGCGCAAGAGCACCCCGTTCGCGGCTCAGGTCGCGGCGAGCAAAGTCGGTGAGGCGGCGCAGGAATACGGCTTGAAGAACCTGGAGGTGCGGGTGAAGGGGCCGGGCCCGGGACGCGAGTCCGCCGTGCGCGCGCTCAATAACGCCGGGTTCAAGATTACGACCATCACGGACGTCACGCCCATTCCGCACAATGGCTGCCGCCCACCAAAGAAACGTCGCGTTTAACGGAAACACTGAACTATGGCCAGATACACAGGTCCCAAATGTCGTCTGAGTCGGCGCGAAGGCACGGACCTCATGCTCAAAAGCCGCGCCCGGGCGCTCGATTCCAAGTGCAAGCTGGATACGCCTCCCGGCCAGCACGGCGCGCGACGCCAGCGCCGCATGTCGGACTACGCGCTGCAGCTCCGGGAAAAACAGAAACTGCGCCGAATTTACGGGATTCTCGAGCGCCAGTTTCGAAACTATTACAAGCGCGCTGCACAGAAGAAGGGCGCCACCGGCGAGAATCTTCTTAAACTTTTGGAGTGCCGTCTCGACAACGTCGTCTACAGGATGGGATTCGGCGCGACCCGCGCGGAATCAAGGCAGCTGGTCAGCCACCGGGCAATCATGGTAAACGGCCGCTGCGTGAATATTCCGTCCTATCAGATCAAGGCCAACGACGTGATCACGGTGCGCGAAAAAGCCAAGAAACAGGCGCGCATTCAGGATGCCCTTACGATTGCTGAACAGATCGGATTCCCCGAGTGGGTGGACGTGGATTCCGGGAAAATGGAGGGCGTGTTCAAGACCGTTCCTGACCGGGAAGATCTGCCGCCCGACATCAATGAGCAGCTCGTGGTCGAGCTTTACTCGAAGTAGCACATACATTATTCAGGAGAGGAATGCCATGCAGGCGTCCGCTACACAGCTCTTAAAGCCCCGGCTGGTCGATGTCCGGCAGCTGGGCAGAAATACCGCGAAGATTACCATCGAACCGCTGGATCGCGGCTTTGGTCACACGCTCGGCAACGCGCTTCGTCGCGTTTTGCTTTCATCCATGCCCGGCTGCGCGGTTACCGAAGTCGAAATCGACGGCGTGCTCCACGAGTACACTACGATCGAGGGCGTGCAGGAGGATGTTACCGAGATCCTTCTCAACCTGAAGGGTCTCGCAATCCGTATGCATGCGAAGCAAGAATCAACGCTGACCCTGAATAAAAAGGGCCCGGGCGTAGTGCTGGCGAGCGACATTACCCTCGACCACGACGTGGAGGTGGTGAACCCCGATCATGTTATCGCGCACCTTACCAAGGAGGGCGAGCTCAACATGACCATGAAGGTCGAGGTGGGGCGCGGCTACCAGCCCGCCGCGGCGCGAATCGAAGAGGAGGAGGGCGATAGGCAAATCGGTAAACTTCTCCTCGACGCCTCTTTCAGCCCCGTTCGCCGGGTCGCCTACGTGGTGGAAAGTGCGCGGGTGGAGCAACAGACCAACCTCGACAAGCTGCTGGTAGAGATTGAGACCAACGGCACCCTGGATCCAGAGGAGGCGGTTCGGCACGCGGCGGATTTGCTCAGGGATCAGCTGGCCGTGTTCGTCGATTTGAGCGGCAAGGAAGCCGAGGCACCGTCGGCTCAGGAAGCGGAAATCGATCCCATACTGCTGCGACCGGTGGACGATCTCGAGCTCACCGTGCGCTCCGCGAACTGTCTCAAGGCGGAGAGCATCTATTACGTTGGTGACCTCATTCAGCGCACCGAAGTTGAGCTTCTGAAAACGCCCAATCTAGGCAAAAAATCGCTCACAGAGATCAAGGACGTACTTGCTTCCCGCGGTCTTTCTCTGGGAATGCGGCTGGAAAACTGGCCTCCGCCCGGCCTGCACGGGCAGCGTAAAGAGGCCTGAACGAAGTACAAGCCCCATCGACAGCGTATATCAGGATAAGTGTCATGCGACATCGTAAAAGCGGTCGACATCTGAACCGAACCAGCAGCCACAGGCGTGCCATGTTCATGAACATGTCCGCGTCCCTGGTGCGCCACGAGTTCATCAAGACCACTGTTCCCAAGGCCAAGGAGCTCAGACGGGTGGTGGAGCCGTTGATCACTCTGGCAAAGCAGGACTCCCTAGCCAAGCGGCGGATTGCCTTCGCGCGCTTGAGAGACAGACAGTCCGTGACCAAGCTGTTCAACGAGCTGGGGCCGAGATACAAGGATCGCCCCGGCGGCTATATGCGTATACTCAAGTGCGGCTACCGCCCCGGCGACCGCGCGCCCATGGCCTACGTGGAGCTGGTCGATCGCCCGGCGGAAGCGTCCGAATCCGAGGCCGAGGAGACAAAATCCTGACGGTGTCGACGCAGATGCCTGAACTCAGAAAAACCCCGCTACGCGTACGCGGGGTTTTTTTTCGCACCGGTGGAAAGCGTCTGCCGTCGTGATCGTGCTTTTTACGGATTTCGGACCTCGCGGTCCCTACGTCGGGCAGATGCGCGGGGTGCTGGAGACCCGTGCCCCCGGGGTGCCGGTGGTGGAGCTGATGTGCGACGCGCCGGCGTATGCGCCGCAACGGTCGTCTTATTTACTCGCCGCGCTGGTCGAGCCTTTTCCCAAGGGAAGCGTGTTTCTCTGCGTTGTCGATCCGGGGGTGGGGACGGCGCGCGATCCGCTTTATCTCCGACTCGACGATCGCATGTACGTAGGCCCGGACAACGGGATCTTTCATCTGGTGGCGAAGCGCGCGCGATCGGTGGAAGCGTGGCGCATCGACTGGCGCCCGGAGAAGTTGAGTCCGAGCTTTCACGGTCGGGATCTGTTTGCGCCGGTGGCGGCCTGGCTCGCGGGCGGCGAGAAGATTGCCGCCACCCGACTCGACGCCTATCCGGTGCGCCTCGACGAGATCCCCGATGATCTCTCGGAGGTGATTTATGTGGACGCCTTCGGCAACGCCATGAGCGGCATCCGGGGAGATGTGGTCGGCGACGATGCCGTGCTCACGGTAGGCGCACGGCGCTTGAGATTCGCCCGCACCTTCGGCGAGGTGGGAGAGGACGTGGCCTTCTGGTATCGCAACGCGCTGGGCCTGGTAGAAATCGCCGTCAATCAGGGAAGCGCGGCGGAAGTGCTGGAGCTTCGGACGGGGGATCCGATATCGATTGACTGATCGGGGCCTTGAATGACCTACGTTTCGTATGTCGTATGTAGGGATGGCTAATGGTTACCCAGGCGTCTTTGATATTTGACATTCATATCAGCCCTTCAGCTTTTTCTTCAACAATTTATTCACCTGTGCGGGGTTGGCCTTTCCCTGCGATGCCTTCATTACCTGACCGACGAAGAAGCCCAGCACCTTTTGCTTGCCCGCGCGATACTGCGCCACCTGATCCGGGTTGTCCGCGATCGCCGCGTCCACCAGCGATTCGATGGCACCTGCGTCGGTCACCTGCTTCAAACCCTTGGCCTTAATGATATCGTCGGCCTCTCCTTCGCCGCTCCACATCGCGTCGAATACCTGCTTGGCGAGCTTTCCCGAAAGGGTTTCGTCGGCGACGCGTTTTAGCATGCCGCCGAGCAGCTCGGGCGTTACCGGGCTTTGAACGATTTCTAAACCAGCCTTGTTGAGCGCGCCGGCGAGCTCGCCGCTGACCCAGTTGGCGCAAAGCTTAGGCGTGGCGCCGGAAATCTCCACGGTGCGCTCGAAATAGTCGGCCAGCTCGCGGCTCGCGGAAAGAATCGACGCGTCATAGACGTTTAGACCGTACTTATCCGAGAAACGTTGACGCATTTGATCAGGAAGCTCCGGCATGGAAGCCTTGATTTCATCCAGAAGCTCCCGGGACACCTCCACCGGCAGCAGGTCGGGGTCGGGGAAATAGCGATAATCGTTGGCCTCTTCCTTGCCGCGCATGGAGCGGGTTTCGTTAGCGTCGGGATCGTAAAGACGGGTTTCCTGGATCACGGAGCCTCCGCTTTCCAGGACATCGATCTGGCGCTCAATCTCATATTCAATAGCGCGTTCGACGAAGCGGAATGAGTTAAGGTTCTTGAGCTCGGCCCGGGTGCCCAGCGTCTCGGTGCCCTTTTTTCGCACCGAAACGTTGGCGTCGCAGCGAAACGATCCCTCCTGCATGTTGCCGTCGCAGATCTCCAGGTAGCGCACGATCGAGTGTATTTTGCGCATATAGGCAATTGCTTCTGCTGCGCTGCGTATGTCGGGTTCGGAAACGATTTCGATGAGCGGTGTCCCTGCGCGGTTGAGGTCGATTCCGGTGGCGTCCGGAAAGATGTCGTGAATCGACTTGCCTGCGTCCTCCTCCAGGTGTGCGCGCGTGACGCCGATTCTTTTTTCGCGGTCTCCATCAACCTGAATGGTGACTTCGCCTTTACCAACGATGGGCAGTTCGTACTGGCTGATTTGGTAGCCCTTGGGCAGGTCCGGGTAGAAATAGTTTTTTCTCGCGAACACCGATCGGGGCGAAATTTTGGCATTGATGGCAACTCCGAACTTGACCGCCATGCGCACCGCCTCGGCATTCAGCACCGGCAGCACTCCCGGCAGCCCGAGGTCCACGGCGCACGCCTGGGTATTGGGCGCTGCCCCATAAGCCGTTGATGCGCCTGAAAAAATTTTGCTCTTGGTAGACAGCTGCGCGTGCAGCTCCAGGCCGATGACGGGTTCCCAATCCATACGCCGCGCGACCCTATTCGAACCCCGGCGGGACCCGCGTGTGCCAGTCCGTGACCTGCTGGTAACGGTGAGCCACGTTCAGCAGACGGGATTCTTCGAAATAGTTGCCGATGATGTGCAGGCCCACGGGCATGCCTTCGACGAAGCCTGCCGGAATCGATATCGCCGGAAGCCCGGCGAGATTCACGGCATTGGTATAGATATCGCAAAGATACATGGTCACCGGGTCGTCGAGCTTCTCTCCGAGTCGAAAGGCAACGCTTGGCGACGTCGGTCCCATGAGCACGTCCGCCTGTTCAAATGCCCGCTGAAAGTCGTCCTTGATGATTCGCCGAAGCTGCTGCGCTTTCAGATAATAAGCGTCGTAATAGCCGGCGGAAAGCACGTAGGTGCCAATCATGATGCGGCGCTTGACTTCGGCGCCGAAACCCTCGCTGCGACTTCGTTTGTAGAAGTCCTCCAGTCCCTGCGGGTTTTCGGCACGGTGTCCGAAACGCACGCCGTCGTAGCGCGCCAGATTCGACGACGCCTCTGCGGGGGCGACGACGTAGTAGGCCGGTATGGATAAATCCGTGTTCTCGAGATCGACTTCGACGATTTTCGCGCCCAAGCGCTCGTATTCGTCGATCGCCGCTTGAACGCAGGCGCCGACCTGCGGGTCCAGACCTTCGCCGAAGTGCTGCCTGGGCAGTCCGATTCGCAGCCCGTTCAACGGTGCTTCAAGGCCGTCGGAGAATTGCTCCTGGTCGCGCGCGAGACTGGTCGAGTCACGCTCATCGAATCCCGCCATGGCGCTGAGCAGAAGCCCTGTGTCGGCCGCGCTCAAGCCCATGGCGCCGCCCTGATCCAGGCTGGACGCGAAGGCGATCATGCCGTAGCGGGAAACGCGGCCATAAGTGGGTTTGATGCCGGTGATGCCAGAAAGCGACGCCGGCTGACGAATGGAGCCGCCGGTATCGGTGCAGGTGGCAAGCGGCACCAGCCTTGCCGCTACCGCGGCGGCGGAGCCGCCGGAGGATCCGCCGGGCACGCGGTCCAGCGACCACGGGTTGTGCACCGGGCCGTAATAGCTGTTCTCGTTTGACGAACCCATGGCGAACTCGTCCATGTTGGTTTTGCCCACCATGACCAAGCCTTGATCACGGCAGCGCTGTACCACAGTTGCGTCATACGGAGCGATAAAATTGTCGAGCATTTTCGACGCGCATGAGGTACGAACGCCTAGGGTGCAAAAAAGATCCTTGTGAGCGAGTGGAACACCAGTGAGCGGTCCGACTTCACCACGTGCGATCAATGCGTCAGCTTGATCGGCTTCCTTAAGCGCCTGATCCCGCGTAACAGTGATGAACGCATTCAGTTCCGGATTTTTTTCCTCGATCCTTTTCAGAAAATGCGCGGTCAGCTCACGGCTGCTTACCTTTTTCTCGCGCAGCGCATTTGAAAGCTCGGATACGGATTTGAGATGCATATCGGTTTTTTGATTTCTTATTGCCGAGCGGCGGTCGGGCGCGGGTCACGTGTATGCGCCGGCCGCCCATGCGCAACGACCGACGGATGGGTTTCAAATGGGATCACTCGATGACCTTCGGGACGAGGTAAAGTCCGTCGCTCACCGCCGGGGCAATCTTCTGAAACGCGTTCCGCTGGTCGATTTCCTTAACCTCGTCGGGACGAAGCCTCTGGGTGCCGTCGAGTGGGTGCGCCATGGGCGTCACGCCGGAGGTATCCACGGCGTTCATGCGATCCACCAGCGCGAGGATGTTGGAAAGCTCGTCCGCATAGCGGTCGACCTCGACATCTTCGACGCCCAGTCGGGCCAGATGGGCAATCTTTAGAACTTCTTCCCTGTCTAGGCTCAAAGCTTCGAACGACCGTTAGAAATCGGGCTTAACTACCTAAAATAGTTGCTGATATGGGTACCCACTGCTACATTACAATGGATTGAGGGGGGCCACCATTGCTGTGTCCGTTCGCTCCCGCGAGGCGGGTTTCGGCGCGAGGCGCCGCCAAATTATACTCGCCGGTTTGCGGCAATGGTAATGCGCTTAGAAACAGGCATGAGGGACTATGTTCAAGAGAATTCGCGGGCTTTTTTCGAATGACCTTTCGATAGATCTGGGTACAGCCAACACTCTCATCTACGCCCGAGGCAAGGGCATCGTCCTCAACGAGCCGTCGGTAGTGGCCATCCGCCAGGAACGCGGGCCGGGCGGGGCCAAAAATATCGCTGCGGTGGGCGAAGCCGCCAAGAGCATGCTGGGACGCACGCCGGGCAATATCCAGGCGATTCGCCCGCTCAAGGACGGCGTGATTGCGGACTTTACGGTGACGGAGAAGATGCTGCAGCACTTCATCCGCAAGGCTCACGAAGCTAAGTTCCTGCGTCCCAGTCCCCGCGTGCTGGTCTGCGTGCCCTGCGGATCCACCCAGGTGGAGCGACGCGCAATTCGCGAGTCCGCCGCCGGGGCCGGTGCCCGCGAGGTCTACCTTATCGAGGAACCCATGGCGGCCGCCATCGGTGCCGGCATGCCGGTGAGCGAGGCCAGCGGCTCAATGGTGCTGGACATCGGCGGCGGAACCACCGAGGTCGCCGTGATTTCCCTGAACGGCATCGTCTACTCGGAATCGGTGCGCATCGGTGGTGATCGCTTCGATGAGGCCATCATCAACTATATCCGGCGAAACTATGGCACCCTCATCGGCGAAGCCACTGCGGAACGCATCAAGCACGAAATCGGTTCCGCATACCCCGGCAACGAGGTCAAGGAAATCGAAGTGCGGGGTCGCAATCTTGCCGAGGGCATACCGCGTAGTTTCGTGCTCAACAGCAATGAAATTCTCGAGTCGCTGCAGGAGCCGCTTTCCGGAATCGTCAGCGCGGTAAAAACCGCTCTGGAGCAAACTCCTCCCGAGCTCGGCGCGGACGTCGCTGAACGCGGCATGGTACTCACCGGCGGCGGGGCACTGCTGAAGGACATCGACCGTTTGCTGATGGAGGAAACAGGCATTCCCGTCATCATAGCCGAGGACCCGCTCACCTGTGTCGCGCGCGGAGGCGGACGCGCATTGGAAATGGTCGACGAAAAAGGCGTCGACGTATTCGCAACAGAATAAGTCCTGGCAGGCATCGGAGATTGATTACCTTTTAGCGACGGAGCTTTGCCATTAATCCGATAAAGCCGCTCTTCTTTCGTCGTCCCTCGGCCCTGGCGCGGCTGGTCGCGGTCTTAATCGTCTCCATTGCGCTGATGACGGCCGACCATAAAGGACGCCACCTGGAATCCCTTCGCGGCGTCCTTGCCACAATCGTCTATCCGTTGCAGTACGCGGTGGATCTGCCCATTCAGGTAGGCACCTGGCTGGCCGAAACGGTGACTTCCCGTTCAGCGCTTCTGAACGAGAACTACCGATTGCGGCGCGAAAACCTGCGCATTCATTCGCGTCTGGAAAAATACGCCGAGCTGGAAGCGGAGAACCGCAGGCTCAGAAGCCTGCTGGATTCTTCCATCAAGGTGGGCGACAGGGTGCTGATCGCAGAGCTGCTGTCCGTGGACATGGATCCCTTCGCGCGCCGCATCGTCTTAAACAAGGGGACGCGTCACGGCGTCTTCTCCGGACAGTCGCTGATTGACTCCAACGGAGTCATGGGACAGGTCGTTCAGGCGGGTCCTTTCTCCAGCAACGCGCTGTTGATAACAGATCCCAGTCATGCCCTGCCGGTGCAGGTTCATCGAAGCGGCTATCGAGCCGTAGCCGTCGGCACCGGACCGCAAAACCTGCTTGAGCTGCTCCACATTCCCAATAACGCGGACCTCAGGGTGGGTGATCTGCTGGTTACGTCGGGATTGGGCGGACGTTTTCCCTCGGGTTATCCGGTGGGGCACATCATCAGCATTGACCGTGACCGCGGCCGTCCTTTCGCTTCAGTCAAGGTCGAGCCCACGGCAAGGCTGGAGAGAAACCGCGAGGTGCTCTTGGTTTGGCCGGCGGAAGGAGGCGAATCGTCTGAGGGTGCCAATCCTGGAGCAATCATTCCATGAGCCAGCAGAAACAGAGCGGAAGCTGGGTGATAGTCATGAGCTTCATTATGGCCCTGATGCTGATGGCTCTGCCGATGCCCGACTGGGCCGGGATCTGGCGTCCCGCATGGGTGGCCCTGGTGCTCATCTACTGGTGTATGGCCCTGCCCGAGCGGATCGGCATTATGGTGGCTTTCACTCTGGGTATCTTTCTCGACGTGCTTTCCGGTACTTTGCTCGGACAAAACGCGCTGGCGCTTAGCGTCGTCGCCTTCATCACACTCCAGTTTTATCAGCGAGTTCGGGTGCTGCCGCTTTGGCAGCAGGGCGTTACCGTATTTGGTCTCGCCTTCATCCATCAGGTTCTGATCCTCTGGATCAACGGCATTCAGGGAATGCCGGTGTCTTTTTCCGCTTACTGGGCGTCGCCGCTTATCAGCATGGTTCTTTGGCCCTGGATTTTCGTTGTATTGCGAGATCTGCGGCGAAAGTATCAGGTCACTTGATTTTCATGATGGCCGCGGATAACAGCTTGGTCCGATTGGGCAGCAGCGAATGCGCAACTAGCCATCCCGCGCGCAGCATTTGGTTTCGATTCTCGTGAGGCCCATTCTCACAATCAAGGATATCGCCCAGGAGGCGCAGCTGATCAAAGCCCGTGTGGTCATCTGCTGCGTGCTCATCGCCTGCCTTTCCGTGGTGATACTGGTGCGAATGTTTCAGCTTCAGGTGGTCGGTTACGAGCACTTCGCAACTCTATCTGAAGACAACCGTGTCAAAATCGTCCCTGTGGCTCCTACCCGCGGACTGGTGTTCGATCGAAACGGCACCGTCATCGCACAGAACGTCCCGACCTATAGCCTCGAGGTGGTGCCCGAAGCGGTGGAGGATATCGACGGGCTTATCGAAAATCTGCGGCGAATCATCCCGATTTCAGAAGATGACGAGACAAGGTTCCGCGAGCTGCTGAAGAAGAAGCGTCGGTTTGACAGCCTTCCGCTTCGATACCGATTGAACGAGCAAGAGGTCGCCAGATTCTCGGTCAATCGCCACCTGTTCCCTGGCGTCGACGTACAGGCCCGACTGAGCCGGGACTATCCGCTGGCGGAAATCGGCTCGCATCTCATCGGTTACGTAGGACGCATCAACGAGGAAGAGCTTCAGTCCATCGATACCTCAAACTATCGCGCCACGGCCCATATAGGTAAGACCGGCGTGGAGCAGGCGTTTGAGGATCTGCTGCACGGGACGGTGGGCTATCAGCACGTTGAGACCAACGCCCAGGGTCGAACGTTGCGGGTTCTGCAGCGTAAGGATCCCGTTCCCGGGAGTAGTCTCTACCTCACCATAGACGTGGGTCTGCAGGCGGTCGCGGAGCAGGCGCTGGGAGAAGAGAACGGCGCGGTGGTGGCAATCGAACCGGCTAGCGGCGACGTTCTGGCACTGGTCAGCGTTCCTACCTACGACCCGAATCTTTTTGTCGACGGCATCGATAGAGCGACCTATGACACGCTTATCAACTCTCCCGACCGGCCGCTGTTCAATCGCGCCATAAACGGCCAGTATCCGCCTGGCTCCACGGTGAAGCCTTTCTTCGGGCTGGCGGGGCTTGAACACAAGCTGGAACAGGCATACGAGTCCACCTACTGCAACGGCTACTTCCAGCTGCCGGGGAAGGAGCGGCGCTACCGGGACTGGAAAAAGGGGGGACATGGTCACGTGGATCTGAATCGGGCCATCGTGGAATCCTGCGACGTCTATTTCTACGTGCTTTCCCAGAACTTGGGCATCGAGCGTATGCACAATTTCATGATCCAGTTTGGCTTTGGCAGCCTAACCGGTATCAATCTTAGAGGTGAAAGTGATGGACTGATGCCGTCTGCCAAGTGGAAGCGACAGAGCCGCAATCAACCATGGTATCCGGGAGAAACCTTAATAACGGGGATCGGCCAGGGCTTCATGTTGGCGACGCCGCTGCAGCTTGCCTCGGCTACCGCCACACTGGCGATGAGGGGTTTACGGCTCAAGCCCGAGGTGCTGCTCCGGAGGGTGGACCCCACCACTCTGGAGCCGATCGAGCCCGACCCCAATCCGCCGGCAATTATCGAGCCCATTTCGGCAAAAAACTGGGACAACATCGTTGATGCCATGAGACAGGTGGTTCACGGGCCTCGGGGGACCGCGAGGCGGATCAGCATCGGCGCTACCTACCAGATGGCGGGTAAAACCGGCACGGCGCAAGTGTTCAGCGTGGGGCAGAACGAGGAATACGAAGAGGAGGAAGTAGAAAAACGCCTGCGAGACCATGGTCTCTTCATCGCCTTTGCGCCCGTGGACAAGCCGCAGATTGCGGTGGCGGTAGTGGCGGAAAATGGCGGCAGCGGCAGCCGTTCGGCAGCGCCTATCGCGAGAAAGGTGATTGATTATTACCTCAACACCCTCAAAGAGCGGGGCCCCGACGACGGTCCGATGCTCACTGCGGGAAGGTCCACTCCCATGATCCCGCAACAGGCGCATTGAGCATGCGTAACGCACTGCACTTATCGTCTGCGGACGCGAAGCATTCGATTTTGCCGCTCTTCATTCGCTGAGAAACGATGCAGGAAACTCGAACCCTATCGCAACGCCTTCACCTGGACCTGCCGCTGCTCATCGGCTTGGTGACGCTCTCTGGGATCGGCCTGATGGTGCTCTACAGCGCGGGCGGCGAGTCCACCGGCACCGTAATTCGCCAAGCCGTCCGCCTGGTTGTTGCATTCAGCGTGATGCTGGCAGTCGCTCAGATCAATCCACGACACTTATTTCACTGGTCGCCGTGGCTTTACCTGGCCGGACTGGGTTTGCTGGTGGCGGTACTGTACATCGGCGACGTTGCGCAGGGAGCGCAGCGGTGGCTGCGTCTGGGGCCGATCAACTTTCAGCCATCCGAGCTTGCCAAGCTGACAGTGCCGATGATGGTTGCGTATTTTTTTGCCGAGCGAACCCTGCCGCCGCGGACGCTGCAGGTTTTCGTGGCCGCACTGATTGCCATCGTGCCCACCTTTCTCATCGTGCGACAACCCGATCTCGGCACCGCGCTGCTCATCGCCTGCTCCGGCGGATTCGTACTTTTTCTGGCGGGCATGAGATGGAGGTTGATACTGGGTCTGCTACTCGTTTTGGCGGCGAGCGCGCCGGCCATGTGGCAGGTGATGCACGATTATCAGCGCCGCCGGGTGCTGACCTTTCTCGATCCCGAGCAGGATCCCCTTGGAGCCGGCTACCATATCATCCAGTCGAAAATCGCCATCGGTTCCGGCGGCGTATACGGTAAGGGATGGTTGAACGGCACTCAGAGCCAGCTGGATTTCCTCCCCGAGCGGTCCACGGACTTCGTATTCGCCGTCTTGAGCGAGGAGTTCGGATTGCTCGGCGTCGCGCTTCTGCTTGCGGTCTATCTTTTCGTAGTCTTCAGGGGGCTCTACATTGCCGCCCAGGCACAGGATTCCTACGGTCGCCTGCTGGGGGGGAGCTTGATCCTCACGTTTTTCATCTACGTCTTCGTTAACTTGGGAATGGTCAGCGGTATGCTGCCGGTGGTGGGACTTCCGCTACCGCTCATCAGCTATGGTGGAACTTCGCTGGTCACCGTGATGGCGGCCTTCGGAGTACTGATGTCAATCCATACGCACAGAAGACTTTTATCAAACTGAGCTGGAGTGATACCTGGTGGTTGAACGCCGAATTAAATTCACGGGTGTAACCTGCGTCATTCGCCCGTTCCTTACCATGTTGTCTTCAATAGTGATCTCCGCTTGCACCAGCGCGGCGACAGTTGATGCCCACCAGCGTGGGTCGCTGGATGATTCGACAGAGATAGCCCCGTTCATTCAGGAAATGGAGGAACGCCACGGTTATCCGCCTTCTGAGCTTAGAGAGATACTTGCTCAGGCGCAGGTGCTGCCTAAAGTGATTGAGCTGATCTCACGACCCGCTGAAGCTAAACCCTGGTACGAGTATCGACCTATATTTCTCAACGAGACTCGAATTGAGAAAGGCGTTCAATTCTGGAAATCGCAGCGCGAGACGCTCGCCAGGGCAGAGGAGGTATACGGCGTTCCGGCAGAAATCATCGTTGCCATCATCGGCGTCGAAACACTTTACGGAGAACGCGCCGGCCGTATACGAGTGCTTGATTCTCTGGTAACCCTCGGGTTCAGGTATCCAAAGCGCGCCAAATTTTTTCGCTCTGAGCTTCAGCAATTTCTACTTCTGTCACGGGAAGAACGCCTCGACCCGCTGGTTGTCAGAGGCTCCTACGCGGGCGCCATGGGCGTGCCCCAGTTCATCGCTAGCAGCTACCGGCGCTACGCGGTGGACTTTGACGGCGACGGATCCCGGGACCTCATCGCCAACCCGATGGACGCCATCGGCAGCGTGGCCAACTATCTAAGCAAACACGGTTGGAAAGCGGAGGGAGGCATCGCGGTTCCCGCCTCGGTCAGCGGAGACGGCTACAAGGTGCTGCTGAAGAAGGGCCTGAATCCTGATATTCCGCTTCAGGATCTCGACGCCCATGGGGTGAGGATGATCAATGATGTGCCGGCCGACGCGCGCGTTGCTCTTCTTGAACTCGATCTCGTCGACGGCAGCGAATATTGGGTGGTGCAGCGTAACTTCTACGCCATTACTCGTTACAACCACAGCCCGCTCTACGCCATGGCGGTAACCCAGCTGGCGAAGGAAATTCGAGCCCGTTATATGAACCAGGCC
>JBFHVA010000071.1:0-15127 GCA_041589735.1 Gammaproteobacteria bacterium | reverse complement strand
TATCTCAGGATTAGCTAGCTTGGATAAGACAAGGCAAAAACAGGCGACAAAGCGGAGTTTACACGATAGTAAATGAGCAGTTTGAGACTGTTTTAAACGCCGTCAGACTAAGCACAGCAATTTTGAGATAGGCTCTAGGCCGTTTCCGAAAATTGCTCAGCTTTGCGGCTTCGATTCACCAAGGGCGTTGTATGCCGCAGTGGCGCGTTCGCCGATCGATTTCGCTAAAAGCTCCTTGTCTACACCCCCTCCCTTCCGGGCCCCTCGCATCGTTCTCCCCCTTCGTAGCGAGGGGAGGGGAAACCGCCGAACGCGTTGAGCCAGGCACTCTTGCACAATAAATCAAGATATCGATTCGGGTTTGAGCGTCAGAACTCGGCGCCGGACAGGCGCGACTTCAGCCGCTTCGGATCCGCTGCAATCGCTTGCGCGCAAGTCCCGCTGCGGTGGAGTCAGGGAAACGTTTGATGAGATCATCGAGAACCTGCTCGGCCTGCTCGCGCTGACCGAGCTCGTCGTGAATGTATCCAATCTTGAGCAGCGCGTGGGTGAGCTTCTGGCTTTGCGGATAATCCGCAACCAGTGATTCGAATTGCTTCAAAGCCGGCTCGAACTTGCGCGTGACGTAGTACGCCTCGGCCAGCCAGTAGTTGGCGTTGTCGGCGTATTGGCCGGAGGGATACTTGGCAAGAAAGTCCTGGAACGCCTGGGTGGCCTGATCGTAGCGGCCGGATTTGAGCAGGTCGAAGGCGGCCTGATAGCTGCGCTGCTCCTCGGCAGAGTCCACCGGGGGCATGGTGGTAGAAACCTGACCCGGCGACACCGCCGCGGTGGTCGTCCCTGGCTGTGCCGGAACGCCGGGCTGCATTGCCGGCGCAGCGGAGGAAGGGGCGGGTGCCGAGGCTCCCGCCTTCCCCGTTTCCATCTGCTGCAAGCGTCGGTCGATGTCCAGGTAGAGCTCCCGCTGCCGCTGCTTGATCTGCGACAGCGTGTGCCCCTGTAGTTCCACCTCTCCGCGCAGGCTCTGCACCTCCCGCTGCAGCGCCTGCACCGTCTGATGCATCTCGATCAGCGTTTCGCTGCTGACGAGCTGCTCCAGCCGGTCAATCCGCTCCCCGAGCTTGGCATTGTCCTGGACCGGCGCCTGGGCGGCGGCGGGCCCGGACATTGCGACGGCGATGGCGACAGCGCCAATCTTCGAGAGACCGTCGAAGCGCTTGAGCATAGTTGGTACCGTTTTATCGAGTCCTGTAAATGATCTCGACGCGGCGGTTCTGCGACCAGCACGACTCGTTGTGCTCGGTGCACACCGGTCGCTCTTCACCGTAGCTCACCGTTCGGAGCTGCTGTCCAGAAGCGCCCAGCAGACTCATCAGCTGCCGTACCGCGTTGGCGCGTCGCTCGCCCAGCGCCACGTTGTACTCGCGCGTGCCGCGCTCGTCGGCATGACCTTCCAGGGTGACGGAGGCCGAGCGGTTTTCCGACAGATACTTGGCGTGAGCTTCGATGATGCTCCGCGCGTCGGGCTTGATCTCGCTCTTGTCAAAATCGAAGTACACCGTGCGCCTGGAAAGCATGCTCGCGGGGTCATCCAGCGGATGGCCCTGAAAGCCGGTGCTCGGCATGACAGCGCTCGGAGTACTTGAAGAGGCCGAACCCACCTCGGTGCCCGTGGTCGCCCCTTCCTGCGTACCAACGGTTCCCTCACATGCGGCCAGCGCCGCGGCAGATGCGAGGATGAGGGCAAATTTCATTATCCGGTAATGCATGGATAGCTCCTTACTCGATTTCCGTTGACTTAAAAGTAGTCTGTTTACGTCCCTTTGGAGGTCAGATTTGAATCGGCCGGCTTATTTTGCCGTTTGCGTCAATATGTTAACGACCACTTCAAGGATTTCTGAACGGTCCCCAGGCCGGTTCCCGCACCACCTGGAGGGCCACGCCAAGCCTTTGGCGCACTCGGCCATCGGTAGAAACCGCGGCCAGCGACGAGCCTTCATCATCACTCGTAGCATACAGGATCATACTCCCATTCGGCGCGAAACTGGGCGACTCGTCCAGCCGCGTGTCGGTCAGTACGCGAAGCGCACCGTTTTCCATATCGAGCGTTGCGATACTGAAGCGGCCCTGAACCTGGTGAACAAAAGCAATCTTCGTTCCTTCCGGGGAGAACGTAGCGCGTGAGTTGTATCGGCCCTCGAAGGTCAACCTTTCTTCGCGACCGCCGGTAATGGGCACGCGATAGATGTTGGGCGTGCCGCCGCGGTCGGAGGTGAAGATGATGGAGCGGCTGTCTGGCGCCCAGGCGGGCTCGGTATCGATGGCCGGATTGTTGGTGAGCCGCTGCAGCCGGTTGCTGCCGAGATAGAGCAAATAGATCTCGGGGTTGCCGTCCTTGGACAGCGTCATGGCGAGCCGCGAGCCGTCCGGCGAGAAAGTGGGCGCGCTGTTCAGGCCCGGGTAGTCCGCAACCATGCGGCGCGTGCCGGTGGCGAGCTCCTGAATGTAAATCCGCGGACGGTCCTGCTCGAAGGACACATAGGCCAGCTGCTGCCCGTCCGGCGACCAGCTCGGCGAGAGAATGGGCGCCGGGGATTGCAGCGTCGGCTGCGGATTGAATCCGTCGCTGTCGGCGACAATCAGCCGGTAGCGCCGCTTGGGATCGCCCAGCTTGTGCTCGGTGATATAGGCGATGCGGGTGTCGAAGGCGCCCCGATCACCGGTCAAGCGCTCGTAAATGATGTCGCTGAACTGATGCGCCTTGCGTCTGAGATCCGCGGCGCTCGATTCCACCTGGAATCCCGTGATCTGCTGTGCGCGAAAGACGTCGAACAGCCGGAACTCCGCCACGAAGCGGTTGTTGGCCCCCTGCGTGAGGCGGCCGATGACCAGATTGGGCGTGCCCAGCATGCGAAAGTCCTGGAAGTTGACCTGCTCGGCGGTCGTAGGCTTCGAAGGCAGCTCGGAAAAAGGAATCGGCGCAAAGCGCGCGCTGCGTGCGAGATCGTCCGCGATCACCTGGGCCATGTCCGTCGGCGGCGGAATGTTGCCCCCGTTCCAGGAAAAAGGCGCAATGGCAATCGGCTGCGCCCCTTCGATGCCCTGGGTGATGCGGATCCTGAGCACGTCGTCCTGCGCCTGGGCGGATGCGCAGGCGACAAAAAGCAAAAAAGCGAGTCTTTTTAAGACTGAAGACAAGGATTAACCCTCCGGGTCGAATACAAACTGCAGATTTCTTGAAAAAAGCGACGGATCCTTGGGTTGCGGCAGCGGCGACGCCTTCCAGATGGCGTTCACCACCGACTGATCGAACGCCACGTTGCCGCTGCTTCGACTGATCTCGACGCGCACCACCTCGCCGCCGGGGATCTGGGAGACAAGCACCTCACACTCCAGGTCCTTGCCGGTGTCCGCCGGCCGGATCCACCTGCGCTCCACGGCGGACTGGATCTGAGAAATATATTCGGCCTGCAGACGGTTGCGCAAACTGAGCGCGGCGGCGTCCAGGCTTGCCTGCTCAGCTTGAAGCTCGGACAGCATTTGCGCTTCGGCTTCTTTACGCTTGCGCTCTTCCTCGGCACGTCTTGCCTCTTCCGCTTTGCGTTTTTTCTCCGCTTCGGCGCGCTGGCGGGCTTCCTCCTCTTTGCGCTTGCGTTCGGCTTCAGCCTTGATGCGCTCGGCCTCGGCGCGCTTATGCTCTTCTTCGGCCTTGCGGCGTTCTTCTTCCGCCTTCTGCTTGGCCTCGCGGGCGAGTTGTGCCTGTTCCTCGATGCGTTTCTTTTCCTCTTCCGCTCTGCGCCTGGCCTCGTCGGCAAGCTGGCGCTCCGCTTCCATGCGCTGGCGCTCGGCTTCCGCTTTCTCTTTGAGCTCCGCTTCTTCGCGCTGCTTCGCCGCCAGCACCGCCAGGCGTTCGGCCTCTTCTTTCCGCGCCTGGGTGAGCTTTTGTCTTTCTTCCTCGAGCTTCTTTAACTGCTCCTGCTCCTCGAGCTTCATGCGCCTGATCTCGGCTAAGCGTTCCGCCTCCTGCTGCTGTTCTTTTCTCAAATTTTCTTCGTGGCTGCGCTTTTCCTCGACCAGCCGCTTTTGAAGCTCGGCCAAGCGCATCTCTTCCTCAAGGCGCTGCTTTCTCGCCTTCTCGGCCTCCGTTTCGAGCTTTTCCAGGCGCTCCCTTTCCTGCTGCTTCTTTACCTCCTCCTCTTTTTTGATCTTCTCCAGCTCTTCGATCACGCGGGTCTCGTCCATCACCACCGCGTTCACCGGCTCGCCCTGGGGCGGCGCGGACACCGACGCCGGGAGCCAGTCGAAGCTCACCACCAGCAGCGCACCCAGGATCAGGTGCACGATGATGGCAAGGATCACTGCCGTGGTGTTGTCGAAGAAACGGCGGAGCTTCATTTGCGCGCTTTTTCCGGGGGATCGGTGATCAGTCCGACGCTCTCCGCGCCGGCTTTTTGCAGCAGCGCCATGGCCAGCACCACGTCGCCGTAGGGCACGCTGCGGTCGCCCTTGACCAGCACCTGCATGTTGGGCCGGTGGCGAAGGAGCGCGCTGACGCGGTTCACCAGAACTTCGGTGGTCACCGGCGAGTTCTGATCTTCGCCGTAGTTGAGGTAGTAGTCACCCTCTGCGGTGACGCTCACCACCAGGGGATCGGAGGTGGTCGTGTCCACCACCTTGGCGTCGGTTTTGGGCAGATCCACCCGGACCCCCTGGGTCAGAAGCGGCGCCGTGATCATGAAGATAACCAGCAGCACCAGCATCACGTCGATGTACGGCACGACGTTGATTTCGGATATCGGCCGCTTGCGATCTCGTTGTCTTGCCATGGTGATTCAGTGCCTGAGTTTGCTGTTTAAACGAATTTGGCCCCGCTTCGGGGTTAATCGTTCCCCGCAACGTGGGTCTGGCGCGCGAGGATGCTGGAGAACTCCTCGACGAAAGTGTCGTAGCGGTTGTGCAGCCGCTCGACATCGTTGACGTACCGGTTGTAGGCAATCACCGCGGGAATGGCCGCGAACAGTCCCATGGCGGTGGCGATCAGCGCCTCGGCGATGCCGGGGGCCACCATGGAGATGGTCGCCTGGGTCACGTTACCCAGCGCGCGGAAGGAGTTCATGATCCCCCACACGGTGCCGAACAGGCCGATGTAGGGGCTGGTGGAACCCACGGTGGCGAGAAACGGCAGATGCAATTCCAAGTCATCCACCTCCCGTCTCAAAGCCACGCGCATGGCGCGCTGGGTCCCGTCGAGGATCGCCGCCGACTGGATCCCGCTCTGGTTGCGAAGCCTCGCGAATTCCTTGAACCCGGCGTGGAAGATCCGCTCCATGCCCGTCGGCTCGTGGGTGTCCTCGTTGATCCGCTTGTAGATCTTTACCAGATCCTTGCCCGACCAAAAGTCGTCCTCAAACGTGTTGGCGGCGCGCCGAGCGCGGAGGATGCCGGCGCGCTTGGTGAAGATCAGCGTCCACGACACCACCGACGCGATCAGCAGGATCAGCATCACGATCTGCACGATCACGCTCGCGTTGACGACTAGGCCGAGTAGCGAATGATCAAATTGCACGTTGAAACTCCGTAATGAGCTTTTGCGGCATCCCCCGAGGCTTGAGCGTGCCCGCGTCTACGCAGGCGATTCTGACAGTGCCCCTGCAGATGAGTTCTTGGTCGCTGCGGCTGACCTTTTGGGTCAAGTCGAAGTACGACCGCGCCATGCGGTCCAGTTCCACGCTCACGATAAGCGTGTCGTTGAAAAGCGCCGGCTTTTTGTATTCGAGCGCGAGTTTCGCCACCGTGAAAAGCACCCCGTGCCGGTCCTTCAAATCGGGAAGCTCCAGCCCAAAGCTTCGCAGCCACTCGGTGCGGGCGCGCTCCATGAACTTGAGGTGGTTCGCGTAATAGACAATGCCAGCGGCGTCGGTGTCCTCGTAATACACGCGGACCGGAAAGATGAAGGAATTCGCTGACAAATCCGTTTCCGTGTCTGCGATGTCCTTTGCCTGTCTGGTACGCCCCGTGAAGCACACGCGGGCGTCACTTCCCCGCGAACAGGTCGCGGACGGTCTGATCCACGGCAATCGCCGGCGGCTCCATTCCGAAGTGCAGCCAGGCGCTGCGGGTGGCGACGCGCCCGCGGGGGGTGCGCATCAGATAGCCCTGCTGGATCAGGAAGGGCTCGAGCACGTCCTCGATGGTGACCCGCTCCTCGCCGATGGCGGCGGCCAGGTTGTCGACGCCCACCGGTCCACCGTCGAACTTCTGCAGCACCGCCATCAAGAGCTTGCGGTCCATGACGTCGAACCCTTCCCCGTCCACGTCCAGCATCTTGAGCGCCTTCTCGGCGATGTCGGCGGTGATGCGCCCATCGGCCTTGACCTCGGCATAGTCGCGCACCCGCCTGAGCAGCCGGTTGGCGATCCGCGGGGTGCCGCGGGAGCGCCTGGAGAGCTCCACCGCCCCTCCGGCGGTCAAGTCCACCTCCAGGATCCGCGCCGATCGCTCCAGGATCCGGGCCAGGTCCCCCTCGTCGTAGAACTCGAGCCGCTGCACGATGCCGAAGCGATCCCTTAAGGGAGAGGTCAGCATCCCGGCGCGGGTGGTGGCCCCCACCAGGGTGAAGGGCGGCAGCTCGAGCTTGATCGAGCGCGCGGCCGGGCCCTCGCCGATGACAATGTCGAGCTGGTAGTCCTCCATCGCCGGGTAGAGGATTTCCTCCACCACCGGGTTCAGGCGATGGATTTCGTCGATGAAGAGCACATCCCGGGGCTCTAAGTTGGTGAGCAGCGCCGCCAGATCGCCGGATCGCTCCAGCACAGGACCCGCGGTCTGGCGCAGATTCACGCCCAGCTCGGTGGCGACGATGTGGGCGAGGGTGGTCTTTCCCAGTCCCGGGGGCCCGAAGATGAGCAGGTGATCCAGGGCCTCGCCGCGATTGCCGGCGGCGGTGATGAATATCTCCATCTGCTCGCGCACCGCGTGCTGGCCGACGAACTCCTCCAGCTTTTTCGGCCTGACGCTGCGCTCGATGGCGGCGTCGTGGGCGCTCGCCGTAGGCGAGACCAGTCGTTCCGTGTCCATTAACCTTCAGTCAGCCTAAAAAGTCCCTGTCCGCGGCCCGTTTTGCCGGGGTGGCACCGTCATTGTGCGCTCGGCTGGTGGAAATTCTCTGTCCCCCCTGTGGCCGATTGCGGTTCCAAGCCGGGCGAAATGAGGCAATCGCCGCCTTTGCCCGAGCCTAATTCGCTACTTTACCAACGACTGAAGCGCCAGTCGCACGATCTCTTCACACACCAGCCCGTCGCTCGGCACCGCGCGCACCCGCTGGCTCGCTTCCTGGGGCTTGAATCCTAAGGACACCAGCGCGCTGACCGCCTCGCCCACCGGATCGGCGGGCGGCGGAACCTGAGCCGACCCGGGAACCGACACCGCCACGGCGCCGTCGGCCCGGTCCAGGCGGTCGCGCATCTCGATCACCAGGCGCTCGGCGGTCTTCTTTCCGATGCCGGGCAGCTTGGAAAGGCTCCCGGTGTCGCCTTCGAACACGCAGCGGGAAAAGGCGTTGACGTCCATGCCGGAGAGAATGGCGAGCCCGATCTTGGCGCCGACGCCGCTCACCCGAAGCAGCATCCGGAACACGTCGCGATCCCGGCGAACGGAAAAGCCGTAAAGATGATGCGCGTCCTCGCGCACCAGCTGATGGGTGTAGAGCTTCACCGTTTCGCCCAGGGCCGGCAGGGTGTAGAAGGTGGTCATCGGCGCTTCCAGCTCGTAGCCGACACCCTTCACGTCCACCAGCAGGTGCGGCGGGTGCTTCTCTTTGAGCAGACCTTCGATCCAGCCGATCATGGAACTCTCGCCGTCATCGCGCTGGCCATCCGGCGCTTCGTTTGCGAGACGTGGGCGTGGCACACGGCAACGGCCAGCGCGTCGGCGGCGTCCGCCGCCGGCGCCTCTTTGAGCTTCAAAAGCACCCGGATCATGTGCTGGATCTGCTCCTTGCCCGCGTGACCGCGACCGGTGACCGCCTGCTTGATCTCGTTGGGGGAATACTCGAACACGGTGAGTTCGCGTGTCGCCGCGGCCAACAGCGCGGCGCCGCGCGCCTGGCCGAGCTTCAGCGCCGAGGTCACGTTACGGTGCACGAACACCTTTTCTATAGCGAGCTCCTCGGGCGCATTGTCGACGATGATCCGGCCGAGACCGTCGAAGATGCGCTTCAAGCGAAGCGCGAAGTCGTCGCCGCCGGCCTGGATCAGTCCGCAGTCGATGAAACGCACGTCGGCGCCGGTGGCTTCTACCAGGCCGTAGCCGGTCAGGCGCGAGCCTGGATCGATGCCGAGAATACGAACCGGTTGCGCCGCGCTCAGCATGACGGCATCGAAGGAGCAGGTTTGCCGGCGCAATACGCTTCGCTATTGCGCCCTACGTTTTGTCGCAGCAGAAGACATGCTTGGCCGCGAACTGTCGAGCTCAAACCTGGCGACACGGACGAATGGGGTCGTGATGCCCGCTGGTAATGCCAAACGCCCTTGGGAGCGGGCTTGCCCCCGAATCGGCCTTTGAATGTGGAAAACGGGGCTTCGCCCCTTTTTACTAATTTGTTTAACTGGATTCCCGCTTTCGCGGGAATGACGGAATAGCCATGCAGGGTGCGCCGCGCGCATTGAGTATTGAGCCTGCTGGAGCAATACGCTTCGCTGTTGCGCCCTAAGCTCCACGGCGTCGCACGAAGGGTGCGCCGTGCGCATCGGTTCGACTGGCTGCAGAACGCGCGTCGGCTCGACGCCTCGATAAAAGAAGGGGACGGCGCATGGATCACCGTCCCCTTTGTTGTGCGCCTGCGCGTCGATGAGTGCTTCACGCGATTTTTTCCAGGATCTCTTCCGAAATGTCGGCGTTGGAATACACCTGCTGCACGTCGTCCAGCTCTTCCAGCATTTCCAGCAGCGTGACCATCTTCTGCGCGTCCTTGGCGTTCAGGCTTACGCTGGTGGACGGACGCATGGTGACTTCCGCCTGCTCCGGCTCGAGCTTTCGCTTCTTCATCGCCTCGCGCACGCGCGTGAACTCCTGCGGATCGGTGAGCACGTCGATGGAGCCGTCGTCGTTGTTGACCACGTCCTCGGCGCCGGCTTCCAGCGCCGCCTCGATGATCTTGTTCTCGTCGCTGCCCGCGGGATAGCTGAGCTGCCCCACCTCGGTGAAGAGATAGGCCACCGATCCGTCGGTGCCGAGATTGCCGCCGTACTTGGTGAAGGCGTGGCGCACGTCGGCCACGGTCCGGTTCCGGTTGCCGGTCATGCAGTCCACCATCACCGCCACCCCGCCCGGGCCGTAGCCCTCGTAGCGCACCTGCTCGATCTGCTCGCTGGAATCCTCGCCGGAAGCGCGCTTGATGGCGCGCTCGATGGTGTCCTTGGGCACGTGGGCCGCCACCGCCTTGTCGTAGGCAAGCCGAAGGCGCGCGTTCGCGCCCGGATCCGGCCCCGCCTCGCGCACCGCCACCGTGATGGCGCGAAGCAGCTTGGTGAAGGCTTTACCCCGCTTGGCGTCCTGGGCCTTCTTGCGGTGCTGGATATTGGCCCATTTGCTGTGACCCGCCATGGAAATATCGCGTTCGCGTCCTTCCGATCCCGTCAAAGCCCGCATTTTAACGGTTGCGGCCCCCCAAGCGTGAGCCACCCCAAAAAATGGTGCTAGGCACTATTTTTTACACGCCTCCTTTAGGAGCGCACTTACCCGCGAATCAGTGCCTGAAAAGTGAAAAACGGGGCTTCGCCCCTTTTTTCAGATTTGTGTCACTGGATTCCCGCTTCCGCGGGAATGACGAGTGCTCTGAATTCGCCTCCGAGTTGAACACCCCCACCGGGCAGCGATCATTGCGCGTCCCTAACTCCCTCCGTCATCCCCGCGGAAGCGGGGATCCAGTAGGCAACCCGCGCGTTAGCGCGTCCTTAGCGCGTAGGGCGCAATAGCGAAGCGTATTGCGCCGGAATCTTGCGATTCTGCGACCAGATGCGCGACTTTCCCGCCCGATCTACGATATACCTCATACGACATACGGGCCCACCGCAACGCTCCGGCTCCGTAACTGTCCTAATCTTTAGGCTCAAACCAAGGCAGTCTTCTTCAATGGCCGTACGCCGCGTGCTGAAAATGGGCGATCCCGACCTGCTCCGGGTCTCGGAGCCCGTTAAGGTCTTCGATACGCCCGAGCTCCATGAGCTGATCGCCGATCTGTGGGAGACCATGGAGGCCGAGGGCGGCGTCGGCATTGCCGCGCCCCAGGTGGGGGTCCCCCAGCGGGTGGTGGTCTTCGGCCTGGAGCACAGCGAACGTTACCCGGAGGCGCCCGAAATACCGCGCACCGTGCTCATCAACCCGGAGATCGAGCCCATCGGCAACGACGCGGTGGACGGCTGGGAAGGTTGCCTGAGCGTTCCCGGCATGCGCGGCGTGGTGCCGCGTTTCCTGCGCATCCGCTATTCGGGCTACGACGCCAAGGGCCAGCGCTTCGAGCGCGAGGTGGACGACTTCCACGCCCGCGTGGTGCAGCACGAATGCGACCACCTGGACGGCATCCTCTATCCCATGCGGATCCAGGACATGCGCATGTTCGGCTTCGAAAGTGAGCTCATCGTCCACCGGGAAAATGCCGACGAAATCCGCTGCGAAGTTTAACGCTGCGCTTTCGGGTTGGCTGCCGGCGTACCTGATTGCAGATCAATAGTTTTTTCCCGCTCATTGGTTTGCTAAACATCCGGAAGCGGACATCGGGGCATTCATACCTCTAGTGACCGGTCCGGGTCGGAGGCGGGCACTCGATAGTGGCTGCTTTCGGCCAGAAGCGGCCATCCATTGATGTCGTGTGGAAGGTCACACGGGAACTATGGCTTTCTCGCTCGCAAATGTCCCGGTCTCAGCTGACCTTGTGCGACCACATCAGATTTGAGTTTTGTCTCTTTGATCCAGTCATCCGTTTCCTCTTTTCCGAGCAACTGTTCAAAGCGATGCCGATTCTCTCCCGCCATACGTTCAGCCTCGCGCCTCGAATAGTCCTGATACCACTCATTTCGATCCTGGATGAGAACGTCCACAAAGCCCATTCTCCGCAATTGATTGGCCGTTTCATCGAGTGTTGTCATTTCCAGGGTTACGCCTACATCCTTGATCCATCGTTTCATTTCCGGGGTGAATGGCGCCGAGCCACGAAACCAGTCGCTCATGGCGACCCAGCCGTTCGGACGCAATACTCGAAATGATTCGAAGAAGAGGCTCTCCTTGTTTGGCGCCTCCGTGATGGCATCCTTACTGAATATTATGTCAAATGACCCGTCTTCAAACGGAAAACTGCTCCCGTCCACTGTTTGAAAGGTCAACCTTTCGGATAAACCGGCCTTGGCAGCGTAGTTGGTGGCTCGCTTCACATTAAGTGGCTCAATATCAATACCCACCACACGACCCGCACCGTGTTGTGAAACTAGGCACATAGAAGGTCCCCCCAGGCCCGATCCAATATCGAGGATTTCCTTTCCTTGAAGGTCAAGACCACGGACGATCAAGGTGACCTCCTCCGGACCACCGGGCGACAAGAATCCTTCTCCCCACATCAGCTCAAGCCCAGCTGCAAATTCGTCGGTATATTCCGTCTCGTCCTTACTCATCGAATCAAGCCTCTTGGGTCCGGACAGCCAAGACAATCAAAGCATGTACGCACCATACCGCCAAATCTCTGGGATAATTTTTTCCTTGCGGCTACGATGGAATGTCCGCTTTGGGTCGGAAGCGGACTTTACGAACGGCCGCAATCGGCCATGAGCGGTCGCTAGTTTCGATTGCGCGGATAGAAGAATATACGCACTGTACCTTGCTCACGGGAGGTTTTGGATGTCTGCTCAGTATCAGGGTGGTTGTCAGTGTGGCAATGTTCGCTACCAGGTCACCGACGAGCCACGACAGGTCGTGGCATGTCACTGCACCGACTGCCAGCGACAGTCTGGTAGCGCATTTGGCATGACGATGGTGGTCGACGAGGCCGCGTTTCGGATTACCAGAGGGGACCCAGCAATCTACCGTTCAGTTTCTCCGAGCGGACGAGCGAAGGTCGGCGCGTTTTGTCCCGATTGTGGTACCCGTATTTACCATCAACCGGAGTGGCGGAAGGGCACCATCTCGGTGAAGCCCGGAACCCTTGACGACACGAAGTGGCTGCAACCGCAGATTCACCTCTGGACCCGGAGCAAGCAGCCGTGGGTGATCATCCCGGAGGGTGTTGAGTCGCACGAAAGACAGCCTACGTAAATGTCGCAATTGGGTCGGAGGCGGACTTTACGAAAGGCCGCAATCGGCCATCTGCAGACATTCGTCGAATTCGGACTTTGTCATTTGAAGGTCTGCTTTGCCGATTTATCTGCAACGTCGTCCCACCACAGTGCCGGGCGCTACGGCCCGGTATCATCTGTGCCCGCAGGCTGCTATCGGGCGCGAATACCCCGTGGAAGCGCGTGCTGAATCATCCCGATTCAGAGATACGGTGATCGTTGCGGCAGGATCGTGATTTCGGTCGGGCAGGCCGTTTCGGACATGGCCAGCATGAACAACACCGTTTCCGCGATGTCGTCGGGCTGGATCATCAGGTCGGGATCGATGCCATCCATTTTCACCAGCGGCGTGTTGACCCAGCCGGGCTTGATGTTGCAAACCTTGGTGCCGAACTCGCGCACGTCCTCGAACAGCGCCTCGGCGTAACCCTCGCTGCCGAGGTTGGCCGCGAGATAAGTATTGACCCCGGAGTAAGGGTGATTGACGGCGCCGATCTTGATGACCGCGCCGCCGGGATTTTTGTTGATTTCGGGCACCGCGTAGCGCACCAGATAAAGATGGGCGCGCAGGTTGGTGTCGAGGATCGCATCACTGCCCGCGAGATCGGTCTCGTGCAGCTTTCCGGATACCGAAATGCCGGCGCAGTTGATCAGATAATTGAGCCCCCCGAGTCTGGCGATAGCGTCGCTGGCGACGTTTTCGAGGTTTTCGATCCTGGAAATATCGCAGGTGATCGGAAATGCCTTGACGCCTGACTCGGCACAGTCCCGGGCTACCGCCGCCAGTTTATCCCCGCTCCTGCCGAGCAGCGCGACGTCGACGCCAGCACGCGCCACCGCGCGCGCCACCGCGCTGCCCATGCCGCCGCTCGCACCGACGACCATGGCCTTGCCCTGTAGTTGAATTGCTGCCGTGTTCATGCCGTTTCTCCCCGCTGCGTTGTTTATTTATCGGGAGTACTGGAAGGATAACTGCCCTTTTTCGCGTAATCGAGCATCCATCGATGCGGTTCAATCCCTTGTAATCAGCGCTGATCGCTGCCCCCGGAACCGGAATTTCGTTGCAACGGCGATGGGTAGCTCCGAAATCGGCGCCGTGAGGGGTGTTTTCATTGGCCGGGCAAGTTCTCCAAAGCGGACCTCAGTGCGTATCTGCAAGAGGGTCCTGTTGGGGTCGATAGCAGACAGTCCGCTTTCGGCCAATTTCTAACATACGACAAGCTCGAAAACAGGGTCGTGAACGGCCATTTCCGCCTCCATCTCCGACATTCGAAACGCGCAGAGGCTCCTGAAATTTTTGAAGAAAGTATTAGCTATCGTGCCTGAGCATACCGTCTAAACAGGCGACTCAAGTCGTTCTGCTCGCCACTGCGCCGGAATATCGTGATAAAGTTCCGCAGTGCTCTTTTGGGACGGAGGGTGTCCCAATGGAATCAGGGCCACTTCCACGCAAGCTCGCCGCCATCCTGTACGCGGATGTCGCGGGCTATTCACGCCTCACGGGCGATGACGAAGACGCAACCCATCGCCGCCTCGCGGACTACCTCGACCAAATAGGCATCACCATTGAACGCCACGGCGGTCGCGTCATGCACTATGCCGGTGATGCGGTGCTCGCTATGTTCGAGGCAGTGACCGATGCGCTCGCTTGTGCTGCCCGGATGCAGAATGATCTCAAGGCGCGCAACGAGGACCTTCCCGATGAGCGTAAGGTCCAGTTTCGCATTGGTGTCAACATGGGTGATGTCATCGAGGACCGCGGCGACATCTACGGCGATGGCGTCAATGTGGCGGCGCGACTGGAGAGTCTCGCCGAGCCGGGGGGTATTTGTATTTCCGAGTCGGTACACACGGCGGTTGGCAACAAGCTTCCCTTTGACTACGAGTTCATGGGGGAGCAAACGGTTAAGAACATTGCCAAGCCAGTGAACGCATACCATGCCCGCGTGAAACCCGGTGCTGTACTGCCTGAACCTAGTGTGCGTCAGAAGGCTCGACGGCCGAAGCACCACATGGCGGCTATCGCCGCGGCCGTTGTGCTTGTCATCGGCGCGGGGGTGATCACCTGGTGGCAACCCTGGCAGACAAGAGAAGAGCCAGCGTCTTTGGAACGCATGGCCTTCCCGCTGCCGGAGAAACCGTCGGTTGCGGTATTGCCGTTCGACAACATGACGGGAGACCCCAACCAAGACTACTTTGTGGACGGAATCACCGGAGGCATCATCACAATGCTTGCCAAGGTGCCGCAACTTTTCGTGAGCGCGCGCAATTCGACGTTCGCCTACAAGGGCAAGCCGGTGCCGGTGCATCGGGTGGCGGAGGAACTCGGTGTGCGCTATGTGCTCGAGGGCAGTGTCCAGCGCTCGGAAGACCGTATTCGGCTCAACGCCCAGTTAATCGATGCGCTCACTGGGCACCATGTGTGGGCGGAGCGTTACAATCTTGAGCCGAGCGACATCCTGACAATCCAGGACCAGGTTGCTGAGAAAGTCGTCGCCGCGTTAGAGGTAGCCTTGACGGAGGGCGAGCAGCGGCGCGTGCGGCGCGCGGAGACGAGCAATCCAGAGGCCTACGACTACTATGTTCGTGCCCGGCAGACTTATCTCAATTTCACGGAAGCCGACATTCTGCAGGCACGACAACTGTGGCTGAAAGCATTTGAACTGGACCCGAAGTACGCGGGTGCGCTGGCATCGGTTGGGTACAGTCATGCGATGGCTGTGATTAGCGGCTTTAGTGACGACCCAGCAGAGGATCTGAAGCAGGCCAGAGCATACGCTGAGCAATCCCTAGCAATTGACGACACC
>JBFHVA010000070.1:0-15192 GCA_041589735.1 Gammaproteobacteria bacterium | reverse complement strand
AGGAGCGGTTATGGAAGCCAGGGACGTTAAATCCGAGAATGACGCGCGTTCAATCGTGGAAGAGCGAGGTTTAAGCCATGTCAAAGTCGGCGTGTTCGATATGGACGGAATCCTGCGCGGAAAATACATGGCGCGTGAAAAATTTATCTCCGCTCTCGATAAAGGTTTTGGTTTCTGTGACGTAGTGTTCGGCTGGGATTCCCAGGATCAGCTCTACGACAACGTGACCTACACCGGTTGGCACACCGGCTATCCTGACGCCAACGTTCGTCTGCTGCCGGATTCCTGCCGCAACCTCCCCTTCGAGGACAACGGGTTGTTCTTTCTTGGAGAGTTCTCACCTCCTGCCGAAGAAATCTGCCCGCGCGGCCTGCTGCGGAGGGTGCTCGACCGCGCGCACGAAAAAGGCTACACGCTATTTGCAGGCTTCGAGTACGAGTTTTTTATTTTCAATGAGACGCCCCACACTGTGCGAGAGAAGCGCTATCGCGACATGACGCCGATAGCGCCGGGTTTCTTCGGTTATTCGATGCTGCGTAACTCGGTACATTCGGATTTCTATCGTCTGATGCTGCGAACGTGCGAGGAAATGGATTTTCCTCTCGAGGGCTTGCACGAAGAGACCGGCCCCGGCGTCCTGGAAGCGGCCATTAAAGTGGACACGGGCCTGCACGCGGCCGATAAGGCAGCGTTGTTCAAAACCTTCACCAAGATCCTGGCCCAGCGTTCGGGGATGATGGCCACCTTCATGGCCAAGTGGTCACCGGACTGGCCCGGCCAGAGCGGTCACGTGCACATGTCCTTGCGGGACGGTAACGGAAAATCTGTTTTCCACGACGCTTCCAAGCCCGCCAACATCAGCGACCGAATGCGCCATTTCATCGGGGGCCAGCAACGACTCATGCCGGAGCTGCTTTCAATGATCGCGCCGACGATCAATTCATTCACCCGACTCATCCCCGGATTCTGGGCGCCCACGGAGGCGAGCTACGGCATCGACAACCGCACCTGCGCGCTCCGAGCCATCTCCGGCAACCAGAAATCGCAGCGGGTCGAATATCGGATCAGCGCCGCGGATGCCAATCCTTACATTACTCTCGCGGCGGCGCTGGCTTCCGGCATGTGGGGCATCGAAAACAAGGTGGAACCGGAAGGACCGGTGGAGGGAAATGCCTATGAGCAGAAGTTTCCCAAGCGCATGCAGCTGCCGAGGACGCTGTGGGAGGCGGCGCAAAGGCTAAAGAAATCTGAGGCGGCCAGGGACTGGTTTGGTGACGCTTTCGTTGATCACTACGCCGCCACGCGGGAGTGGGAGGAGCGGGAATTCAGAAAACACATCACCGACTGGGAGCTGGAGCGCTACTTCGAAATCATTTAATCGACTGCTAGCCGACGGGCGTTACTCAAGTTGCAGAGCGAATCCGGTTTCAGCGATCTGACCGCCGTCGTCACCGGGGCGGGCGGGGGCATGGGCCTCAACGTGGCCAGAGATCTGCTCGACGAAGGCGCACGGGTTTTCATGGCCGATCTGAAACCGAAACCGGAAGGCTTTGAAGACCAAGGCGAGCGCGCGAGCTATCACCAGGGCGACGTTACCGACGACGATTTCGTCCACGAACTCATGCAGGAAGCTTTCAAGAACACCAAGCGACTGGACTTACTGGTCAATGCTGCGGGAGTGCTCTGGTTCACCCGGGACGGCTCCGTGACCGATGTCGATCTTAAAGTGTGGGACCAGGTTCTGGACATCAACCTGAAATCCATAGTTCATACCGTGCGTCACGCCGTGCCGCTGATGAAAAAAACCGGCGGCGGCGCCATGGTGCACGTCTCCTCGACCCAGTGCCTGCGCGGCGACAACCGGCCCCAGGACGCCTATCAGGCTTCCAAGGCTGCGATAATCGCACTGTCCAAATCCATTGCCATTCAGTACGCCGGCGACGGAATCCGCTCCAACGTGCTGATTCCCGGACCGACGGAGTCACCGATGCAGGCGCGCTGGCGAAGCGAGCCGAGACTGCAGAAGAAGACCGCGGCGGCGATTCCGCTTGGCCGGGTCGGCACCACCCAGAACATGTCGGATGCAATCCTGTTTCTGCTGTCCAGGCGAGCCAGCTATATCACCGGCATTGAGCTGGTGGTGGACGGCGGCCTGCTGGCGCGTCCCTGACGATGACGGGCTCGCGGGCTGGATTTGTTCAGCCGTCTCAGGGACCCTACGCCTGTTCTGCGATTGAACGCCGACACCTTCACTTCAACTCACCTGGAGCACACCGTGACCCGCTCGCTGAAATGCATCACCCCTGTTGACGGAAGCGTTTACGTAGAGCGCCCGCTGGCAAGCCCGGACGAAGCCACCGCCGCACTCTCCCGCGCCCGGGCCGCCCAGCAGGCGTGGCGGCACGTCAGCGTCAGCGATCGCCAGGGACTGCTGAGCCGGGCGGTGGATGCCTTCGTCGCGGACGGCCCGGACATCGCGCGCGAGATCAGCTGGCAGATGGGGCGCCCGATCTCTCAGGCGCCAGGGGAGATCCGGGGCTTTGAAGAGCGGGCAAGGTACATGATCGAGATCGCGCCGCTGGCCCTGGGTGAAATCGATCCCGGATCCAAAGAGGGGTTCAACCGCTTCGTGCGGCGCGAACCGCTGGGCGTGGTGTTTGTCATCGCTCCCTGGAACTATCCCTATCTGACGGCCGTCAATTCGGTGGTCCCGGCGCTGATGGCGGGCAACGCGGTGCTGCTCAAGCATTCGGCGCAGACGCCGCTTTGCGCTGAGCGATTTGCCGCCGCGTTTCAGTCCGCCGGCCTCCCTGAGGGTCTCTTTCAATTCCTGCACCTTGGACACAGAGAAGCGCTCGGGCTCATCGAGAGCGAAGGCGTCGATTTCGTCGCCTTCACCGGGTCGGTGCCCGCCGGCCATGCGGTGCAGGCGGCTGCCGCCAAGCGATTTATCGGCGTCGGTCTCGAGCTGGGCGGCAAGGATCCCGCTTACGTTCGCGCCGACGCGGATCTTGAACACGCAATCGAGAACGTGGTCGATGGCGCCTTCTTCAACTCCGGGCAGTCCTGCTGCGGCATCGAACGCGTGTACGTGCACGAAGGCGTCTACGATGCTTTCGTCCAAGGGGCCACCGAGCTGGTGAATGGATACCGACTGGGCAATCCACTCGATGAGGGCACTACCCTGGGTCCCATGGTGAAGGCACAAGCCGCGGATTTTGTCCGCGGCCAGACCTCAGAAGCGGTGAAGGCAGGGGCAAAGGCGGTCATCGATCCGGCTAGATTCGACGCTGACGCAGCCGGCTCGCCTTACCTGGCGCCGCAGATTCTTCTCGACGTGGATCACAGCATGCGGGTCATGACAGAGGAGAGTTTCGGCCCCGTGGTCGGTATCATGAAGGTGCGTTCGGACGACGAGGCGGTGGCGCTGATGAACGACAGCGAGTTCGGCCTCACCGCATCCATCTGGACCAACGACGAGAAGGCGGCGCTGGAAATTGGTGACCGGGTCGCCACCGGGACCTGGTTCATGAACCGCGCCGATTATCTCGACCCCGCGCTTGCCTGGACCGGCGTCAAGGATTCAGGCCGCGGTTGCACCCTGTCCCGCGTCGGCTACGAGCAGCTCACCCGGCCGAAGTCGTACCATCTGCGGGTGAAGGTTTAGAAGAGATTCGTATGTCGGGAAAGAAGTATGTAGTAGGTAGTATGTAGGGAACGGAGCAAGGCAGTTAGCGAACGACCCTACGTACTACATACCAATCACGAATCACTTCTTTCTTGTTAAATGTTACAAGTCACGTGTCACTGATTTTATGAAAGGCCACAACGTCGACGTCTCCCGGCTTTCGGGAAACTGGAATTACCCCACCAGCATTCGCTTCGGCGCCGGACGCATCCGCGAGCTTCCCGATGCCTGTAAGCAGCTGGGCATGCGCCGGCCGCTGCTGGTCACTGACCCGGGTCTTGCCGCGCTACCCATGGTTGGAATCGCGGCTGAGCTTTGCCGTGACGCGGGCCTTGGCTGCCAGGTATTCGCCAAGGTCCGCGGAAACCCGGTGGAGTCCAATGTCAGCGAAGGCGTCGAATCCTATCGGGAAGGCAAACACGACGGCGTCGTTGCTTTCGGCGGCGGCAGCGCACTGGACGCGGGAAAAGCCATCGCGCTGATGGTCGGGCAATCCCGACCGCTGTTCGACTTCGAAGATCGCGACGACTGGTGGACCCGGGTGAATGCCGATCGCATCGCGCCGGTGGTTGCGGTTCCGACCACCTCCGGCACCGGGTCGGAGGTGGGCCGCGCCTCGGTCATCACCGATGAGCGCGATCACACGAAGAAGATCATCTTTCATCCCAGGATGCTGCCGGCCATCGTGATCGACGATCCGGAGCTCACCGTGGGCCTTCCGGCGCACATCACAGCCGCCGTCGGCATGGACGCCTTGTCTCACAACCTCGAGGCCTACTGCAGTCCCGTCTACCACCCCTTGGCGCAGGGAATTGCGCTGGAGGGCATGCGGCTGATCAAAGAGTGGCTGCCTGTCGCCTGTCAAGAGGGCGATAACCTCATGGCCCGCGCCCAGATGCAGGTGGCTTCCACCATGGGCGCGACGGCGTTTCAAAAAGGCCTGGGCGCCATGCATGCCATGAGCCACCCCTGCGGCGCCCTGCTCGATACCCATCACGGTCTGACAAACGCGGTTGTCATGCCCTACGTGATGATTTTCAATCGCGCCGAAATCGAGGAGAAGTTGACCGCCCTGGCCCGTTACCTCGATCTGGGCAATCCATCCTTTGATAGCGTGCTGCAGTGGATTCTGGAGCTGCGCCAGCGAATCGGTATTCCGCATTCACTCAACGATATCGGCGTGCTCGAAGAACACATCGAGACCCTCGCGCCGATGGCAGAGAAGGATCCTTCAGGGGCTACCAATCCTTTGCCGCTTACCACTAAAAACCTGACCTCGCTGTTTGAAACGGCAATTCGCGGCGATCTCTGAGCAAAGGCAACGCGATTCTAATAGAGCTGTATAAGTCATCATTCCATGGAAGATGTTGTACGCATTCGCGATCGATTCCAGTTCGACCTCGAGCTGGGCTATCCGGTGCCGCGGGATGTTCATCGGGAGGAGTACGAACTGGAAGCGTACCTGTTCCTCCCTCCCACTCTGGGAATCAACAGGGATAATTACAGCAAATCGAATTTCTACGACGATTTGGATGCCCATATACGGCTCCGGACGCCCTCTGTTCCCCTGGACGCCATCGTTCCCTCCGCCAGCGGACCGCTAAGTCGGCTCAACGCCTCCGTTTTTCGTCTTTCCGAGAACGCGAGTCCGCAAAACGTCGAAAAGTTCGTTATCCAGGTAAAGCTATTTTGCTGCGTGGTCAGGAAGGCGTTGAGAAAGTTCGTTCACGAAGCCAACACCCTGCAACTTGATGAAGACCGCGCCCGGCGCTGCGAGCGATATGCGCTCAGTGTCTCCACCCTTCGGCGTGCCTATCGTGGTCTGGAACCTCGCATCCGCGGCGCCGCGATGTTTCCCCAAGTAAACAGCACCTTTCGTTTCGGAGACGAATTCTTGAGTCTCCTTTTTGAAGAGTGTGCTTATCGATTGCTCGAAGGTTCGCCTGGTGCCAAATCTGCGCGCGGCCCGCAATTCGAGAAGCACCTGATTCCGATCATCCGCGAAGAAATCGATTACCGGCGTAACCGGGGCTTTCCGTCCATCGCGTACGAAGGCGGCAAGAACGAATCTCTTCTCTACCGGCGCAGTGTCCTGAAGCGCTACGTCAGCAGCGTATTACAGCTGAATACGCAAACCCAGCCCGGAGGGAAGTTCGTTCAAGAGACTTTATTCGGTTTGGCCGCGGGCCTTTCCATGCTCTTTGCGACCGCAGTACTGTTTGTCTATCAGTCGATCTATGGCGCGCTGTCCATGCCTGTTTTCCTTGCGCTGATTGTCACCTATGTATTTAAGGATCGAATCAAGGAACTTTTACGTATTTATTTCTCGCGCAAGCTGTCCGGCGTGCTCTCCGACCATAAGACGCGGCTTTACGGCACCATGAATCAATTTCTTGGCGTATGCGAAGAAACATTCGATTTCGTCAGCGAACACAAAATCCCGAAAGAAATAATGAGCGTTCGCGACCGCAGCCACATGACCGAGATCGAAGGAACCTGGGTCGGGGAAACTGTGCTTCGCTATAAGCGCAGAATACGTGTTCATCCGGACCGAATAAGTCGACTCTATGAAAACCTCGAGATTACCGAATTGGATGACGTATTGCGTTTCAACGTTGCCGACCTGGTTAAACGGACAGGAACGCCGGAAAAGCCCGTATATGTTCTTGTTAATGACGGCTATCGCAAGATTGTTGGAGAGCGAGTACATAATCTGAATCTCGTATTTCGTCGCTCCGGATTTGAACACTCGAAATGTGAGCGATTCCGGGTGGTACTCAACCAGCACGGGATCAAACGAATCGATGCGGTGACAGCAGTGATCCAGGAGCTCCCGGCAGATGCGCCAAAGGTGGCTGCAGTGTAGGCGACGCCCCGCGTCAAAAATGCGCTGTGGGGGTCAAGAGAAGTATTGGCAAAAAAACTTTACGCCCAATTTTGCACTGGCCGTACGGTCAAGAATTGAGAACAAGCCAGCAATGAGGTAACCCGCGATGGCCGAACCCGATAACCTGAAGAAGTACAAGATGCACATTGGCGGTGAGTGGACCGAAGCGGCCTCGGGTGGATACTTTGAGAGCTACGATCCTTATACCGCAGAACCCTGGTGCCTGATCCCTCAGGCCAAGGCCGAGGACGTAGACCGCGCCGTGCAGGCCGCGCATGCGGCCTTCACCAAGGGCGAATGGCCAAAGCTCAGCGCCACCCAGCGCGGACTGCTGCTGCGCCGTCTCGGCGACCTCATTGCAAAAAATGCCGACGCTCTGGCCCGCACCGAGGTCAGGGACAACGGAAAGCTGATCAGCGAGATGGCCGCGCAGCTCAACTACCTGCCCCAGTGGTACTACTACTACGGCGGGCTGGCGGACAAGATCGAGGGCGCGGTGATTCCCATCGACAAGCCCGCTTTTAACTTTACCCGCCACGAGCCACTGGGCGTATGCGCGGCAATCTCTGCCTGGAACTCTCCCCTGATGCTGGCGAGCTGGAAGCTGGCGCCGGCGCTGGCGGCGGGGAACACCGTCGTGCTCAAGCCTTCCGAGTATACGAGCGCATCGGCGCTCGAGTTCGCGCGCCTCGTGGAGGAAGCGGGATTTCCGCCGGGCGTTGTCAACGTCGTGACCGGGTTCGGTCCGGAGTGCGGCGGGCCTCTGGTGGAGCACCCGCTGGTACGCAAGGTGGCGTTCACCGGATCCGACCGCACCGGCGAGCACATCTACGCTACTGCCGCCAAGGGACTCAAGCGCGTGAGCCTCGAGCTTGGTGGAAAGTCCCCCAACATCGTCTTCGATGACTGCGACATGGACGACGCGGTCAAAGGCGCGGTGTCCGGGATCTTCGCCGCCACCGGCCAGACCTGCATTGCCGGCTCCAGGCTGCTGGTGCAGGAAAAAATCCACAACGAGTTCGTGGACAAGCTGGTCACGTTTGCCAAGACCGCAAAAATGGGCAACCCCATGGAGACCGAAACCCAGGTCGGCCCGGTCACCAACATCCCGCAGTACGAGAAAGTGCTCGGGTACATCGACGTGGCCAAGGGCGAAGGCGCCGAAACGGTGCTCGGCGGCGGCAAGGCGGAGCGGCCCGAATGCGGCAGCGGCTGGTTTGTCGAGCCCACAATTTTTACCGGCGTCAACAACAAGATGCGCATCGCGCAGGAGGAAGTGTTCGGCCCCGTGCTTTCCGTAATTCCGTTTAAGGATGACGAGGAGGCTATCGAAGTCGGCAACGACGTGGTGTTCGGGCTGGCGGCCGGCGTCTGGACCCAGAACATCCGCCGCGCCCTGCTCATGTCCGAGCGGCTGCAGGCCGGCACCGTATGGGTGAACACCTACCGCGCGGTGAGCTACATGTCGCCCTTCGGCGGCTACAAGCGCAGCGGCTTGGGGCGCGAAAACGGGCAGGACGCGATCCGCGAGTACATGCAGACGAAGAGCGTGTGGATCTCCACCGCCACCGAGGTGCCGAATCCGTTCGTGATGCGGTGAGCGATCGCATGTCTCATATATCCGCAAATCGGCCTTAGGGTGCACCGGACGCGCCGACGGATCGAAAGAAGATATGTCTACTGGATTCCCGCGTTCGCGGTAATGACGGGTGAGTTTAAGGAGCCGATTGCAGGCAAGCTTTTAAATGCGGGATATTTCGCTTTCGGGCGCGCGCACCTGCAGAAGTTGTTGAGCTCGTTCGCGGGTCATCGCGCCATCGCTGTTGCCCTGAGTACGTCATTCCCGCGAAAGCGGGAATCCAGTAGCAGACTGCAGGCTGCGCGTCACGCATTCTGCACTTATATTCGCGGGCACGCCCGCTCCCACCTTGACTCGGTGTCGCCACAATGGATCGCGAAGCATTGATTTACTCCGAGATCGTGCCGCCGGGAAGCCCCTGGTCCGGAATCATCGAAAAAGGTCAGCGCCTGCGCATCACCGATCTGGAGGGCCGGCAGGGAGTCGACTTTCTCTGCTACAACGCCAATCGGCGCGAGGAACGTTACCATGCCCCCAACACGCTGAAAGCTTCCGGCACGCTCGCGCTTACTCAAGGACACATACTGTATTCCGACGAGGCCCGGCCCATCTTCACCCTGGTCGCCGACACCTGCGGAGGCCACGACACGATAGGCGGCTGCTGCAGCGCACCCAGCAACGCCATGCTCTACGGCGTGGAGGCCTGCCCGGGGTGCCGGGAGAACTTTCTCGAGGCGCTAGCGGAATTCGGCATGGATCGCCGCGACGTCGTTCCAAATATCAATTTCTTTTGTAACGTTCCAGTAGCTGCCGACGGCCGGCTGGCCGACACGGTGTTCGTAGAGAGCCGCTCCAAACCCGGCGACTACGTCGAGCTCCGCGCCGAGATGCGTGCCCTGGCGCTGGTTTCCAATTGTCCACAGGTGAATAATCCCTGCAACGACGGCCACCCTTCGCCAATCCGGGTGGAAATCCTGGCCTGACCGAACCCCACGCCGGCCGCTCACGCCCGCTACACGAATAGTTAACAATTTCATAACGCCGGCCGATGCGGCCCGAAGCCACGTGCTCGGGAAGGTCATTAAGCGGTAAAGTAAGCGTCTGTTTTCACTGCTTGTATCTTAAAGTCATGAAGCGTAAAGCTCTGGTGGTCGAAGACGACCGTGAGATCGGCCGTCTGGTGAAGCTTCATCTCGCCGATATTCAATGCGATGCCGAGCTGGTCACCGATGGGGTGAAAGCGCTCGAGCGTTTCAAAACCGATCACTTCGACCTGATCGTGCTCGACCTCATGCTTCCCGGGCTGGATGGGCTGAGTCTGTGCCGACAAATCCGCGCCCTGCCCGGCTACGTGCCGATTCTCATGCTCACGGCCAGGTCCACCGAGATCGACCGGGTCCTTGGTCTCGAAATGGGTGCAGACGATTACCTCACCAAGCCATTCAGCGTGCGCGAGCTGGTTGCCCGTGTGAAGGCCCTGTTTCGTCGGGTCGAGGCTCTGGAAAGCAAACCCGCGGAAGCTCAGGATGACGCACCGATAAAACGCGGGCCGCTTGTGATCGATCCGGACAAACGCCGGGTGCACGTCAACGGACGCGACGTGACGCTGACCGCAAAAGAATTCGACTTGCTTCTTCATTTTGCCCGCGCGCCCGGCAAAGTTTATAACCGGGTTCAGCTGTTGGACCAGGTCTGGGGTTACAACCACGAAGGCTATGAGCACACGGTCAACTCGCACATCAACCGGCTGCGGGCCAAGATCGAATCCGACCCATCGCAGCCGGAGTTCATCATTACGGTTTGGGGGGTGGGGTACAAATTCAACGATGCGCTTGCAGAGGCAAAATGACGTATGCGGTATATCGTATGTCGTTTATCGAGGAGATAAAGTCACTCACAATCCGCGAATCACGAATCACTCGTCACCTTCACTAGAAACAGTACATGCAAAGTGCAAGATAGACCCCTTTAGGCTATGTTCCGCTCCCTCTACGCCAAGCTCTCTCTCGTTCTGGTGCTGCTGCTCGCCTCTATCGGCGTCATTTACACCATGGCCACCATATCGGCCACGCGCCACTATCTGGAAGAGGTCAATCAAAATCTGAACCGGGATTTGGCGAAGAATCTGGTCGCCGACCGCGACCTCGTGGCCGAAGGAAGGATCAATGAAAGCGCGTTGAAAGAAACCTTCCATGAGTACATGGTGATCAACCCGAGTATCGAGATCTATCTCCTCGATCAGGAGGGAGAAATCCTGTCCTTCTCCGCGGATCCGGCAAAGGTCAAACGTAAGCACGTTTCGCTCGATCCCATTTTCGAATTCATGAGCGGTGAGGCCCCCTTTCCCATACTGGGCGACGACCCCCGCAGCCACGAGCGGCGCAAGGCATTTTCAGTGACCCCGGTTCCCTCTTCCGACGAAACTCAGGGTTATCTGTACGTAGTGCTGCGCGGCGAGCAGTTCGACTCCGTCGACGCGCTGCTCGGGGAAAGTCATTTTCTTCGCCTGGGCAGCTACGCCATTGCCGGCAGCCTCGCGCTCGGACTGATCGCCGGTCTGCTGGTATTCCACCTGCTCACGCGCCGTCTTCGCCGGCTGACCGCGGCGATGGACCGATTCCGCCGCAGTGGATTTTCCGATTACCAGCCCTACGGCCGCTCGCCGAACGCGGGCGACGGCGACGAAATTAACCAGCTCGGAGAAAGTTTCGATCACATGGCCGAACGCATCGTGGAGCAAATCGATGCGCTCAAGCACGAGAACGCGCTGCGCAGCGAAATGGTGGCCCACGTGTCCCACGACCTGCGCACGCCACTTGCTTCACTGCACGGCTACCTGGAAACCCTGCAGATGAAATCCGCGGACCTGACCGAGGCTGAGCAGAAGGAGTATCTGGATACCGCTCTGCGTCACAGCGAGCGATTGCGCAGGCTGGTGGCGGAGCTGTTCGAGCTGGCCAAGCTCGAGGCGCCGGAGCATAAGTCGAACAGCGAGCCCTTCTCGGCCACCGATCTGGTTCAGGACGTGGTGCAGAAATTCGGGCTCAGAGCGAGCCAGCAAAACGTGGATCTGAAAGTCGAGTTCAACGGGGCCGTGCCGCTGGTGTCCGGAGACGTGGCCCTGGTGGAACGGGTGCTGGAAAATCTCATCGACAACGCCTTGAACCACACACCTCCCGAGGGGCGCATTCAGATACCCATCACCGCCCGCGACGGGAAAGTCGAATTCGCGGTCTCGGACAGCGGCGAGGGTATACCCGCGGAAGCTCAATCCCGCATTTTCGATCGCTTCTACCAGGTTCGAAACGAGCACCGGGGAAGCGGTCACACAGGCTTGGGCCTTTCCATCGCCAAACGCATCATCGAGTTGCACCAGGGCGAGCTTCGGGTAGAGAGCGCCCCTGGAAAGGGCACGACTTTCCGCTTCGCGCTGCCGGTGTGGCGGGAACAGGAAAGTCCGTAGGCTGTGGCCTGTGGGCTATCGAGCTTATGCTTGAATCCAGACGCGTGTCGTAATAACGCGTGTCCAAATTATTAAACGACGAGGCTCCTATTCCACTCTGGCGAACCTACGGCATAACGCAACCGCACTTTTTCTTGCTGTACTTGTGATACTCAGCTTTTGGTCACTCCCGCGGATTCGGGAATCCAGTGGCGAATCCCAGGGTGCGTGGAACGCACCCTACACGTTTCAGATGGTGCCCACGTTGCGTCCTATATTGATTTCTTCTGCCGAGTGCTAATCAGTTAACCCTTGTGTCTACCGGATCCCCGCTTCCGCGGGGATGACGGCGAAAATATCAACCGCTATGCCGACGAAAGCCAGGATCCGGTGGACACGAGTCTGAACTGATTAGCAATGAGCAAAGGAATCGAATGTTAGGTGCACCTTGCGCGGTGAAACCTATTCGTCATTCCCGCGGAAGCGGGAATCCAGTAGACAATCACTTTCATTAGTACCCCGTTCCGGCAAGCCAGCGGCGACTCCGCTTTGGGCACGCACAGAAAACCAAGTACACTCCACTCATGTCCTCCACCAAGGTCAAGGTGCTGCTCATCGGCGATCCGCGCCTTCGCGAGGTCAGCGCACCGGTCGAAGATGTCAACGATTCCGACTTTATCTACGCGCGCCGGACCCTTGCCGCAACGCTGGAAGATTTCCGCCAAGCTCACGGTTTCGGCCGCGCAATTTCGGCACCTCAAATCTCAGTTGCGAAGCGATTCATCGCGCTGAACCTCGACGGCCGCCCCCGGACCATGGTCAACCCGGTCATCCTCTGGCGCGATGCGAGGACCTTCACCCTCTGGGACGACTGCATGAGCTTTCCCTTTCTTCTGGTGCGGGTGTCCCGCAGCGAATCCATATCGGTCAGGTTCAGCGACGAGAAGGGTAAGACCCATGTGTGGGAAAAGCTCGGCCGGGCGACCTCCGAACTGCTACAGCACGAGATCGATCACCTGGACGGGATTCTGGCCGTGGATCGAGCGGTGGATCGCCAGTCCCTGGTCAGCCGCGAAGTGTTCGAAGACAACCGCGACGCGTTCGCCCGGCAGGTGGATTACACCATTGGCGAGAGCTAACGGTTCGGACCCGAAAATCTACCGGCGACTCGCTTAAATACGCAGATCACCGAGCCGCCTGATTTAAGGAACCGCGGGCAAGCCCGCTCCCACAGCGGGCTCCACACAAAATCCTTTCGAGCATCAGCGCCCCATGCCCAGATTCAGTATCCGCTGAATCAGCGACTCATAGCTCAGGCCAGCAGCTTCCGCCGCCGAGGCGAACTCCTCCTCTCTCGCGATTTCCGGGTTGGGGTTGGCTTCGAGAAAATGCAGCCTGCCCTCCGGATCCATCCGGTAGTCGATGCGTCCATAACCCTCGAGCCCGAGGATTCGGTAAATGCGTTTGCTCTGGCGCACCAGGACCGCTTCAACGCCATCGGGTAAGCGCCGCGGCGACGCGATCTCGACCCCGTATTTCTCCTGGTAGGCGATGTCGTGCTTCATGCGTTCCGTGGCGATTAAGTTATCGTCCGGCTCGCGATCCTTCATCACCAGCTCCCGGGCCGGAAGCGCGGTCAGGCGAACGTTTCCCAGGATACCTACGTAAAGCTCGCGCCCGGGAACGAACTGTTCGAGGATGGCGTCGGTGCCGATGCGGTCGTGAATAAACTCGACCCTTTTAAGCAGCGACTCGTCGTCGTTAACCACCGAGGCTTTGGAGATCCCCCGGGAAGCTTCCTCGTTGAGTGATTTGACGATGATGGGAAACTCGAGCTTGGCCGGCCGGCGCACCGCGTGCCCCCTGCGCGCCGCCTTGAAGCGCGGGCAGCGGATCCTGTGGTAGACGAGGAGCTTCTTCGACATCGCCTTGTCGCGGGCAATGATCAGTCCGCGCGGGCTGCAGCCAGTATAGGGAACTCCGAGAAGCTCCAGAAAGGCGACCACATTCTGGTCGTACACGGCTTCGCCGCGAAACTCTTCCAAAAGATTGAATACGATGTGCGGCTTCCATTCTTCTACCATTTCTCGTATCGGGAGAAGCTCGTCCAGCACGCCGAGCACCCGCACCTGGTGACCGAGGGCCTTGAGCGCATTGACCACGTCCAGCTCTGTCTTGAGATCGTATTGCTCTGCATCGCTCAGCTTGCTGATATCTTCCGGTGGAACAAAATTAGCATGCACCAGGACTAGAACTCTGAGCTTTTTCATAGCGCGTGCCAGTCCCTGCGGCGATAGACGTACTCTGCGCTGCGCGCCGCCAGCACGATCGCGAGGTCGACAATGAGCCGTCGCTCGGAACCCGAGACGCGCAGCTTGAGCTCCCTGCAGCGGCTGATCATCTCGCGCAGGACCATGTCCACGGCCAGCGGGTGCTCCGAGGTGTTCTCGGTCACCATTCGGCGGATCTTCACACGATTACGGCGAAGGAATGCGGATGCTTTTTCACCGTTGCGTGTTTTTGTGCCATGGAAAAGCCTGGCCAGATCGGCGTCGTAGTCGGTGGTGGTCATGCCAGAGTAGAGCTCGAGCTTTTCCTCGTAGTGTTCGCGCAGTGTCTTGCTCATTTTGCTGATGGGATCGACCGTGGAGCGGTTGCGCACCTTGGGCTTTTGCCCCGCGATCTCTTGCATCAACTCGTTCACATACTCCAGCTTTTTCAGCGCCGGCCAGCCCTTGTATCGCTGCCTCCAGTTGGATTTTGGCGTCAGCCAAACGGCGAACGTTTCGGCAAAATCCTCGTCCGGATGCGCCTGGGCGTACCAGTGGTCCAGGTGGATAACGTAGCGCTTACTGGCCGGATTCGGCTTGTAGTAGTCCGGATAACGGGAAGAGGAACGGCCGAAGGTCTGCTGCCAGCGGCGACGCCTGTTGAACCGATAGGCGTGGTCCATAACGTGGCCCATCTCGTGGCGTAGAAGCCTGAGGCAGCTGGTCCGGTTGCCTCCTTCCACGTTCAGGATCTGCTTGCGCTCCAGGCGCAGGAGTCGTGGATGGGTGAGATAGAACGGAACCGCAATCCCGGTCACGCCGTCGGGGGAAAACCACTCGTCGGAGATCCAGAAATGCGGCCGGATACGGATGTCGCGCGCGTCGAGCTCTTCCTGCAGCTTGTCCACGCGCTCTTCGAGCCAGGTGCCCTCGAGACGAACCCCCAAATCGCGAAAACGAAGATCGAGCAGTCGCTCGTCCGACCATCGGGTCCAGTTGAGACGTTTCTTCGCCGCCAATGAAGATACTCTAAAGCTGCGTGTCGACGCAGATTGATGCGCTGCGCCGCTTGAAGGCTGTTATTTATACGCCGGTAACGTCACTCAGAGGCAGGCCTCACGCCGCCTTGCTGCGAATTTCCGGCGCGGCCTCGTCGAGGGCGCGCTCGAAGCGATTGAACAGATCTCCAATCTGCTTTTCGTCGATGATCAGCGGCGGACATATGGCAACGGCATCCCCTGTCAGGCCTCGCACGATCAAACCGTTGGCCTGCGCCCGATCGGCCACGCCTTGCGCCGCCTTGACGGACGGATCGAACTGATTCTT
>JBFHVA010000069.1:0-15326 GCA_041589735.1 Gammaproteobacteria bacterium | reverse complement strand
TGTTCCGAAACCAGGCCTTTCGTCTCGGTGACGCGGCCTTCGGAATTCAGTTCCACCCCGAGGTGACGTCGAAGATCATGCTGGACTGGATGAAGGATTCCGCATCTTCTCTGAGCGCCCCGGGCGCGAGCCCAAAGGCGAGGCAGATCGAGGATGCGACGCGCCACAATGGCGCTGTCGACGCCTGGCTGGATCGATTTCTCGATCGCTGCCTGTTGCGAGCGATCGGGTCTTCATGGGGAAATGAGGTGCGCGGGGCTCCCGGGGCTCTCTGAGGACCGGGGATGTAAACGCAAGGCGCACAGAGAAAATCAGATCTGCGCATCGCGAATTCGGGCTTGGTATACAGTATACCGAATGCGATATAGCATAAGGGCCCGGGGGTACGGCGGCCCCCTGAGTAAGAAAAAGCGCATCCAAAGGAGGAGAACCCACGACATGTCGAGCCCCAAATCCGATATCGAAATCGCCCGGCAGGCCAAGACGCTTCCTATCCGGGAGATTGGCGCAAAGCTGAATATTCCCGATTCCGCGCTGCTGCCGTACGGGCATACCAAGGCCAAGCTTTCATTCGACTTTATCGACGGATTGAGTAAGCGCCCCGATGGCAAGTTGATTCTGGTTACGGCCATCACGCCGACGCCGGCGGGCGAGGGCAAGACGACCACCTCCGTGGGTCTCACCGACGGCCTGAACCGACTCGGCAAAAAGGCCATGGTCTGCCTGCGCGAGCCGAGCTTAGGCCCCTGTTTCGGCATGAAGGGCGGGGCGGCCGGCGGCGGATACGCTCAAGTGGTCCCCATGGAGGACATCAACCTCCACTTTACCGGCGACTTTCACGCCATCGGTGCGGCCAACAATCTACTTGCGGCGCTGCTGGACAACCACATTCACCAGGGCAACGCGCTCGGCATCGATGCGCGGCGAGTGTCCTGGCGGCGCGTGGTCGATATGAACGACCGTGCGCTTCGGAGCATCGTCTGCTCGCTGGGCGGTATCGGCAACGGTTTTCCGCGCGAAGACGGCTTCGATATCACCGTGGCCTCGGAAGTCATGGCCATCTTCTGCCTGGCAGACAGCCTGGAAGATCTGCAGCGCAGGCTCGGCAATATCGTCGTTGCACAGACCCGGGACCGAAAGCCGGTCACGGCCAGGGAGCTGAACGCCGACGGCGCGATGACCGTGCTGTTGAAAGACGCCCTGATGCCCAACCTGGTGCAGACGCTGGAGAACAACCCGGCCATGATCCACGGTGGGCCCTTTGCCAATATTGCCCACGGCTGCAACTCGGTAATGGCGACCAAAGCCTCATTGAAGCTTGCGGACTACGTGGTCACGGAGGCCGGCTTTGGCGCGGACCTGGGCGCGGAGAAGTTCTTCGACATCAAATGCCGAAAAGCCGGCATCAGCCCCGAGGCGGTGGTCATCGTCGCCACCATCCGCGCGCTCAAGATGCACGGCGGTGTTGCGCTGAAGGATCTCGGAACGGAAAACCCCAAGGCGGTGGCGGAAGGCTGCACAAACCTGCGCCGTCATCTGAAGAACGTGGCGCGTTTCGGCGTGCCCGCGGTCGTTGCGGTCAACCGGTTCATCACCGATACCGATGCCGAGCTCAAAGCGGTGTGCGATGCCGCCGCGGAGTACGACGCGGAGGCCATCGTCTGCAGCCACTGGGCCGACGGCGGCGCGGGTACGGAAGAGCTGGCCAAGCACGTGGTCGGGCTGGCTGATTCCGGCAAGGCCAAATTCAAGCCGCTTTACGCGGACGAGATGCCGCTTTGGGAAAAAGTGGAGACGATAGCAAAAGAACTCTACGGCGCAAGCAGCGTGACCGCACCGCAGCCGGTCAAGAATCGCTTCAACAACCTGCAGGAAAGTTACGGAAACTTTCCGGTGTGCATGGCAAAGACGCAGTACAGCTTTTCAACGGATCCCAATCTTAAAGGCGCACCGGACGGTCACGAGCTTTCGGTGCGCGAGCTCAGGCTTTCGGCGGGTGCGGAATTCGTAGTTGCTGTATGCGGCGACATCATGACCATGCCCGGTCTGCCCAGGGAGCCGGCGGCCAATAAGATCCACATCAATCAGAAGGGTGAAATCGACGGCCTTTTCTAGAGGTTAACGCTGCCGCTTCGTTTGGATTTAGTAACATGTGACATGTTACATGTAAGAGGGTGCCGAATAACTGCGCCGAGCAAAGCGGCACGCACCCGGCATTTGAAACGGTAGATTGCTTCTTCCAAAGCGCTTCCGTTTTTTCTTACAAGTTATATGTCACTTGTCACATGTAACTTGCCTTCACATCAACGCCCGCATCCCCCGGTCGATGCCTTCCAGGGTAAGGGGGAACATCCTGTCCTCCATCAGCCGCCGGGTGAGCTGGATCGACTGGGTGTAGTCCCATCTGGGCACGGGCTCGGGATTCAGCCACACCGCTTTGGGAAACGCGTTAAGCAGGCGCTTAAGCCAGACGTGTCCCGGTTCCTCGTTCCAGTGCTCGAGGCTTCCACCGGCGACCATGATCTCGTAGGGGCTCATGGCGGCGTCGCCGACGAAAACGACCTTGTGGTCGCGATTGAAGGTGTGGATCACATCAAGCAGGGGGATCCGTTCGCTGTGCCGCCTGCGATTGTCCTTCCACACCGATTCGTAAACGAAGTTGTGGAAGTAAAAATACTCCAGGTGTTTGAACTCCGTGTGCACTGCCGAAAACAGCTCCTCGCAGATGCGCACGTGGTCGTCCATGGAGCCGCCCACGTCCAGGAACAAAAGCACCTTAACGCTGTTATGCCGTTCGGGCACCATACGCAGATCCAATAGTCCTGCGTTGCGCGCTGTGGAATGGATGGTGTCATCGAGATCCAGCTCTTCCGCCGCGCCCTCGCGGGCGAACTCGCGTAGACGCCGCAGGGCGAGCTTTATATTGCGCGTCCCGAGCTGAACATTGTCATCGAAGTTGCGGAACTCGCGCTGGTCCCAGACCTTGACCGCGCGCCGCTGCCGTGACTCCTCCTGGCCGATCCGGATCCCCTCGGGGTTGTAGCCGTAAGCACCAAAGGGGGAGGTGCCCGCGGTCCCGATCCACTTGCTCCCGCCCTGGTGCCTGCCCTGCTGCTCTTGCATGCGCTGGCGCAGGGCCTCCATGATTTTTTCCCAGCCCCCGAGTGCTTCGATCTGTCGCTTTTCCTCTTCTGTAAGGCGCAGCTCGGCCTGGCGCCGAAGCCATTCTTCGGGCACATCGCCGGCGATCTCGGCAAACACTGCTTCGACTCCTTCGAAATGCGCGCCGAATACCAGATCGAAGCGATCGAAGTGGCGCTCGTCCTTGACCAGCGCGGCGCGGGAAAGGTAGTAAAAATCATCGATGCTGAATCCCGCCACCCGCGCATTCAATCCCTCCATCAGAGTGAGGTACTCGGTGATGGAAACCGGGATGCCGGCTTTACGCAGAAGGAGGAAGAAATTGATCAGCATCGGCAGAGATTCGGCGTTAAATGTGTATCGGGTAGCCTTCAGCTACTGCTGGCGCCTGTACCTCGTATATCGGGCCAGTATGCGGTGCCGTCATTCCCGCGAAAGCGGGAATCCAGTAAAACCAATTGGTTCGGCCAGATGCCGGAACTCGATATTCAACGTCTCACAAATACAGAACTAATTGGATAGCGATACGCCCGCCGTAGCTCGTTTCTTTCACTGTTAGAGTAATGAGTAGAGACGCCGGCCTGCGGCCGGCGTAGATTCAATCACTGGGTTCCCACTTTCGCGGGAATGTCCAGGCAAATGCAATTCTGAGCCATTCCGGACGCTCAATTCCGTTTAGGCATTTTGCCGTTTATTCAGAAACACCAGCCGTTCGAACAGATGCACGTCCTGCTCGTTCTTGAGCAAAGCGCCGTAAAGCGGCGGAATGAGCTTGCGATCATCCTTGCTGCGTAATGCTTCCGGCGGAATATCTTCCGCCACCAGCAGCTTGATCCAGTCGAGCAACTCCGAGGTGGAGGGCTTCTTCTTCAGCCCCGGCACGTCGCGGACTTCGAAGAACACCTCCAGCGCTTCTTTCAACAGGGATTTCTTGAGCCCCGGGTAGTGCACGTCCACGATGCGGATCATGGTTTCGCGATCCGGAAAGCGGATATAGTGGAAGAAGCAGCGCCGCAGAAAGGCATCGGGCAGCTCCTTCTCGTTGTTACTGGTAATAATAATGATCGGACGCGTCTTCGCCTTGATCTTCTGGCTGGTTTCGTAAACGAAGAACTCCATCCGGTCGAGCTCCTGGAGCAGATCGTTGGGAAACTCGATGTCCGCCTTGTCTATCTCGTCGATGAGCAAGACTGGCTGATAGTCCGAGTCGAATGCTTCCCACAGTTTGCCGGGCTGAATATAGTTGGCAATGTCGTGCACGCGTTCGTCGCCGAGCTGTGAGTCCCGCAGCCGGGCAACCGCGTCATACTCGTAGAGACCCTGCTTCGCCTTCGTTGTGGACTTGATATGCCACTCGATGAACGGGCGATTCAAGGCGCCCGCAACTTCCTCTGCCAGCATGGTCTTGCCGGTGCCGGGCTCGCCTTTGACCAGCAGCGGTCGAGCCAGCGCGACGGCGGCATTCACCGCCGTCATGAGCTCATCCGTCGCCACGTATGTTTCAGTTCCCTGAAATCGGCCGTCAGTCATGTAAGATTCTCCGCGGTCAAGGGTGATCCTGTAGGCATGGGGCCGCAATTGTAAGCCACGGCCTCATCGGGAGGCCAAACTTGGTGCCGGCGGGCTCCGATTAGGTTGCTAAAAAGCATGAGCGGCTACGAAGACTATACCCGCGTCTCTGCAGTCTACGATGAGACTCGCGAACCCGTCGGCGTGGAAATTATCCTGGGATGCCTTGCGAACGGCCAGCGTCCGTTATCCGGGCTCGTGCTGCTGGACGCAGGCTGCGGCACGGGAAACTATTCGAAAGCGCTCATTTCGCACGTCGCCAGAATCGAGGCCGTCGACATCAACGCCGGAATGCTGGACAAGGCCCGTGCGAAACTGCGGCTGGAATTCTCGGCGGGCCGGATCCAATTTCACCAGGCTCGCATCGACGCCTTGCCGCTGGAGGACAAAAGCGTCGACGGCGTGATGGTGAATCAGGTATTACATCATTTGGACGATGACGCTGCGGCCGGCTGGCCCGTCGTGCGCAGCGTGGTCGAAGAGTTTGCCCGCGTACTTCGGCCCGGTTGCGTGCTGGTCATCAATATCTGCTCTCAGGAGCAGATCAGACACGGCTGGTGGTATCTATCGCTCATTCCCGAAGCGATGCAACGAATGCGTCGGCGTCACGTTCCCATCGACGCGCTCAAGGGCATCATGAAAGAGTGCGGGCTGCGCCACGCCGGATGCTTCGTGCCTGTGGACGGCGTGATGCAGGGCCGACGCTACTTCGACGGCCACGGTCCCCTGGATGAGCGTTGGCGGGCCGGCGACTCCATCTGGACCATGGTGGACGAGGATCGGCTGAAATTCGTACAGGCGAAAATAAGAGCGCTGGACGAGGCGGGCGCCCTGGAAACGTTCGTGGAAGAGAACGACATGCGGCGCCGGAACATCGGACAGTTCACTTTCGTTTGTGCGCGCAAGAGTGAGGAGTGAAACCGCGATGAAGCTCAAGGGTGTGTTGTTCGACAAGGACGGCACGCTTATTGATTTTCACGGCACCTGGATGCCGACGTATCGCCAGGCGGTGGCCATGGTGGCGCGCACCGCCGCGCGTCCGGGGATCGAGGAATATTTGCTCGAGCTGGGGGGATACGACGCCAAAACCGATCGCTGCTCGCCCAGCTCTCCGCTGGCGTCAGGCACCACGCCGGAGATTGCGGCTCTGTGGGCGCGGGAAACCGGTATCGACGAAGCGTGGCTAAAACTAGAACTTGAACAGATGTTCAATGCCGACGCCCCCACTTTCGCGACACCGGTCAAGGATCTGCACGCTGTGCTCGGTCGATTGGAGGCTCGCGGCATGACGCTTGGCGTCGCTACCATGGACAGCCGGGCTTCCGCCGATGCGACGCTTGCTCGTCTCGGCATCGATCGGCATTTCAGCTTCATCTGCGGCTACGACAGCGGGCACGGGCAAAAGCCGGGGCGCGGCATGGTGGACGCGTTTTGCACTCAAGCCAAGCTGAACCCGGCCGAGGTCGTGCTGGTGGGCGATACCGCGCACGATTTAGACATGGGCCGCGCGGCGGCCGTGGGAAAGGTTGTGGGAGTCCTTACCGGCAGCAGCACGGCTGAGCAGCTCGAATCCCGATGTGACGCAGTGATTGCCGGGATTTCCGATCTGGAGAGCTTGTTGGACGAGTGGCGTTAGCTTCGAGTCAGCTGCAACAAACAGCCGACGCTGAAGCTGCGCCCATCGGCTGAGCCCTTCCCACCTACGATCCCCTCCGTCCGAGCGCCACGGCTCAGGACAGGGAATACAGCATTTAAAAAGCGTAACAAATGTTTGCATTTGCACGGGTCAATTCCGAGTTTCTTTTCCATACCATGCAACCTCCCGCGAGACTGTTCGAGCCGCTAGTTGAATTCAAGAACGGTTCGTCTTCGACAGACGCGGAAAAACCGATTGTTGTAATTACTAGGCGATGACGAATGAACGGGAGGAAACACCCATGAGATTAGCTAACCCAAAGATACTCGGGACATCCGTGCTTGCGCTGGCCATCAGCGGTTGCGCAGCCATGGACCCCGAAACCGATATTTATCAGCTTCGAACGAAACTCGAGGCCGAGCAGTCGGAGAAAAGAGCTCTGCAAAGTTCTTATGACTCTTTGCAAAACAAGCTTCAAACTCAGTCTTCAACTCTTGACCAAAGGTCCGCTGAACTGGAGCAGGCGAGGAAAGGTCAGCTTTTTCCGCCTAACGCCAAGGCGGGCGAGTGCTATGCGCGCGTGTTCATTCCACCTCAGTACAAAACGACGACCAAAACTGTTTTACGCAGACCGTCGACGGAGCGGATTGAGGTCACCGAGCCCCGCTATGAGCTCGCGGAAGAGCGGGTTCTGGTCAAAGAGGCATCGAAAGAGATCCGCGTGACACCGGCCGTTTATGACTATGTCGAGGAAAGGGTGCTTGTCAGCGAAGCGTCGACAAAACTCGTGCCCGTACCGGCCGTTTACCGCAACGTGGATGAGCGGGTAATGGTTCGTCCTGCTTACACGACCTGGAAGAAAGGCCGCGGCCCGATCGAGAAGATTGACGAGGCAACTGGCGAGATCATGTGCCTGGTTGACGTGCCCGCGGAGTACAAGACCGTCACCAAGCAAGTGCTTGTGACTCCTGCCAGCACTCGTGAGATTCAGATCCCTGCGACCTACAAGACCGTGAAAAAGCGGGTAATGGTTAAGCCCCCGCAGACCGAGACGGTTGAAATTCCTGCTGAGTACCGGACGGTTCGGGTCAGCAAGCTGGTCGAGCCGGCGAAGGAGATGCGCTCCAAGGTAAGTGAGCAGTATGAGCAGGTGACCGAAACGGTCCTCGCTTCCGAGGGGCATATGGAGTGGCGCTCTATTCTGTGTGAGACCAACACCACTCCCGACGTTGTCAGCCGTCTGCAACGTGCCCTGAATGGCGCTGGCTACAATGTCGGCCCTGTGGACGGAATCGTTGGTCCCCGGACCATGAGCGCCGTGAGCAGCTATCAGGCCGCCAATGGTTTGGCTGAAGGTCGCCTGACCATCGAAACCTTAAGGAAACTCGGCGTGATGTAAACGCCAAGGTGCCGGCCGGTTGTGCGCTTTCGGCGCACCTCCGGCCGAGCGCCATAACAAAAGAAAGCTTGCGTCATGAACATACAAACAACTAATTCGCAACCGCGGCCAGGCCACCTGGCGCCATCTCGAAAACGAGCCATGCGCCCACGAATCGCTGAAATTTTCCATGCTCTGAAGTCGAGCTGCGGGCTCTCAGGCCAGGCGGAAATCACCGCCTCCGCACTTCGGGACATGGCCGGAACGCCGACGACTATTGACGACCAGGTAGGAAGAGGCCGGTGGTCTCTTGTCGTGATTTGGGCCACCACTTGTCATATTTGCGCAAGTGAGATCCCAAGGTACGGTGCCTACTACGCCTCCGCGCCCGAGCCTAAATTTTCACTACTAGGAATTGCCCTCGATGGTTTCGCTCGCAAGGATAGGATTATCGAGACAATGGCTCGTTGGAATATGGGTTTTCCGAGCCTCGTGGCGGAGAGGCCGGCGTTACAGTGGCCTTGTGCAAATTTGCGAAAGGCTTCCCTCTACGGCACACCCACGTTCATGCTGTTTAACCCTTCTGGCCAGCTGAAAAAACTGAACCTAGGTCCCGTCTGGATTTCAGAGCTGGAAGCATTCATCCGGGACGACGGCCTTCAAGCCGCCGCTGCCGGCAGGGGCGCCTCGAACTGACCCCTTATGCGGGGCCAATATGGCCGCGGTTTGCGCCGATTGGCTAAGGTGATTCCCATGCGTGCCGATGTAATGGTCTATACCTATATGGGTGGTAATCACCAGCGGGCCATTGGGGGGCGCGTATGGATCTACTCAGACGGCTTTTTGTGCTGGGGCTATTTGCGGCGGGACTCGGGTTCCTGAGCCAGCTGACCAGCGCTACTGAAATCCGACCCATCGCGCGGCACACTTTGGCTGGGAAAGACACCATCCAGAGAAATACGCTTGCTGATATTGTTCAACTTGTAAAAACCAAGACGGAGTTCGCAGATCGCAGCGTAGAGTTCAACGTAGGCAGCGGCTTTGTCGTCGGTCGCTATTTCATAACCGTATATCACAATCTGCTGGCAAGCCGGTCTCGCTTTGTTCGCCAAACCGTCTCTGTTGACGGCATCGCGCTAAGCCCGATTTTCGTGGATGAAAATCAAGATATCGCGGTGTTCGAGCTGAGTGAGGAACTCTGCCGGCGTTACTGCAATCAGCTGAGGGTTGCCGTCGCACCCTCATTCGAACGTGGGCGCCCCGTGTACTGGGTGCGCAAGATCGAGGCGAACTGGGAGCTCAAGGAAAGCACGATATTGAATCTAGCCGTGTTTGATCGAATGCAGTCCGGCGTCGAGCCGGGTAGCCCATTTAGATGCTCCGATAACCTGGTGGTCGAGGTCGAAGAACCCTTCATTCCGGGAAGCTCCGGCGCTCCGGTCGTAGATGCGCTGACAGGTCAGATCGTCGGCATCATCCAGGGAAGTTTCGAGACGGATGACCAGCGAACCGGTTTTTTCAAGCCAATTCATTGTCTGGGATTCCAGCAGGCCCTGTATTCTCCTCGCAATTCGCGCTCACCCGGCTAAGCAGATAAATCGATTCCAGAGGCGTCAAGCGGTCAGCGGGAGAATAAGCGTGAACCGCGAGCCCTTACCTACGTCGCTCGTCGCCTCAACACGTCCGCTATGACGGTCGGCCACGGCCTTAACGAAAGCGAGGCCCAGGCCTAGCCCTCGCTTTCCAGAGCCACCACTTGCTGCCCCGCGCTTGAAGCGATCAAATAGCTCCGGCAGCTCGGCCGGCGCAATACCCGGTCCCTGGTCAATGACGCTTGCGTAGAGCTCATCGCCTTCTATCTCCACCACAAGCTGAACTTTCGTGCCGTCGGCTGAATAATTGATTGCGTTGTTCAAGAGGTTGACGATGGCGCGTTCGAGCAGGCTCGAATCGCCTCTTGTCCACGCGACGTCGACTTTGAATTGACGTTCAAGGGTTATCTGCCTGGCTTTGGCTTGCGCCCATACCTGTTCCACGGCGTTGGTGGCGATCTCGACGAGGTCGAGCTCCTCCAGGCGCAGGGCCTCCTCGGTCTCCGCCCGTACCAGCTCGACGAATTGCTCGGCAAGCTCGAGCGTCTTACGCGTCTGCGTTTCCACCTGTTCCAGGGAGCCGAGCGCAGCATCTTTAGACTGTTCGTGCTTGGCGAGCTCCACCAGGGCGAGTACGGACACCAGGGGCGAGCGCAGATCGTGGGACAGGAAAGACAATACCTCGGCGCGCTCCCGTTCCCGCTGCTTCAGATCGCTGATGTCGGAGATATTCACGATCAGGCCGCCAAGGCGTTCGGGACGGCCGGCAAGCGGCGCGAGATGGAAGAACAAATCGCGGCCGTTTGTATGCCGGCAGTTGATGCGAATAGCAAGGCGCTCGATAAGCGTGCGACGGAGCGCCTGCCTCCATTCGGTGCCGTCTTCCGGCGTCACGTCGCCGAGCAATTCCAGCACCGGTTGGTCGATAAGATCCTTTCCTGCCTCCCCGGTGAGATAAAGGCTTGCTCGACGGTTGGCGAGTAAAACCTGGCCCAAGGCGTTGACCACCAGCACGCCGTCGGCCATTTGCGCCAAACCGTCGTCAACCATCTGTCGCAGCGCCTCCAGTCGGTCGCGGGCTTCTTCAAGCTCCGTAATCTGTGCCTGCACGACCTCGAGAGAGTCGATCGGCGGGCGCTGCGTTGAGCGGCCGTAACGCTCGAAAACCTCAGTTAACAGGTGTTGTTCCTGCGCGCTCGGAGGATCGTTCGCGGCCCAGTTCGCGCCGATCCGCCAGTCCTTTCCGAATGCGTGAAGGGTGGCCCACAACTCCGAGCCCGTTAGTTTCCATTCGCCCACCGCGAGGGAAGGTGGCTCGCCGCCGGGGGCCTCCCCCCACTGCTCGCGCACTTTGCCCGCGGCGTCCATCAGCAGCCAGCCGCGTATCGGCATAATTTCGCTCAAGAACCGGGTCGCCGGAATGAAACGGGGCAAGCGGGCGACGCGCAGCTCGGTTTGCTCGCGCTGAATCCTCGATGCTTCCAGCCGCAGATGTCGCATCGCGGATTCGAGGCGCCGCCAGCTCCAGACCGGATAGCTGAGCAAAACCGCAAGCATTGCGGGCGCCGGCGCGAGCCATAGGCGTGCGGTCGCCACCAGCGCAACGCTGATTGCCAACGCGGATACGAAGATCCCGATAGCGGTCAGTAGCGCGTAGCGAGGACCAAGTCTCGGGTAAAGAAGAAGTGGCAGCACGGCGATCAAGACCAGCAGCAACGAGCGAGCTGCGGGGTTAAGGCGTGCGATCGTTCTTTCCGCGCGCAGGGCGTGAAGGACGTTGGCGCTCAACTCCACTCCGGACATCGGCTGATTATGGCCGGCCACCGGGGTCGGGATGGTGTCGCCAAGACCCGTCGCGGTCACGCCTACGAAAACGAATTTGTTCCGAAAGACGTCCGCCGGGTATTCGCCGCGTAATGCCTGCACGTAAGAAATTCGCGGCATCCGGCCGGGCGGGCCGACGAAAGGAATAAGAATGTGGTGATCCCTTGCCCAGGTGATGTACGACTCGAGATCGGTGTGCGGAGCGCGCGCACCGGGAAGCTCTGACCAATCTTTCGGCTGCGCCACACGCAGCATCGCCAGCGGCAGGGCAGGCCAACGGGGCTCGCCTAGTCCCTCGAGCAGAAACACGCTGCGGGCAAGGCCATCGGCGTCCAGCTCGACGTGGATATGACCCAGGGTGGCGGCGGCCTCGGCCAGCGAAGGCATCGGCATCTGCTCAAAGAGCTGTCCGTACGTGCGGGGCTGCTCGAGCAAAACGGGCAGAACGACGCGGGCGCTCTCGCGGATCGACTCTGCCAAGGCCTGGTCACCCTTGGGATCGCTGCTGTCCGCCTCGGAGAAAATGATATCCAGGGCGATGACCTTGGCGCCCGCGGCACTCAGTCCGCGGACGAGCTGGGCGTGGGTACGGCGTGGCCACGGCCAACGCCCGAGTGCGCTCAGGCTCGCCTCATCGATGGCAACAATGACGATGTCCTGAGGCGGCGGGCTCTCCCAGATCGGTAGCGTAGCGTCATATATCAGATGGTCCCAACGCCACAGCCAGTCCGTGTGCGCGAGCAGCAGGGTGACCGCTGCAAACAGCGATGCGAGAAACAAGTGCTCCCGGAAACCGACGCGGCGCGGCGTCCTGGACATAGCTGGTTAACGGCGACGCAGGGCAAAGGTCAGAAGAAGCAGCGCTACAAGCGACAGCGCCAGAACGATCGTCCACAACGGCCAACCTTTGACCTTGACGCGCAACGGTTCGCTGAAAGAACCGGCAACGCCCTCGTCGCTCAAGCTCTGGACGCGCACGTAATAAACACCAGGTGAGAACTCGGACATGTGAAACTCAGGCTGAGAAAGCGACTGGTCCATAATCAGCTTGGAAAAAGCCGGGTCGTGGGCGATCTGGATCCGAAAACGGGAAGCATCGGCTGCCGGACGTACCGCAAGGCGAGGCTTGCCACCATCGCTTTTGACCAGTTCCGCCATCGGTGCTCTGGGCACCGATTGAATACGGAACTGCCTCACGTCACCGAAAGGACCTCTACTGCCGTTGCGATCGATGCTCGCGATTCGCCAGAAATAGATGCCGGGCTTCAAAGATGTGGAGGGGTGGTATTGCCAGTCTTCAAGCGCGGGTTCGTCGACTACGATGTCATTGAATTCCGGATCGCGGGCAACCTGCAGATGAAATCCGCCGACCTCGCTCGGCACTTCCCAGCTTAGCAGCAGCCACGAAACAGGCGTGGCCGCACCGTCATCCGGACCCATCACCGCTGGCGGCATCAAAAGCGCTTCGATCCGGAACGGATGGTTCGCGTTGGCGCCTTCAAGCCCGTTGACGTCTATCGCCCGTGCCCGGAACACGTAATCGCCAAGCGGCAACACCTGCCACTCTATTTGCGTGCCGCTGATGACCTGTTCGAGAAGCAGGCGGTCAAAGCCTTGTCCCGCAAACACCTGCCCTCGATAAAGCGACGCGCCATCGACCAGCGGCCATTCGAAGGTGATCGGTGTCATCGGCAGTCGTTGTGGCAGCGCCCCGAGATCGGGCGCCGGCAAAAGCTCCACCGGCTCCCCGGGGGGCTCGCCGGTTCGTGTCACGTTGCCGAATCCGGCCGGCAGCGCCAGGCTCACGCCCGAGGCGCTGACACCGAGCTCACCGTCCAGAACCTCGCCAAGCGCCCTGTCCGCGCTCTCATCGAACGCGATGCGAAAGCTCGTGCCCCGCACAGCGGCCACCGCGGACGGAGATATGATTCGAAACCTCGATCCGGACCCGGCTTCGTGCGGCACGTCGCTCTCGATTCGCCCTCCGTGCAGTCGCATGCTCGTGTCCACCATTCCCGACGCGCCGAAGGCACTCATGGTATCCAGCGTCAGCTCTGTATTCGACTGCATCAGCACGCGTGAGCCGTCGGCAAACTGGATCGTCGCGCTGCTGTCATCACCGGTGCGTATGCGGTCGCCGGCCACGAGCTCTGCGCCGGCTGCGAGGGGATCGGGCGAAGAATCTTCACCACGCAGGCGTTCTACCGTTCCACGAAGCTGGGCGAGAAGAGCCGGCTGGGGTTGGCGCTTGAGCCAGGCGATGGGCATGCGGATCCGGGTCCCGGGAACGATGTAGTCGCCATCGGCTATTCCGTTATGTTCCTGCAAGCGTTTCCAGTAATCGGCGCTTTCCAGAAAGTCCCTGCTCAGTCCCCAAAGCGTATCGCCCGGCCGCGCTGTATATATCCAATCCTGAGCGCGTACGGAGTGAGTGGTCAAAATAAACGCGAGGCAAGCTAAGACACGAAACCATTGCCAAAGCGGGGAACGGGGCCAAGTGGTCGCAACTGGGATCAAAATCGTCATCGCGGGCTTGGCAAGCGAGGATCGGCGGGCGACGTGCTACGCCTCGTGGCCCCGAACCCGCTCCAGACGGTAGCCGTGCCGGTAGATGGCGCGCAGTCGCCAGCCCGTGTCGGGCGTCAGCGCCAGCTTGGCGCGAATTCTGGACACGTGGGTATCGACGGTGCGCGTATTCAAATCGCCTCGCGTACCCCAGACGCTTTCAAGGATGTAGTTTCTTGACAACAGGCGGCCCGCGTTAAGAAACAGGAACAGCGCAAGATCAAACTCCTTTTGCGCCAGCGGGATCTGCTTTCCATGGCAACTCAAACTTTTGCACGTCGCATCAATGAAATAAGGAGAAAAATCCATGACCGGTGCTTCATTTCTTGCCGGCTGGGTACGCCGTAAAAGAGCCTCGATCCGGGCGAACATCTCCGCCCGGGACACGGGCTTCGACATATAGTCGTCTGCACCCAAGCGGAGCGCGCCGACAACGTCGTCCTCTTGATCGCGAACGGTGATACAAAGAACGGGAATAGACCAGTCGAGCTTCGCGCGCAGCGCCGGCAGAACCTGGTCGCCGTGCATGTCCGGCAGCTCCCAGTCGAGCAAGGCTAGATCATAGGTGTCTCGCGATATGGCGCGTAGAAATTCCTGGCCGGTGGCAAAATGGCTGCAATCGTGTCCGGCTTCTGCAAGCCACTTGCGCATGAGCTCGCTCTGCGCCGGATCGTCTTCAAGTAGTGCAATGCGCACATCGAATCTCCCGTGATCGTGCACTGCCCCTGAACTGCCGTGCCCGCGGAATCTCGTCGAGCTTCGAACTATAGCGCAATTGGGGTCAGCTGTTGACAACACCACGATGCTGGATACGCACTGCTAGTAGCCGGTTCGACTGTCACGCAACGATACTTGTAAGTTCGGAATGGAACCCCAACGAACCGATCCGCGAGCTGCGAGGCAACGGCTACGAGCAAGGAGAGCGACCAGCCATCCCTGATGTTGCGCGCCAGCACCGTCCCAAATATCTCCATCGAGAATTTAGGCGGCAGGCCTATCTGGCGCAATCACTGCGGCGCAAGATTAACGAAAATTGACAATTGTCATTTCGAAGGCCGTAAAGCTGTTTGAATAAGCCAGGCACTTCCGGACTTGGAAGAGAAAAGGAATGTGCTTCGAATTAGGTAAACTGTTCTCTAGTATTTCATCGACGGCAGCACCAGACGCTCAATCCAGTTGCGCACCTCGATCAGGCGAACGTCTTCATTCATGACATCGTCGTCGACGCCGAGCAGCCAGGCGAGGTCTTTTCTCGAAGGATCCTGGTAAAGCGCTTCCAGCTTGTTGACATAGTCGCGGCCCGCGTCTTGGTCTTTGAAAAATCCCATATCGGTCAGGCGCTCGAGGCGGCAGTAAGTCAGGAGTATAGGAAGCATAAACGCCCTTTCTGGCCTCATTGGGCATGCGTCGGTGCGGTTCGGAGTCATGAAATCAGTCGTGCTCGCCTTGCTCAGAACGCGAATTGCTTTGTAATGATTCGAGTTCAGTCGGAGATGGGCGCCGTGACGGGTGTTTTTGCTGGCGAGCAGTGAGCCCGGCGCAGATCAGCACGAGCGGGTCCGTGCCCATGCCCGCTACGGCATGGCTTCCGTGCCTAATGAGGGGGAATGCCGTAAGCCTT
>JBFHVA010000068.1:0-15722 GCA_041589735.1 Gammaproteobacteria bacterium | reverse complement strand
GGCCCTGGCCGCCCGATCAGTGCACGCGCCTGCGTCGCATGGAGGCCAGCTCGGCACGCCGGTCTCTGAGCAATTGATTGAGATAGGAAACCGCTGCCCTGGCGCTGGAACTTGCAGATTGGGAGGCCTGGGATATGCGCTCGCGCAAGCGCTGGATTTCCTTTCGAAGCTCGTCCTCTGTCCAGCGCGGGGTAATGGTAGCCAAAGTCTTTCCCCTTTATATGGTTATTTCCTCAAGTTAAGACCCCGTGACGGCGCTGCGACACGCCAATACGGATGAGCGGCTTCAGGCGGCAGACGAACGGATCCTCGCCGACCAGCGGGCGGGGGGGGACCCGGTACCGGGTCCCCGTCGCTTTGGTCATAATCGCGCCTTCCCCTGGCGCGAGGCTGCGCGTTCAACCGACGCTGATCCCGATGACACCGGTGCGCCCCCATCAGACCAAGGCGGACGAATGCGAGCTGCCCTCGGTGCTGCGCGACGCTTTGGCCCGTATGGGACTGGTGGCCCCCGGTGAACCGGTCAACGGTACTGCCCTGACTGGCGGGGTGTCGTCGGATATCTGGCGGGTGGATCTGTCCTCGGGACCGATTTGCGTCAAGCGCGCGTTGCCCAAGCTCAAGGTGGATGCGCAATGGCGCGCGCCGGTGGAGCGGAACCGCTACGAGGTGGCGTGGATGCGGGCGGCAGAGCTGATCGTTCCGGGCGCCGCGCCGCCGGTGCTGGGCGAAGATCCCGAGACATGTACTTTCTCAATGGCCTTTCTTAAGCCGGATCGCTATCCGCTGTGGAAGAACCAGCTGATGGCCGGTGAGGTCAGCGCCGAATTTGCCCGCCGGGTCGGCGAGGTAATCGGACGTATCCACGCCGCCAGCGCGGGTCGCGACGACTTTGCCGTAGCGTTTCGCACCGACGAAAATTTCTACGCCATTCGACTCGAACCTTATCTTATTGCCGCGGCCAGAAAGCACCCGGATGTCGCCGGAATCCTCGAGGGCCTGGCAAGCTCCACTGCAAAGTCGCGAAAAGTCCTGGTGCACGGAGACGTGAGCCCCAAGAACATCCTTGCCGGACCTTCCGGTCCCGTGTTTCTCGATGCGGAATGCGCCTGGTACGGCGATCCGGCCTTCGACCTGGCCTTTTGTCTCAATCATCTATTACTGAAAGGGTTGATCGTGGAACGCGCGCGGGAAGAACTGAAGCGGGCCTTTGAGGCCCTGCGCGCCGCTTATCTGTCCGCCGTGGACTGGGAGCCCGCGGAGGAGCTGGAGGCGCGCACCGCGCGGCTGCTGCCCGGGCTCACCCTGGCGCGGGTCGACGGCAAGTCGCCGGTGGAGTATCTGCAACGAGAGACCGATCGTCATCGGGTTCGCGCCACCGCCAAGGCTCTGCTCGCGCGTCCGGAGGACGGGCTGGTCGAAGTCGGCGCGCGCTGGTGGCGCGCGCTCGCATCGTGAACGCCGCCCGGATATCGGCGGTGCGGGCCCGCCGCGTCTGGGATTCCCGCGGCAATCCCACGGTGGAAGCCGAGGTCAGGCTCGAGAACGGCGCCGCCGGCCGGGCCATCGCTCCCGCTGGTGCGTCCCGGGGCAGCCGGGAAGCCCGGGAGCTTCGCGACGGCGGGACGCGTCTCAATGGACTCGACGTCATGGGGGCCGTGAGCGGCATCAATCTGACAATTGATTCAAAGCTCAAGGGTTTGGACGCTCGCGATCAGGAGGAATTGGACGCCGCGCTGATTGACGCCGACGGCAGTGCGCGGCGGGATCGACTTGGCGCCAACGCGCTGGTGGCGGTTTCCATGGCGGCGGCACACGCGGCGGCGGCGGCGGAGGGAACACCCCTTTGGCGTCGCCTGCTGGGGGAGGCCGAGGCCGTGCTGCCGCTACCCGAGATCCAGATCTTCGGCGGCGGCGCCCACGCCGGACGCAGAATCGACGTTCAGGACTTCATGATCATGGCGCCTAAGGCGGAGAGTTTCGCACAGGCGCTGGAATGGACCGCTGAGGTCTATCACGCCGCCGGTAAGCTTTTAAGCGCGCGGGGGCTGCTTGCCGGCGTTGCCGATGAAGGCGGGCACTGGCCCGCTTTCAAGAGTCATGGCGACGCGCTGGATCTGCTGTTGCAGGCCATCGAGACGGCCGGCTTCACTCCCGGTGAGGAAATCGTCATCAGTCTGGACGTGGCCGCCTCGGAGCTGAGGAGCAACGGACGCTACCGGCTAAGGCTGGAGGATCGGGAGCTCGACTCCGACGCCCTGGCGGAGCTCATCGGCCGCTGGATCGAGCGATATCCCATCGCCTCGGTGGAGGACCCCCTGGCCGAGGACGACGACGCGGGGCTCAAGCGATTCACCGAAGCCCACGGCGGACAGCTGCAGATCGTCGGCGACGACTATCTGGTCACCGACGCCACGCGCGTGAAGGCGGCGGCAGCCAACGGGATTTGCAACGCGGTGCTGCTCAAACCCAACCAGCGCGGCACCCTCACGGAAACCCGTGCGGCGTGGAGGGCGGCAAAAGAAAACGACTTCGGCGCCATCGTCTCGGCCCGTTCCGGCGAGACCGAGGACGTCAGCATCGTACACCTCGCGGTGGGCTGGGGGGTCCCCCAACTCAAGGTCGGCTCCTTCTCCCGTTCCGAGCGAATGGCCAAATGGAATGAGGCCATTCGGATCGAGGAAGCGCTTGGCGACGACGCACGGTTCGCCGGCGCGGCGCCACTAAGGGGGAAGTACGCGTCGGGCTGACAGGGAAAAGGTTAGGTATGTCGGAATATGGTAGATGGGTGAATGGCGTTCCAGTGGCCCGCCTCCATCTACCATCTACCATCTACAAACCATCTCAAAAATTAAACTGCGATATTATCTATGAGCCTTGCTTTTCCAAGCCAAGCTGCGGCGAGAACACGTAGCTCGTCATCGAGGTTTTGCGCTACGTCGAGATCTTCAGCGCGGCGAACCTCGAAATAATCCGGCTTGAATCCCGCCGCTTCAAGCGCATCGATAGCGCGCGCGCACACGAGACCGAAATTCCGCTCGCCCGCGCGCAGTTCCCCGCGGACTTTTTGCAGCTGCTGATTAATCATCGGCGCCAGTTCGCGTTCCGCCGCTGTCAGGTAGCTGTTTCTGGAGCTCATCGCGAGCCCGTCGGGCTCGCGCACCGTTTCGCCCACCAGGATTTCAATCGTCATGCGAAGGTCTTCGACCATGCGGCGGATGACCAGAAGCTGCTGGTAATCTTTTTCGCCGAAGACCGCGGCATCCGGACGCACCATATTGAAAAGAATATTCACCACGGTGGCGACGCCGCGGAAGAAACCCGGACGGTTCTGGCCGCAGAGTATGGAACTGAGTACCGGAACCTCGACCCGCGTCGCCTGCTCGGGTCCCCGCGGATAAACATCTTTAATCTTCGGAATGAAAACAAGATCGCAGTCCATGGCCTCGAGCCGCTCGAGATCCGGGTCCAGCGTCCGCGGATAGCTGTCGAAATCTTCGTTCTCGCCAAACTGAAAGGGGTTAACAAAAATGGTGGCGACCACGTAGTCGCCGGAATCGCAGGCCTTTCTTAGAAGGGAAAGATGACCGTCGTGAAGGTTTCCCATGGTCGGCACGAGCACGATACGGTCACCGGCCGCGCGCCTGCCGGCCAGCACGTCGTCCAGTCCGGCCAGGTCGGCAACGATCTCCATTACTCGAAACTGTGTTCCGGGCCTGGGAAGCTTCCCGACTTCACCGCATTCACGTAAGCCTCGAGCGCTGCCGGGATGCCATTGGCTTCGATGAGAAAGTCCTTGGAGAAACTGGGACGCCGGCCGGGGGTGATGCCCAGCATGTCGTAGAGCACGAGGATCTGTCCGTCGCAGTGCACGCCAGCCCCAATGCCGATGACGGGCACCTGCGCTCGCTCGGTAATCTTTTTCGCCAGGGTGGCCGGAACGCACTCGAGCAGCAACATATCTGCGCCCGCTTGCTCCAACGCGGCAGCGTCGTCCATCAGCGCTTTCGCGGCTTCCGGCTCCCGACCCTGGATCTTGTACGCGCCTGCTTTGTGCACCGCCTGCGGCCGTAAGCCCAGATGAGCGCACACCGGTATGCCCTGAGCTGAGAGTGCTTCCACCGTTTCCGCCTGGGCGCCGGTCCCCTCCAGCTTGACGATTTCCGCACCCCCTTCCTGCATCAGTCGCGCCGCGTTTCGGCGCGCGACATCAACGGTGGCAAAGCTCATGAACGGCATGTCGCCCATGACCAGCGCGCTTGCCGCGCCGCGCGCCACCAGCGCGGTGTGATAAACGACGTGTTCCATGGTGACGGGAATGGTCGAACGATGTCCCTGCACCACCATGCCGAGCGAGTCGCCGACCAGGATCACTTCGATTCCGGCAGCGTCCTCCAACTCGGCGAAGCTCGCGTCATAGGCGGTGAGGGAAGCAAAACGACGCCCTTCCAGCTTTGCTTTGCGCAGCGAAGCAAGGGTGACGCGGCGGCTCTTGGCGGGTGCGTTTGTCTTGGAGGTGCCCATGGCGGTTGGCCGAATATCAATATCGGGGTAGCTTGTTCACGATTTTACGACGGCCCTTGATACAAATTTGCAAAGGCGCTTGGCGTCGGTCAAAAAGGCAGCGGATTGAGGTAGTGCCGTCCTTTCTTGATGCTTTGAAGCTGGTCGAACAACGCATCGTAGTCCTCATCGCTGTTGGCGATATCGATCTCCGCGGCATTGACGATGACCAGCGGCGCCTGCTCGAAATTATAAAAGAAATGTGTGTAGGCGCTTACCAGCCTGGTCAGATACCCCTCATCGATGGCGCTCTCGTAGGGCACGCCTCGATTGGCAATTCTATCCATGAGCACGTTCACGGGCGCCTGCAGATATATGACCAGATCCGGGGCAATCGTCTCCCCGACAATCTGCGTGTACACCTGCTCGTACAACTTGAGCTCTTCAGCATCCAGATTGAGCTGTGCGAACAGGTAGTCCTTTTCGATCATGTAGTCGCCGATTCGAACGTGGGCGAACATGTCTGACTGATGAAGATCGCGGATCTGCTGGGTGCGCTGAAGCAGGAAATAAAGCTGAGTGGACAGCGCGTTAGCGCGCGGGTTGTCATAGAAACGCGGCAAAAACGGATTCTGATCCGGCTCTTCCAGCAGCAGTTCTCCGCCATAGCTTTTCGCCAGGCGGCGGGCGAGAGTCGTTTTGCCCACGCCAATAGGGCCTTCCACAACGATGTAGTCGAGATCTGTTTCGATCATGTTGCGTATCGGTTATCCGGCATCGAGTATCGCTTCAGCCGAAGTGATTTTTATTAACTCGTGGTCAGGCGCCTGCTGCAGCAGTGCCCGCAACGGACCGTGCCCGGGAATCTCGAGGTCGGGCGCGATATCGCTGAGCGGCTGCAGCACGAACCGTCTTCGATGCATCTCCGGGTGCGGCAGCGTCAACCGATGGTCACGTATCTGACGGTCACCGTACAACAGAATGTCCAGGTCGATGACCCGCGGTGCCCAGCGCTCGGCATTGCGTTCCCGGCCCTGAGCCGCTTCGATGTCGCGGACCGCGTCCAGCAAAACGAATGGATCGAGGCCGGTGACCAGCTCGGCGACGGCGTTGATGAAGTCCGGCTGCCGGCCGGGGCCGACGGCGGAGTTACGGTAGCTCGGCGAACGTTTCATGAGTTGCGTTTGGCTAAGCTCGGCGAGGGCGCGAAAGGCCGCATCGATCCGCGATAGCGGGTCGTCCAGGTTGCTCCCCAGCGCAATGAAGGCGCGCGTCTTCACTGGGTCGCGCGCCGCTTACTGCGCCGGCGGCGCCTCCTTCGTCCGCGTTTTGGTTTATCCAGCATACTCCCCTGCTCGACTTCGTCGCCCTCCTGGAAGCGCGTCCACCACTGCGCGGCCTCCGCCACCGGCTCACCGGCCTCTGCGCGCAGAACGAGAAAATCGTAAGCCGCCCGGAATCGCGGGCGGCTTAAGATCTGCTTCGCCCGTGCGCCGCGCTGGCGCTCGAGCCTGGGCTGCATTTCCCAAATCTCGCGGGTAATTACCGAAAAACGCTTCGGCAGCGCCACGTGCTCGACCTGTCGAGCGATGACGTCGACTCCCGCAAGATCATAGGCCTGAAAAGGCGACATGCCGCGGGCGATCATGGCTTCAACATCCTGCCTCAGCGGCTCCCACAGCAGCGCGGCAAAAAGGAATGCCGGAGTGACCGGTTTGCCCTCCGCGATGCGTGAATCGGTGTTCTCCAGCGCGCGCTCCACCATGCGCCTGGCAACATCTGCGTCGTCGTCGTCCAGGCAAGCGTTGGTCTCCGGAAACAGATGCTCAAACACGCCGTATTGCCTGAGCAGCTCAAAGGTCTTCCTCGCGCAGCCCTCCATGAAGAGCTTTAAAACTTCTTCGAACAGCCTCGCCGGCGGAATATCGGCAAGATCTTCCGCCGCCCGCGCCAGCGGACCTTCACTCGCGGGGTCGATACGGAACCCGAGCTTGGCGGCAAATCGCAGAGCGCGCAGCGTGCGGACGGGGTCTTCACGATATCGGGTTTCCGGATCGCCGATTAGTCTCAATGTTCGGTTCTTGAGGTCGTCCATGCCGCCGGTGAAATCAACCACAGAGAAATCGGCAATGTTGTAGTAGAGGCAGTTGATCGAAAAATCCCGCCGGACCGCGTCCTCTTCCACCGTGCCATAAACGTTGTCGCGGACAATTCGGCCATTAACTTTTACATGATCTTCGTCTTCGACGTCTGCTGCTGCTCCTCTGAAAGTGGCGACTTCGACCACCTCCCTTCCGAATCGCACGTGCGCGAGACGAAATCGACGGCCGATCAGCCGGCAATTTCTGAACAGCTTTCTTATTTCCTCAGGATGCGCGTTGGTGGCAACGTCAAAGTCCTTAGGCGTTGCCTCGAGCAACAGGTCGCGCACGCCGCCACCGACCAAATAGGCCTCGTAGCCCGCCTTGTTCAGGGTATAGAGGACCTTCAGCGCACCGCTGCTGATATTGGACCGCGAAATGTTATGCGCGGACCTGGGAATTATCTGAGGTTCGCTGATGGTACAGTCCCTGTCTTGCGAACAAAGCGTTTTGGAATTGTGAGCTTCGAAAAGGGCGGCGTATAATACCATCGCCCTTTTGGCGGTACAGATTCTTAATCTTCTTTCCGCGCTCCCTTCGTCTAGTGGCCTAGGATACCGCCCTCTCACGGCGGGGACAGGGGTTCGAGTCCCCTAGGGAGCGCCAACTTCTACCCGCCATCTGAATACCTGGAGTCATTTTACTTCACGCCGTCGCTCTGCGTGCAACCACTGCACGTCGCCCAGGAAAGGATCCCGAGCCGCAGGCTGGCCGCGCGTTGCGAGTCCCGAGCCACTGGCTGCTCATGAGCAGCCAAGAACCATGTTTTTCAAACTGGCTGCTTGAGCCGCTGATTCTCTAGCGCTGAGAAATCGGAACGACTACCAGCTCGGAAATCACCACGTGCGCCGGCTGCTGCAGCGCGAAGACAACGCTCCGGGCAACGTCATCAGCGTCCAGACTGGTACCGAAGTCCTTATAAAATTGCGCGGCTTTCTCGGCATCGCCGCTGCGATTGAATGCGAAATCCGTCTTTACCATGCCCGGCATGATTTCGGTCACGCGAATACCCGTATCGACGTAGTCCAACCTCAAGGACTCGCTGAACCCGTGCACCGCATGCTTGCTTGCAGAATAAAGCGTGCCGGTCGCGTAAGGCCGGGTGCCGGCAATAGAGCCGATGTTGACAATGTGACCGCGGTTGCGTTCGCGCATGCCGCCAATCAGCGCGCGGGTCACCCGCACCAGACCCACGACGTTGGTCTCTATGATTTCGGCCCACTGATCGACCGTGCCTTCATGGAACGGCCGCCTGCCGCCGGAGTCATGGCCGGCATTGTTGACCAGAATTTCCACCGGCTTCCAGTCGGCGGGCAATCGAGTGCTGAGACTCGCCACCGAGTCCTTATCGGTGACGTCCAGGGCGAGAGCCAAGCCGCGCCCGTTCAGGCTCTTCGCCACCGCCTCAACCCGCTCGAGCCGCCTGCCGGCGCAGATCACCCGGCAGCCGATATCCGCTATCCGTGCCGCCACGCGTGCGCCAATACCGCCTCCGGCACCGGTCACCAGGGCCACCGCGCCCGGAGAGGGTCGGGATTCTATTTCCATGCGTCACGTCCCTCCTTTCGAGTTGGCGCCTCGTTCAGCCGCCCTCGGGCCGGAGTAAATATCCGGATTGCATAACGAGATTCCAAATCAGTCTCGTTGGGAATAAGAAACGGGGGTACGCTCGTCTGCAAACAGCGCCCGAAAGGGCGGGCGAAGGCGGCATGAGGCCCCGGGCCAGTGGAGTCCAGACCATGAACCAGCTTCCAATTTTTCTCAACGTTCGCGGCCAGCGCGCCTTGGTCGTAGGCGGCGGCGGAGTCGCAGCACGCAAGGTCTCCCTGCTCATCAGGGCGGGAGCAAAGGTGGAGGTGGTGGCGCCAAAGCTCTGCGCCGCTCTGGAGCAGCTTTTGGCCGAGGGCGACATCAGCCACCTGTCGACTCCCTTCGACCCCTCTCACCTGAAGGGCGCCAGCGTGGTGTTCGCTTCCACCAGCGATACCCGGGTCAACTTTAGCGTTTCTAAAGCGGCCCGCGAGCGCGGGATCCCGGTCAATGTTGCCGACAACCCAAAGCTTTGCAGCTTCATCATGCCGTCCATCGTCGATCGCTCTCCGGTGGTGATTGCGGTGTCCACCGGGGGCGCGGCTCCGGTGCTGGCGCGATTTATTCGCGCCCGTTTAGAAACGCTGATCCCGGCAAGTTTCGGCCGGCTGGCGAGCCTCGCCAGCGAGTTCCGGGACAAGGTGAAAGCCCGTTTCGACAATGTTCGCGACCGCCGCATGTTCTGGGAACGCGCCCTTTCCGGCCCGGTCGCTGAGCTGGTTCACGCGGGCAAGGACGCGGACGCGCGCGGAATGCTGAACCAAACCCTGGAAACGTCTTCGCCGGAGGCCGACAGGAGCGGGGAAGTCTATCTGGTGGGCGCCGGTCCCGGCGATCCGGATCTGCTCACCTTCCGCGCCTTGAGGCTGATGCAGCAGGCGGACGTGGTGGTCTATGACCGCCTGGTCTCGCAGCCGATTCTCGAGCTCGCCCGCCGAGACGCGGAGTTCATTTTCGCCGGAAAGTCAGCGGGCGATCACGTGCTTCCGCAAAAAGAGATCAATTCGCTGCTTATTGACCTGGCGCGGGAAGGCAAGCGTGTACTGAGACTCAAGGGTGGCGATCCGTTCATCTTCGGCCGCGGCGGTGAGGAAATCGAAACCCTGGCCGCCGAAGGCATTCCCTTCCAGGTCGTCCCCGGAATTACCGCGGCTTCCGGTTGTGCCGCTTACGCCGGCATTCCGTTGACCCATCGGGATTACGCCCAGTCCTGCGTGTTCGTCACCGGACATCTCAAAAACGGGACCGTGGATTTGGACTGGGAGTCGCTGGCAAAGCCAGACCAGACTGTGGTCGTCTACATGGGACTTGGTGGGCTGCCGGTTATCTGCCGCAAGCTCATCTCCCACGGCCTGTCTCCGGAGATGCCGGCGGCGCTGGTGGAGCAAGGCACCACCGAGGGCCAGCGGGTACTCACCGGTACGCTTTCTACGCTGCCCGGCAAGGCCGCGCTCGGCACCCGGGGGCCGGCGCTCATCATTGTCGGCGACGTGGTACGACTGCGCAATAAGCTCGGATGGTTCGCCCCCCAGCGCGACGATTACGTCCCGCTGGCGGTGGCCGCCGGCTAGGATTCACCCGAAGCGATCAAGGACCAGCGCGTCGCCGACCAGCTGGTGCAGGCTCATCACCTGGTCGAAGTCGAAGCCGTAATAGGGAAAGACCTTGGCGAACTGACTCTTGCAGATCGCGCATATGGCGACGATGTGGGTCACCTGGTTCGTCTCCACCACGGCGTTGAACGCGGACATCCGCGGCAGCGCGCCCTTCACCCGAAGCTCCACCAGATCGTCGGTGAGCAAGCCCCCGCCCCCGCCGCAGCAGAAGGTGCGCTCGCCGCTGGCGTCCGGCGCCATGTCGTAGAAGTGATTGCACACCGCGCGGATCACGTCTCGCGGCAAGCCGAACTGCCCTCCGGGAACGCCACCCATCCCCGAAGCGCGGGCAATGTTGCAGGAGTCGTGAAAGGTGACGCGGCGCTCGTCGTTGGCACTCTTGTCGATCTTGAGCGCGCCGCGTCGGATCAGATCGTGGGTAACTTCGACGATGTGCTGGGGAACGGGATAAGCCGGATCGAGAAAATCCAGCGGCCCGGCAAGAGAATGCAGGTAGTTGTAGGCCACCCGCCAGGCGTGACCACACTCACCGAAGACCAGTCGTTTGACGCCTAAGGATCTTGCGGCGTCGCGGATGCGCAGGGCAATTTTGCGCATGTTCTCGGTACTGCCGATGAACAAACCGAAATTCGAAGCCTCCGAGGCAATGGTGCTCAATGTCCACGAGATCCCGGCCTGGTGGAACACTTTGGCGTAGCCAATGAGGCCATCCACGTGGGGCTCGGCAAAAAAATCCGCGGACGGCGTCACCAGCAGGATCTCGGCCCGGGCTTCGTCCAGCGGAAAACGAACCCGCACCCCGGTTTCTTCCAGCACGTCTTCTTCGAGCCCTTCCAGGGTGTCCTTAAGCGCCGGTTCGGGCAGCCCTAAGTTGTTGCCGAGAGCGTGAACCTTGCCGATAACTTCGTTGCTGTATTTCTGACCCAATCCGACCACGTCCAGGATCTCTCGGGCGGCCATGGAGATCTCTGCGGTATCGATACCCACGGGACAGAATACCGAGCAGCGCCGGCACTGGGAACACTGATGGAAATAGGTGTACCAGTCGTCGAGCACCTCTTGTGTAAGATCCTCCGCCCCTACCAGCGAAGGAAACAGCTTGCCCGCCAGGGTGAAATGACGGCGATAAACCTTGCGAAAAAGATCCTGACGCGCCACCGGCATGTTCTTGGGATCGGCCGTCCCTAAGAAGTAGTGGCATTTGTCGGTGCAGGCGCCACACTTGATGCAGGCATCCATGAACACCCGCAGCGATTTCTGCTCATCGAGCAGCTGACCCATCCTGGCGATTGCACGATCGTGCCAGTCGTCCACCAGCTTTTCCGGAAAACCCAGCGCCCGCTGATGGTCCGCCGATGCGAAAAAGGGACGACTGTGAGACATGGCGCCCTTCTCAATCTTTGGAATAGCCACGTCCCGCGACAGTTTTGGCGTTTCGAAATCGCTCATGGCTTTATCGAATTGGAACCGCGCGCCGGGCGTTCCCGGGCGTCGTCGACCTGGTAGCGGGTGGGGCTGAAATAAAGCGCCGGGCCATGCAATAGCTTGCTGAATGGGAAAATCAACAACAACAACGCCACCAGGGTCAGGTGCAGCAAAAGAACGCCGTGGGCGGGCAACGGACGCCAGTCAAAGGTCACCATACCGCGGGCGAATTGAGTTACAGCGTAGACGTCCACCGGGTCCAGGTATTTGATCGCCATTCCGCTAAGCGCAATGGCCGCGAACAACGCCAGCATCAGGTGATCCGAAAGTGCACTCACATAGCGCACCCGGTCGATAAGAAACCGACGCAGCCAGAGACCGGCAATGGATACCACGAGAGCGCTGCTTAAGTAAGCGCCGTAATTCACCAGCCATATCATCCAGTTGGAGTAGCCCTGGGTGAAAAAGCGAAAATGCTGTAGCACAAGCAGAAGCAGCGCGAAATGAAATACCCAGCCGAGGAGCCACAGCAGCTTGTCGGATTTGAACAGACTTTCGAAAACGAGGGTCTCTTTCACAAGGCGCCAGACCACTCCTGCGCGCGTGACGGGCGCGGGCATCGTCGGGATTTTAAAAGGCGCCGGGGTGCGCGCATATATCCACACACGCCACAGCGTACCGAAGAAAAACACCGCGGCGGCGAAATAAAGCAGCAGCGTATAAAAGACTGTGACCGCGGTCATCGCTGGCCTGGATCTATGATGGAATAAAGTCGCCTCGATAAATCAACAGCTGGCCACACCCGTCCTCAGACGCAGCCGGTGGGCTTGGGAAGACCAGCGTAGCGGCAAGCCTGTTTCGCCGGACCTTCGGGAAACAGCTTGTAGAGGTATCGCGTGTTTCCCTTCTCACGGCCGAGTTTCTTCGCCATCGCCTTAGTAAGTATCCGGATGGCGGGAGCAATCTTGTACTCATCGTAGTACTCGCGCAGAAAGTTGATCACTTCCCAGTGATTTTCGTTCAGCTCGATGCCGTCTTTTTGCGCCATTCGGGTTGCGATCTGCGTACTCCAATCGGATAGATTTTGAAGGTAACCCTCTTCGTCGGTTTCAAGCACTCTGTCATCGATTTTTATGCTCATACTTTGCGCCGATTTTTATTTTCAAGGCCAGTTAAAGCCATGACTGGACGCGGTCGTGGGACACCGCGAGCTCGACGAAGCCGTGGTAATCGACCAGCTGCACGCCGTCGATCAGCCGCTCTGGCGGGATTCCCCGTGCATCGAGGTCTGGCTCGAGCGCATAGAGGGAGAATTTAGAGGCAGCCTGTTCGACCTTGTCCGTATATTCGGCGCCCTGAACCAGCGCGTAGACGCCGTCTTCTATGAACAGTATCGCGCTTCCCTTTCGGGCATGACGCAGACAGCTATCGAGCGCATTGCGCTCAAAAGGCGACTTATTCACGGTATGCAGTAATGCCATTTGATTGATCAAAAATTGAGCAATATATCGTGCGATTCGAACAGCTCGCTTATTTCATCCTCGGCCAGGACATCTACCGGTATAATCAAATCATCCTCGCTTATCCCGCGGCGATCCAGGGATTCTCTCTCCACCACAACGCGTTCCACCTCGTACATTTCCAGCGCCTTGTAGGTAGGAGAAAAATTCTTCACCCCCAGCGCGTCCGTATTTTGATTCTTGACCAGCTGAAACACACCGTCATCCAGAAACAGTACAGTAACGCGTTGCTCGAACGCCGTGGCCGCCAAAACCACCTCCAGGGATTCCAGCGCGTAAATAGTGCCGTGAGGCGCACGCCGATTGACGCACAGAAAGCGCTTGCTGTTTTGCTCCGAGCTCGATCCGCCGGTGCTCATACCGTGGGCCGCCCGAGACCGATGCAACAGTTCTGAAAACTTTGCACGCTCAATCTCCGAAAACCACGACGCGGTCTGCATCGATGGCGGTTTCTATCAGCTGTCCGAGTCCGGAGATACGAAACCCGGGGGCAATATTGTCAGCGTCTTTTCCGTGGCGACGACGTTCATCCGCGTCGATGATCCCCCGACGCTGGGCGGCCGCGACGCAGACCACCAGGTCAAGGCCGTGTTCGTCGGCGAGCTGCGACCACTTTCGGGTGATGTCCCGGTCGTCCTGCGGTGGAACCGCCAGCCGAGTCGCCGCATTCACACCGTCATGGTAGAAAAAGACACGATCAATTTGATGGCCCCGCTCAAGGACGGCGCAGCTGAAATTAAACGCCGTATCCGCTGCCTGGTGCTGATACGGCCCTTCATTGACGACCACGGCGAATTTCATACTGGCGATTATTCCCTCTTTTTGCGCCGCCTTTTGCGGGTTCGCGGCAATCGGCCGGATCATGATAACGTCAATGACCGGCTGTCTCTAAACCACTGAACGCCAGCTTATGTCCATTCGCGCCGTTTTGATCAATACCTACGAGCTCGGCCGCCAGCCATTTGGAATTGCGCAGGCGGCGGCCTGGCTGCGTGGCGCGGGTCACGACGTCGTCTGCCTGGATCTTGCGGTGCAGTCGCTTCAGCCGGAAAGTCTGTCGGGCGCCGATTTGGTAGCCCTTCACGTGCCCATGCACACCGCCACCCGGATCGCGGTGGAATCGCTGCCTCGAATAAAAGGGCTGGTGCCTGATGCCCAGCTGTGCGCATTTGGGCTCTATGCCCCGGTCAACGAAACCTTGTTTCGAGACCTCGGGGTCGGAACGGTGCTCGGCGGAGAATTCGAACCCGGACTCGTCTCCCTGGCGCACCGCATCGCCGACGGCGACGGATTGCCCCAGACGGAGCCGGTCATCAATCTAGATAAGATCTCCTTCGTCGCCCCCGACCGCGCCGGGCTACCCCCACTTTCCCAATACGCGTCGCTCATAATCCCGGCCGGGAGTGAGAGGACGCTGGGCTTTACCGAGGCGAGTCGCGGCTGCAAGCACCTGTGCCGCCATTGTCCGGTGGTGCCGGTGTATCAGGGGCGTTTCCGCATCGTGCCCTTGGACGTGGTGATGGAAGACGTTCGCGCCCAGGTAGCCGCCGGAGCCCAGCATATCTCCTTCGGCGATCCTGACTTCCTCAACGGTCCGACCCACGCGCTCAAGATCGTGCGCGCACTTCACCGGGAGTTTCCCGAGCTCAGCTATGACGTCACCATCAAAGTGGAGCATATCGTCAATTCGAGCGAACTGGTCATGGAGCTGTCCCGGACCGGCTGCCTATTCATTACAACCGCGGTGGAATCGGTGGACGATCGAATTCTTGCCTACCTGGACAAGGGCCACACAAGGTCGGATTTCGAAAAGGCGACCGCTATGCTTCGCGAGGCGGGCATCGCCATCGCGCCCACCTTCGTTCCGTTCACCCCGTGGACCACGGTTGAAGGATACGCAGAATTGCTCAATGCGCTGGTAGAGCTAAGGCTGGTGGAAAACGTTCCACCAATTCAGCTCGCCATTCGACTGCTGGTGCCTAAAGGTTCGTACCTTTTCCAGATACCGGGCTTCGATGCGCTGGTGAAAGAATTCGACCGCGCGACGTTAGGCTACCCCTGGTGTCACCGGGATCCACAGGTGGACGCGCTGCAGCGAGAGATTCACGCCCTGGTAGAGCGTGCAGAAACTGAAAACGCACCGAGAAGTGAAACGTTCGAAGAGATTTACCGACACACCTACTCCCGGCTTGGAAAGAGGTCTCCTGCTTTACCGAACAATCTGGGATCGCCGATCCCGCGTCACTCAGAACCATGGTACTGCTGCGCAGAACCGACCGGTCAGCAATTAGGCTCAATTTAGTTACCCGGCTTCACCTGCGCGCTCCCCGTCGCTTCACGACCCGGTAAAAACGCCCAAGCGATTTCCGGTTCGGATCCAACCATGCGCTCCTTGTCCACACCTCCTCCCCGTTCCTCCCCCTTTGTGACAAGGGGGAGGGAGCCTAGAGGATATGGGTGAGCGCTATCTTGGACGCCAGGAATTAGAGATTGCGCAGGAGGTTTTCGTAGATGGCCGTGGTTTCAGGTGACGGGTCCACCTCGAGCTCAGCACGGAAAGTCCGTTTGCAGGCGTCGTAAACTTCCACCGCTTCGGTCTGCCGTCCCAGCTCGCGGTAACACACCATCAGCCGGCGATAGAGGCTCTCGGCAAGCTGGTCGGCTTCCAGGCTCCGCTGATAAACATCCAGCGCCTGGTCCCAAGCCTCGGCCGTTTCCAGCACGCGACCCAGATCGCCGATAGCGCGCAAAAAGCGGTTGCGCAAACGCTCGCGAAGACTCACGTAAATCGGCTTGTCGGCCTCGCTGTGCATGAAAGGTCCACGGTAAAGATCGAGTAACGCGTCGGCCTGGGCGCAGATCTCCTGCGAGTCCACCGGGTCGGCGGGTCGCCGGGTGAGACTTTCGATGCGCTGACCGACGGCCTC
>JBFHVA010000067.1:0-15787 GCA_041589735.1 Gammaproteobacteria bacterium | reverse complement strand
CTGAGGCCGGACGCCGGCGAAGCCAGGCGGCTGGTTTCCGGGATTCGGAGTTGATATTAATAGCGGATTGAATACACGTGCCGGCCCAACCGGTGGCTCTTGAGCCTTAATCCCGCTCCAAATCAAACGCGCAAGTGAAAACCAGCGATCGAAAATTCCCGGGTACCCGCCTGCGCCGCATGAGGCGGAACGATTTTAGCCGCCGGCTCATGCGCGAAAACGCGCTTTCCGTGGACGACCTTATTTATCCCATGTTCGTGATAGAAGGACAGGGGCAGCGGGCGCCGGTGGAATCCATGCCGGGCATCGAGCGCGTGAGCGTCGACCTGCTCGAAAAGGAAGCGGAATCCGTACACAGCCTCGGTATACCGGCCATCGTGTTGTTTCCCGTCATTTCTGCTGACGGCAAGAGTGACGATGCCAGTGAGTCCTACAACCCTGAAGGCCTTGTTCAGCGCGCGGTACGGGCGGTGAAATCAACCTGTCCCAATCTTGGGGTAATCACCGATATCGCTCTCGACCCGTATACTTCACACGGTCAGGATGGCCTCATTGACGAGTCCGGATACGTCGTCAACGACGCCACCGTGGAGACACTGGTACGCCAGGCCGTTTCCCACGCCCAAGCCGGCGCCGACGTGGTCGCCCCATCGGACATGATGGACGGCCGCGTGGGCGCAATCCGCGGTGCGCTGGAAGCGGGCGGGCACGTCAACACGCGGATACTCGCCTACTCGGCCAAATACGCGTCGGTTTTTTACGGGCCGTTTCGCGACGCGGTGGGATCGGCCGCGAGTCTTGGCGGCGCAGACAAGTACAGCTACCAGATGGACCCCGGTAACAGCGACGAGGCTCTGCAAGAGGTGGCCATGGACCTGGCGGAAGGCGCAGATATGGTGATGGTGAAGCCCGGCCTGCCCTATCTGGATATAGTGCAGCGGGTGAAGAGCACTTTCGGCGTGCCCACGTTCGTTTATCAGGTAAGCGGCGAGTACGCCATGTTGTCGGCAGCGATTCAAAACGGATGGGTGGACGAGAAGGCGAGCATTCTAGAATGCCTGACCGGGATCAAGCGCGCGGGAGCGGACGGAATTCTCACTTATTTCGCTAAGCGCGTCGCAGAATGGATGGCGAAAGGTGAGCTTTGAACTTACGTCACCGACCCGAGAGCGTCGTCTGCCGAATTGCCTAATCTGAAGGAATCGCGAGCAAGCTCGCTCCCACAGCGGGCTTCGTTTCGGCCCGTATCGGACATCTTTTCCCGATAAACGACGCACGATATACGATATAGGATCCGCCGCCTCCTCGCAGGAGGCGCCGTAACGCCAGGAAATGATCCCTCTCAAAGACAACAACCCAACGACCCTCACGCCGATTGTCAACTGGACGGTCATGGGACTTTGCGTTTTGGCCTTCTTTTGGCAGCTCGGTCTCGGCCCGCGCGGCAACCAGGAGGCAATCTATGCACTGGGCGTCATTCCCGCGGTGCTGCTCGAAGGAGCGCGCCTGCCTCCGGAGATCGCGCTGGTGCCGCCGGAGCTCACAATTTTTACCTCCATGTTCATGCACGGAGGCTGGCTGCACTTGATCGGCAACATGCTCTACCTGTGGATCTTTGGCGACAACGTCGAAGACAGCATGGGTCACCTGCGCTTCATTGTCTTCTATCTCGTCTGCGGCACGGTTGCGGTGTTCGCTCAGGCGCTTCCGGATACACAATCCACCATCCCCATGATCGGCGCCAGCGGCGCCATCTCGGGGGTGCTCGGCGCATATCTGCTGCTTTATCCCCACGCCCGAGTGGTGGTGCTGATCCCGTTTGGATTCATGAGCCAGGTCATTCTGCTGCCGGCGGGTATCGTGCTGGCGCTGTGGTTCGGGCTTCAGCTTCTGCAGTCCGCGCTGACCCCTAAGGACGTGGCCGGCATCGCCTTCGGTGCGCACATCGGCGGATTTCTTGCCGGTATGGCGCTGGTACCATTTTTCAAATCACGGCGGGTGCGCCTGCTCAATCCGCCCCGTTGACACGTTCTCCGCGCGCCGCGGCCCAAGGCGACATGACGAAAGCGCCGCCGGCGTTGAGTTTGCGATTGTGATCATGAGCCACCACGTTGGGACAGGCGAACAGGGCAGGATAAACGCCGTGTGCGGTAACGTAAGTAGGGTAGTTTTCGGTCAGCTCGATCACCGTGGCGTCGTCCAGCCGGTTGTCGACAATCACCGGCGGTGTCCCGCTCACGTCAATTCGCGCCTGGTGCACCGCGGCCCCGAGCTCCATGCGGTAATCCACCAGAAAGGAGATCAGCTGAAACACCGCCGGCATGATCTTGCGACCACCGGATGCACCGACGGCGATCCGAACGCCGTCACCGCGATCCACAATCGTCGGGCACATATTGGAAAGCGGACGCTTGCCCGGCGCCATGGCATTGGGGCCGCCGTGCCGAGGATCGAACCACATCACGCCATTGTTCATGAGTATCCCCGTCCGCGGCAGCATCACTTTGGAGCCGAAGACCGAGAGCAGCGTCTGGGTCAGAGCAACCATGTTGCCGGCTCCATCGACCACGCTTAAATGCGTGGTGCAGCTTTCACCCTGGTCCACATCGCCCATCTGCTCCAGTCGCTCTGCGTAGCTACGCGACAGACTTTCCGCGTAAGCCAGGTAGGCCGCCGCATCCGGCGCGCCGCCGGGTTTTAGCTTGCCTTCCAGGATTTCCAGCGCACGGTGAAGACTCGGCCCCGCGGTCAGCCTCGGCGCCGCAAAGACCCGGGCGCTCCGGTATCGCCGTTCGAGCGCGGGAACCACGCGTGCCTGGTAGCGCTCCAGATCCTCCCTTCCGAGCTTGCCCCCGACCTCACGCACGTCTTCGATCAGCGCGGCTGCGAGCTCGCCGCGATAAAAATCCTCGGCGCCCGCCTCGCTCAGCCGAGCAAGCGTGTCGGCGAGCTTTCCCAGATAAATTTTCGGCGGCGGCCCGCCCCACTCGCCGGCCGGCACAAATCCGCCCGCCAGATAGGTGCGCGCGCTTTCCGGAAAGGCACACAGTCCTCTGGCCGCGGCGGCGATTTTAAGCGTTGCAAACCAGTCGGCGACGAATCCGCGCCTGGCGCTGTCGATGGCGGGACCCAATGCCTCCCGCCATGAAATGCTGCCGAAGCGTTCCAGCGCGACGGCCATGCCGGCCACGAAGCCGGGGGTCGCGAATGCCAGCGGACCGGTCACGTTGCGATCGCCTTCGACTGCCGGCCAACCGAACAGGTCACCGTCCATTCCGCTTTCCGCCAGCGGATAGTCTCCAGGATCGAGCGCAAGCGGCGCGCGCATGCCGAAGTCCACCACCTCGCAGCGGTCTTCCGCTGCACGGTACACCATCATGAAACCGCCGCCTCCGAGCCCGCTCATCCAGGGCTCGACGGTTCCAATGGCGAGACCCGCTGCCACCGCTGCGTCCACGGCGTTGCCACCACTCTCGAGCACCCGCGCACCCACCTCGGAAGCGAAGTAATGCTGCGACGCCACCACCCCTCCGTTTGACTCCACCACGGGCTTTGTGACGGTCCACGTCTCTACGATGGGCTCATAGCTCTGCACCGAGCGCTCCTTTTGAATCCAGGGAGAACTTTCGCAAACGCACGTGTATCGTATTTGCCAAGCTCGAGATAGGCCATAGCGAGACTCACTTGTACCGGCGTTTTAGAACGGTGGAAGAGCTGGCGGAGACACTTTCGCCGGAGCAGCCGGTGTATTGTTTCCGCCCAAGCGTTGTGGTCGATCAAGCTCGCGCCTTCCTCACCGGGTTTCCCGGACGCGTGATGTACGCCGTCAAGAGCAACCCACACCCGGCGGTCCTTGAATGGCTGCACGACGCCGGCATCCGCGATTTCGACATCGCTTCGCCCGGCGAGATGGAGCTGATCCGCGGGCGTTTCCCTCGCGCCCGATGCTATTACATGCACGCGGTTAAAGCGCGAAGCGCCATCGCCCAAGCGAGTCACGAATTCGGGATCCGGCACTTTGTGGTTGATCACCCGGCGGAACTTGAAAAACTACGTGACGTGCTGGGCAGCGCGGACATTGTCGTAATGGTGAGGCTGGCCACACGCAGCGAGGGGGTTAAATTCGACCTGTCGGACAAATTCGGTGCATCGACCAAAGATGCCGCCGTCCTTTTGAATGCCGCCGCCTCACAGGGATATGCCACCGGCCTCTGCTTTCACGTGGGCTCCCAGTGTCTCACCCCTCGCGCTTTCAGCGATGCCTTCGGCGAAGTGCGGAAAACTCTGAAGGCGTGCGCTGCGAAAATCGTCTGTCTTGATGTCGGCGGCGGTTTTCCGGTGCACTACGCGGACGCCAATCCACCCGCGCTTGAAGATTTTTTCAGTGCAATTGAGAGTGAAAATACGTCCCTCGGACTCGAGCACTGCGAGCTCATGTGCGAACCCGGCCGTGCGCTGGTCGCCGAGGGCATGAGCGTGCTCACCCGCGTAGAGCTTCGCAAGGACCAGCGCATTTACTTGAACGACGGAATCTATGGGAGCCTTCACGGAATGGTCATCGGTGTGCGCTTTCCGGTGAAGCTGGTGCGCCCCGGGGTTGAGCCGTTGCCGCACGACACCGAATTTCTCGCCTATGGGCCCACCTGTGATGGCCTCGACGAACTACCCCAACGCCTGCTGCTGCCGGGAGATGTTGGCGAAGGCGACTGGATTGAATTCGGGTGCACGGGCGCCTATACGCTGTCGCTTCGCACCACCTTCAACGGCTTCTACCCCGATGATTTTGCAACCATCGACGCGCCTTTCCGCGACCTGACCGCGCGGCGTGCGCCTATTGCCGCAGCCGCTACAGGTGAGCTTCTCCCGCACAAGTTAGGAACGTCATGAAAATCATCTACAGCGAAGACCATAAGCTTCATCACGGAGCCAAGGAGCTCAACCGCGGCGAGATGGTGCCGCTGTTCGAGATGCCGAGCCGAGTCGAAATGATTATCAAGCGATTGGAGGACACGGGCTTCGGAGAAATCGTTGCGCCGAAGCGATACGGCGATGAGGCGATCCACGCGGTACACGCCAAGGACTACGTGAAGTTTCTCGAATCCGCCTGGAGCGCGTGGGTCGAGGAAGAAGGCGATGAACAATTCGCGATCGCCTGGGTGTTTCCATGCCGGGGTCTGCGACAGACCGCGCCTGAAAGCATTCACGGCAAGCTCGGATACTACGCCTTCGACGTCGCCATCCCCATCGTTGAAGGCACCTGGCGGGCGGTGCGTACCGCGGCCGACGTGGCGCTCACCGGTTACGGTCTTCTGAACAGCGGCGAGCGAGCGGCGTTTTCCCTGTGCCGCCCACCGGGGCATCACGCCATGCGCGATTTGGGAGGCGGCTATTGCTACCTCAATAATGCGGCTATCGCCGCGCAGGCGTTGCGCAACTCCGGCGCCGGTCGCGTCGCGGTCCTGGACGTGGACTACCATCACGGCAACGGCACCCAGCAGATCTTCTATGACCGCAGCGACGTGCTCTTTGTCTCTCTTCACGGCGATCCGCGCTCCGAGTTTCCCTATTACCTCGGCTACTCCGACGAGGTCGGCGAAAGCGCGGGAGAAGGCTTTAATCTAAATCTGCCGTTACCTGCCGGCACCGCATGGAAAGACTATTCGATTGCGCTGAATACGGCGCTCGAGCGAATTCGCAAATTTGCTCCCGAGGCGCTGGTGGTTTCGCTCGGTGTCGACACGTTCAAGAAAGATCCCATTTCCCGCTTTCGGCTCGAAAACGATGATTACCTACGCATTGGGGAAGCCATCGCCGGCTTGGATACGCCGACGCTCTTCGTCATGGAAGGCGGTTACGCGGTGGAGGACATCGGGGTCAATGCCGTAAACGTCCTCACCGGATTCGAGCAGAAAGCATGAGTAAGCAAAATCGAAAAGTCGCCCTCATCGACAAGCGCACCGTCTTTGACGGCTACTTCCAGATCCTCCGATACCGGCTCAAATTCTCGCTCCACGAAGGCGGCATGAGCGAGGCCATTGATCGTGAGGTCTTCGAGCGGGGCCAGGTGGCCGCGGTGCTGCCGGTGGACCCGATACGCAATCAGGTGGTGCTCATCGAGCAGTTTCGAATCGGCCCATACGCCGTGGGCTGGGACCCCTGGCTGCTGGAAGGCGTTGCCGGGATCATCGAAGAGGGTGAATCGGCGGAAGACGTCGCCGTTCGTGAAACCAAGGAAGAGGCCGGGTGCGAGGTCACGGACCTGGTGCCGATCTTGCGTTACTTGTCCTCGCCAGGCGCGTGCACTGAGACCGTAGCTTTGTATTGCGGCCGCGTAGACGCCAGCAGCGCAGGGGGCGTTCATGGTCTTGACGAAGAGCATGAGGATATCAAGGTGGTGGTCTACGGCGTCGATGAAGCGCTCGAAATGCTGAACGCGGGTAGAATCGTCAATGGCAAAACCATCATCGCATTGCAGTGGCTGGCGCTTAATTACCCGAAGCTCAAGCGGCGCTGGCTTGATTGACGCGCACTGGCACGATGACCGATGACCGATCTGGTAAAGATCACTGAAATTTTCCTTTACCCGGTCAAGTCCACTGCCGCCATCGCCGTCAACGAAGCGTCGGTGGAGCCACGGGGATTGGCCGGCGACCGCCGCTGGGTGGTGACCGATGACTCCGGCGAATTCCTGACCGGTCGCGAATTCCCAATGCTCGTCAAAATCCTCGCCGAACCGCTCGCGGACCGGCTGCAAATGAACGCGCCGGGGATGCCTACCATCGCGGCCCCGATCCCTTATTCCGGAGCGCCACGGCAGGCGGTCACGGTGTGGAACGACCGCTGCAAAGGGCTGCCGGCAGGGGATGAAGTGGACGACTGGCTTTCGGAATTTCTCGGCCTTCGCTGCCATTTGGTGTATATGGACGCCAAGTGCATCCGAACCCTAGACCATGCTCTCGGACTGGGCGAGGTGAGCTTCGCCGACAACTCTCCCCTTCTGCTCATCTCCGGCGCCTCCCTCGACGACCTTAACCGTCGACTGCCGACGCCCATGGACATGCGTCGCTTCCGCCCCAACCTGGTCGTCGGCGGCACGGGGGCCTACGCCGAAGACGCCTGGCAGCGGATCAAGGTCGGAGAAGCAGTGTTCCAGGCGGTTGACCGCTGCGATCGCTGCGCCTTTACCACAATCGATCCCGACAGCGCGGAAAAGCACCCCCAGCAGGAGCCCCTGCGCACTTTGAGCCATTACCGCCGAGACGCCGACGGCGGGGTTTATTTCGGACGTAACCTGGTCGCTGAGCGTCTCGGCCGTGTCCGCGTCGGCGACCTGGTGAAAGTCCTCGCCTGAGCATGAAAGTCGACCGGAAGCACCCGCTCTTTGACCCGCTAAAATTCGCACGTAGATAGATGGACGTAGTGCTAGACTTCTGCGTCCGACCGCCATCCGGAGACCGCAAAAAAAGATGACCTATTGTCTCGCCATCACTCTCAACGAGGGAGTGGTTTTCGCCGCGGATACTCGCACCAATGCGGGCGTCGATTACGTCACCTCCTACAGCAAGCTTCACGTGTTTGCTCCCGCCGACGACCGGCTATTCGTGGTGCTGTCTGCGGGAAATCTTGCTACTACTCAGGACGTGCTTCACCGCTTGACGCGGGACCTAAAGGCCAACGACGGCCGCGAGAGCCTGCGAAGCGTCAGATATCCGTTCGAGGCGGCAGACTATCTGGGCCGGGTCAGTGTGCTCGCCCAGTCGAAACACGCCGAGGCGCTGAGTCGCAGCCACATCAGCGGCGAAACGACGCTCATTATCGGCGGTCAGATACGGGGCGAACCGCATGGTTTGTTCCTCGTCTATCCCCAGGGTAATTACATCAGCGCGTCTCCCGAGACGCCTTATCTACAGATCGGCGAAAGCAAATACGGCAAGCCGATGCTGGATCGCATTATCGATTCCAGTCTTTCACTCAACGATGCGGCGCGGCTGAGTCTCGTTTCCCTGGAAGCGACGGTACGGTCCAACATCACCGTCGGACCGCCGTTTCAGCTTGCCATCTATCCCAAAGACAGTTTCGCGCTCTCGCGGCACGTGACCATCAAGGAGAACTCTTCTTTCTACCTGGCATTCAAAAGCGCCTGGCAGGATGGGCTCAAAGAGGCGTTTGCCAAGCTGCCGCCGTTCGAGTGGGAGAGGGAATCGGGGAATGTGACGAAGATTGGGGAGTAGCGCTGAGGGATCAGTCTCCTCCACTCACTGCACCGCCTGATTTAAGGAATTGCGGACAAGACCGCTCCCACAGCATGTAACTGGATTCGCTCGGATGCCAGAGATGGCCTGAGCCCAACTGCTCGGCTTGTGAACTGCGGTGGAGTATTGAGGCTCACTCTGATAACCGGCCCCATTTCACTCTTTACCAGACTGCTCCGCGTGCCACGATAGGCCACAGCGCTTCCACGCGATCGCCGCGCACGCATACGTACCAATCATAAAGGTTTACAGTCGGATCGCAGTGCCCGGGAATGAGACGGAGCTTTTGGCCCAGCGCAAGGCGGGTATTGGACTGACTCAAGTCCAGGTTGCCGTGCTCGTCTGACGGACCGGCATAACGGATAGTTTCGCTGCCGACAACTTCGGGCATGCCGGAATCGAAGGCCATGGATTTGAGACCCGCGTCAACTACGGCACGGGTTGGCTCGGGCATGCTCATCACCGTTGCGTAGACGAACAGGCTGTGCTCGAACTCGTCGAAACGGCTGCCTTGTGCGTTCTTGTTGCGGGCATAGTCCGCGTCCATAAAGACGTAGGAACCGGCCTGAAGCTCGTTGTATACCCCGCTTTCCGCCTCGAGTGCCCAGGTGCCGGTACCCGCCCCCGCGACCACCTCGCATTCGAGGCCATTGCGTTGAAGTAGTTCCACGGATTGCCGCGCAGAGTCGCACGCGGCAGCGATGGCCGCACGCCGTTGCTCGAACTCCCGCAGGTGCTGAGCCCGACCCTGGTAAGCCTGCAGTCCGACAAAGCGTAGGTGCCCGGCCCCGTCTACGCGTTTGGCCAGATTGAGAACGGCGGCTCCGGGAGTGACGCCGCAACGATTGGCGCCGACGTTAACTTCCACGAGCACGTCGATGACGGCATCGAATTTCGCGGCAGCGGCATCGACGTCGACGACGTTCGCCGCGTTGTCCACGCACACCGCAACCTGCGCCTGCTTCGCAAGCGCGGCCAGACGTTCGAGCTTTCGCCCGCCGACCACTTCGTTGCTCACTAGTACGTCGGGCACGCCCGCGTTAACCAGCGCTTCTGCCTCGCTCACCTTTTGACAGCACACGCCCACCGCGCCCAGCGCCATCTGGCGGCGAGCGATGACCGCGCACTTGTGCGTCTTTGCATGGGGTCTAAGGCGCACGCCGCAGGAGTCGACATTGGTCGCCATCAAATTCAGGTTCCGCTCAAAGGCGTCCAGATCCACAAGCAGGGCCGGCGTATCAACTTCGTCTAGGGACATGCCGATTTCTGCTGGCGGGCGCGTGGCCATGGGGTCTCCTGTCTTGGTGGTCGTTGGGTCGGGGCGCCCCGGCTCTGCCGTCCGAGGCGCGGGTGTTGGCATCATCCCAGAGTCGTTAGAATTCAACCACAGCAAGGACCCCGGAGAAAGTCGTGATCGTTGAACAGATCTGGACCGCGAACGCCTACCGAAACTTCAACTACATCATCGCCTGCCCCGAAACCGGAGAGGCGCTTGCCGTGGATCCGCTGGATCACAAGAAGTGTCTTGCCAGGGCCAAGGAGAAGGGTTTCGAGATCACCCAGATCCTGAATACCCACGAACACGGCGACCATATCGGCGGTAACGGGCCGATGATTGCGGCGACCGGCGCCAAACTTCTGGCTCATGCCAACGCAAGAGGCCGTATCCCCGACATGGACGTTGGACTCAAGGCGGGGGACATGGTCAAAGTGGGAAAAACCGTAGAGCTCGAGTGCCTGGACACTCCCGGCCACACCATGAGCCACATTTGTCTGCTTTCACATACCGAGACGCCAGCCCTGATCTGCGGCGATACGCTGTTCAATGCCGGCGCTGGAAACTGCCATAACGGCGGCCATCCGGAAGAGCTGTACCGAACCTTTGCCTCGCAGTTGTGCAAGCTCTCCGATCACACCCGGGTCTATCCGGGCCACGACTATTGGGCCAACAATCTCGGCTTTACCCTGGACCGTGAACCGGACAACCAGCAGGCGAAATCCATGCTGGAAGCGGTCAAAAAAACCGATCCCGAGAACGCCATCGTTTCGACCCTCGGCCTGGAAAAACAGGTAAATACCTTCTTCAGACTGCACAGCCCGACGGTGATTGCGAGGCTGCGCGATGCATTTCCCGACCTGCCGGACGATCCGGATCCGAAAACGGTGTTTCTTAAGTTAAGGGAGTTGAGGAACAGCTGGTGAGAAATGGCAGATGGTAGACGGTAGGTGGTAGGTGGTAGATGGGGGCGGGCCGTGCAAGCGCTATTGTCCCCATATGCCATCTACCATCTACGAGTTTGTTGCGAAAAGTCGTCATCGTTCTCGGACCGTAAACGAACGGAGGTGCTTTATTGAAGCGTGCGGTGCTCATGATCATAGACGGTCTTCGTGCCGATCTGGTGACGCCCGAATACACGCCGATGCTGTCTCGCATCGCAGAAAGCGCTCGTTTTTTTTCCCGTCACCGAAGCGTGTTTCCTTCGGCAACGCGCGTTAATTCCGCTTCTATTGCCACTGGATGTTACCCGAAGACACACGGCCTGTTCGGTAATGCCATCGCCCTGGACGAGGGCGACGGATTGCAGCCCGTCTCGGTTGGACCGCCCGAGTTTCGCGACCGCCTTCGCGCGGTCACCGGGCGTACTCTGCTGCGCCCGACCCTCGCCGAGCGCGTGCGCGACCACGGCGGGGCGGTAATTTTTTCCAATTCGTCGGCCGGTGCCGCACATATGCTCGACCCGGACAGCCACGGCTGGCTGTACCACCGAAGCGGTTCCTTTGCGCCCGGGCTCAAGCCAATTGAGGGCGTGGCGCATCTGGACGTGACCTATGACGGTGTGGGCGATGCGGAGACTACCGCTCGATTTTGCGACGCCATGATCTCGAATCCGAATGCGCCACTTTTCATTACATGGGTTTGTGAGCCGGATCATTCTCAGCACGTCCTCGAGCTCGGTTCGATGGAGCATCGCGAAGTCATCCTGGGATCGGATCGCTGCGCAGCCGCGGTGAAGGAAACTGTAGAGGTGCTTCGGGCCCGTGGCGATGACGTGCTTTTCGTGATTGCTTCCGACCATGGTCATGAGACCGTCGACCAAATTATTCCGGTTGAAGACCTTCTGGTGGAGGCAGGACATAAGGCCTCGGCCGCTTCGAGCGACGTCGTATTTGCGTCCAGCGGCATGGGGGCGCTCATCTACCTGAGCGACGCGGCGTTTGACCGGCGCGACTCGATCGCGCAATGGCTGAACAGACAAGATTGGTGCGGCGAGGTGTACGTCGGGGAAGACCTGGAACGCGTGGGCCTTGCGCCGAGTAATTATCTGGCCATCGCCTTCAGCATGGCAAAGCGTGAGGTGAACAATCGTTTCGGCATAAGGGGATTTGGACACGTGGCCAAAGACCGATTTATGAATTCCGATGCACCTGGCCTAGGTCAGCATGGCGGCCTTGGTCGTTACGAAACGAACCCGTTTCTGATCATTGACGGTGGCGGATTCGCTCCGGGCCGCACAGATTTCCCCAGCGGCAACGTGGATATCGCCCCCACCATACTTCGCCACCTGGGCGTTTCGGGCACGAATCTGGACGGCAAGCCGCTCCCGGCCCGCGACTGACGGTCGCTTCGACGCGACTAGCGGTCGCCGCCTAAGGGACTGAACTTCCCGGAGTTATCTATACTGTTTTTACACCCACCCGGGCGAAGGCCGTTTCTCTATGCATTTTCCCGGACAAAGCAACGCCTGGCGGCCCTGGGACCGGCCGGCAGGCGGGAGATATACCCATGAATGAGGAAGACGATCTTCATTCAAAAACCGTGATTGCGCCACCTGGCCTTGCCCACAAACTCGCCAGTGCACCCAAGTCGCGTCTCGCCTTGAGCGACCACTCGAGCGCGAGCGAAAGCGTCGCCGCGGAGTTCCTCCTCGACGGCGGCGAGGTCACCATCGGACGTGGAGACGAGAATCTTTTTGTGCTCAAAGTCGACGGCGTCTCGCGAAAGCATGCACGCCTCTTTCCCTTCGACAACTTCTGGTACATCGAAGATTGCGGCAGCACTAACGGTATCAAAGTCAACGGAGAAGCGACCGATAAAGTGATGTTGAACAACGGCGACACGGTAGAAATCGGTCCCGTGTCTTTCAATTTCATCATTGACGCGCAGCCGGAAGAAAGCTCCGACAAAACCACAATGCAATTCGCCAGGGGCATCCCCGGATTTGATCCCGATCGGCAGCTCGGAAATGCAGAATCGTCCACCGGCTCGGACGTACTGCTGTGGTCCATCCTGGTTATCGGCGTGAGCGCGCTCGTTTTTGCGGTCTTTTCGGTAGTTTTGGTCTAGCCGCCGGACACGCTCCGCGCGTCTGTATTATTCGTTCACCAGCGGCCCTTTCGGCCGTTCTCCGCCAACCGTGGTCCGGTACAGCAGTCGCCGATAGCCGTCGTAATCGTTGATTGCCAGATGCATGGTGCAGCGGTTATCCCATACGGCGACTGACCCGTTACGCCAGTTGAATCGACAACTGTATTCAGGGCGGGTCGCTTCGGCGTAGAGCGCATCGAGAAGCGGGCGACTTTCCGACTCCTCCATACCTTCAAAGCGGGTTGTATAAATCGGATTGACGAACAGCGCCCGGCGACCCGACTCCGGGTGCAGGCGCACTGCAGGATGGGAACGTTCAATGTCCGCTTCTGCATTGCCGCGGCTGATGTTTATGGATTGACTGGTCCTCATGCGCATATTACGCGGACGTTTTGCCCCGTAGACGTGACCGCTGTGCATAACCCGCATGTGGTCGAGCTTATTTCTAAATGCGTCGGATAATCCTTCGTAGGCCGAGTACATGCTGGTCCAAAGCGTGTCTCCCCGGCCCTGCGGTACATCTTCGGCGTAAAGCAGCGTGAGCGCCGGCGGCGATTCGAGGTAGCTGAAATCGGAATGCCACTCACCGCCAAAGATGCTTATTTGAGTCTCGTCCGCTTCCTTGAGCACGGCTATGACATTCGGATGCCCTTTTACGGGCTCGACGTAGGGCACGCGCAGGAGCGGGCCGAAGCGCGCGCTGAAGCTTTCCAGATCCGTTAGCGAGAGCTTCTGATCGCGGAAAAAGATCACCTGGTGCTCGATAAGAGCCGCTCGAATACGCGCAAGCGCCCTGTTGTCGAAGCCGGATGCGATATCTACTTCCTCGATCTCGGCGCCGATGACGGTGGTGAGGGGAGTGACTGTTAAAGGCGCCGCGTTTCTATCAGCGGCCTGGTCTAATGATTTACACGCACACGTGTCGCTAAAGGGGACCTGGTTCAGCTGGCTCGGTGTATCGTCTGTCACTTATTGTCCCTGATTTTCTCCACCCGCACGACATCGCCGCTTTCAACGGCGGAAAACTCCGTTACATCACCTCTGGCTCGGGCCCAGATGTTGGTGGGCGAGGCCAAGCGAATTTCGTCACTGGTTGAGGCGGGCGTTCTGCCAAACCCGATGGCTATCGCAGCGCCTTCCACCCAGAACGCGAGCTCGCCGGCCTCGATTACATCGCGCGCGTCGGGCTCACGCTCCACGTTCACCGGGGTGGAAAAATAAACCTCCTCCCCCCAAATCATCGCCCTGGATTCGAACGGAGCGCTATCGTATATCGCATCCGCGGTGGGCGTGTCCAGCAGTTCAGCCTCGAGGACCACACTGCCGGCAGTAATCTTGAGTTTGCGCATGTAATGCCCTTGAATGGCGCTAGCGCGTAGGGAACCTCCGGGCGCTCGTCATATTCGATGTCTCTCCTTCACCTGAGCGACCACGCCCTTGCACTTTTTCCACGCATCGAGGCCGCCGGTAATGTGGCACGAATTCGACAATCCGGCATGCTGCGCCGCTTCAACCGCCATCGCCGAACGCTCGCCGAAGGCACAATAAAAAATCACCCGCTTGCTTGTTGCGCGGACGAGTTCATTCAAAAGCCCGCCCGGCGCGACGTTTTCATTGACTTCTGCATAAGGCACGTGCAGAGACCCGGGAATGACGCCGTGGCGCTCCCGCTCATTGTCGTCGCGCAGGTCCACTAGCACGATGTCCGCCGAGCCCACAAGCCCTCGCATCTGCTTACATGTAAGCGCCCAGCCTCGCGCCTCGAGCTCCTCCTGATGCAGCCCGATTTTCAGGTTCGCGGGTACCGCCACATCCATCATTTTCGGGTTCGGCAGATGCAGGTTGTTCATAATGTCGACGTACTGACCAACCGACTCCACCTGGAGCCTGGGGTTGAAGGCGCGCTCTTCTCCGATCGTGCTGACGGTATCGCCTTTATAGTCGTGAGCCGGATACACCAGGGTGGTGTCCGGAAGCTTGAAAAGAACGTCGAATATAGAGTGGTATTGCGCGACCGGATCGCCATTTTGAAAATCCGTTCTCCCGGTGCCGCGAATGAGCAACGTGTCTCCCGTGAACACCCTGTCGTCCAAGACGAAACTGAAGGAATCGTCCGTATGTCCCGGTGTGAACCGCGCGATCATCGAAATTCCTTCGATAGACAAGGTCTCGCCGTCGGCTACCCGCATTGACACAACATCAACGCCGCTTGATTCTCCCATCACGGTGATGCAGCGCGTGCGATCGCGCAGGGCGCCGAGCCCGCTGATGTGATCGGCGTGCACGTGGGTATCGATGGCCTTGATGAGCTTGAGGTCGAGTTCCTCAAGCAGCTGCAAGTAGCGGTCGACTTTTTCCAGTACCGGATCGATGATCAGCGCCTCGCCGCCTTTACGGCTCGCGATCAGGTACGTATACGTACACGAGACCGGATCGAAAAGCTGGCGAAAGATCATCTCGACATTTGAGAGAGGGCTGAGGTCGACGCGCCGCGGCTTCGAGCGGAACGTTATACCGGAATTGCCTCTGGTTAAAGCCCTCGGATCCCCACGGGGTGCAAAGCCCGCACCTCTTCCACGATAATCGGGGGTAAATCAAACACTAACGACCCGGCGTCTGACATGAACTCCAAAAGCTCAATCGCCGTAATCGGCGCCGGAATTGTCGGCCTCGCCGTCGCCGACGCGCTTTGCCGTGCGGGCGCGGAAGTAACTGTGCTCGACCGGGGCGCCCTCGCCGGCGGCACCACCAACAACACTTTTTCCTGGCTGAACGCCACCTCCAAGACCGAAAACGAGGCGTACCACCGACTCAACGCCGCCGGGGCAGCCTCATGGCGAGCGCTGGCCCGGGAGGTGGGCGAAGACGTTATCGGCCTTCATCCCTGCGGCATGGTCGAATGGGTCGACGGCGCAAACCAGGATGCGCGCGCCGATCTGGAGCGCCGCGCTGAACGTCTCGCTGAGTGGGGCTATCCGGCCCGCCGGGTGGACCGAAGCGAGCTCGAAGCCTTGGAGCCGCATGTGGGGTTTCCTCCGCTGGCCTTGGGCATTCACGCCTTCGCCGACGCCTGGCTGGATCCGCCGAAGGCGGCATCCTTTCTTGCAGGGCGGGTGCGCAATCACGGTGGACGCATCCTCGAAGGCTGTGCGGCCCGGACTGTCATGAG
>JBFHVA010000066.1:0-15903 GCA_041589735.1 Gammaproteobacteria bacterium | reverse complement strand
TCAGCCGGACTTCAAAACGCCGCCGCACATCGTAGAAGCCGCCGTCAAGGCACTTAAGGACGGTCACCACGGCTACACGCCCGCGCCGGGGATTCCCGCATTGCGCGAAGCCGTGGCCGCCGACATTGACCGTCGCCGCGGTGTGGTCGTTGACCCCGATCAGATCGTTATCGTCCCGGGTGGAAAAGTAACTATGTTCTTCGCCATCATGATGTTTGGGGAGCCTGGAGCGGAAATTCTCTATCCCAACCCGGGCTTTCCAATCTACGAGTCTGTCATCCGTTTCAGCGGCGCGACGCCGGTCCCCGTGCCGCTGCTCGAGGAGAAAGACTTTTCCTTTGACGCCAGCTCGGTGCTGGCGCAGATTACTCCGCGAACGCGCCTGTTGATCCTGAATTCCCCGGCCAACCCCACGGGAGGCGCAGTCCCGCGGAAGGAGATCGACGCGCTTGTTGCCGGGCTTATGGATCACCCGCAGGTCGCGGTGTTGAGCGACGAGATTTACTCGCGCATGACATATGACAAAAGAGAGCACGTTTCCCTTCTCTCCTATCCCGAGCTTGGGAGTCGTCTGATTCTGCTGGACGGCTGGAGTAAAACCTACGCCATGACGGGCTGGCGAATAGGCTACGGCGTCTGGCCGGATTCACTGGTAGAGGGCGCGACTCGGCTCGCTATCAACTGTCACTCCTGCGTGAACGCTGCCGCACAGCACGCCGGCATCGCCGCTCTGGAAGGCCCGCAGGACAGCGTCGAGACCATGGTGTCGGCATTCGACCAGCGGCGGCGCGTCATCGTCGAAGGGCTCAACCAGATCCCCGGGTTCAGCTGTCGTAATCCTGGCGGCGCGTTTTATGCCTTTCCGAATATCAAGCGGACGGGACAGGACTCCGCGACGCTTCAAAAGCGGATCTTGGACGAATCAGGAGTGGCGACCATTGCCGGTACCAGTTTTGGAGCGTTTGGAGAGGGTTACCTGCGCTTCTCATATGCAAACAGCAGGGAAAACATCGTCAGGGCGCTGGACCGCATCGGTGAGCTGATGTCCAAAGCCGTTGCCTGAGTTGCTCTGAGCTCTTGCTGACGATCCGCTGAGTGTCCTTTAAATCGCAGTGACCCAGGCGCGGTCAAAATTCATGCCCAAGCTTCAGCTGGTGGAAGCAAAGGGTGACCCATACCAGATCGGACTTGCGTTGGGTCGCGCTGCCGGCCGCGCGTTGCGCGAGGAAGTACCCCGTATCGGGCGATTCCGCGCGCTAAAAAGCAATGCAGACGTGCTGCGGGCGCTGGGTGAGCTGGAGCGGGTGGCACGCGACCGCTTTCCGGACATCATGCAGGAGATGGACGGCATTGCGGCTGGATCAGGCATGGATTTCAGTGACGTCTGGCTGTGGAACTGCCGCGGTGATTTTGCCGGCGGCGGCGACCAGATCGGAGATCCGCTCGCGGGCTGCACTACGGTGCTGCTTCCCGGCAACGGAGAGCGCGCGGCCATCATTGGTCACAACGAGGACGATCAGGCCGAGCTCGACGGCAGCTGCTTCCTGGTCAGGGTGATACCCGACGACGGGCCCGGTTTCTTGAGCTTCTATTCCCCGGGCTTGCTTCCTGGACACACGTTTGCAGTCAACGACGCCGGTCTCGTCCAGACCATCAACCACATCCGGCCCTACGACCAGCGCCCCGGCGTTCCGCGCCACGTCGTTGCCCGCGCCGTGCTATCACAACGCTCACTGAATGGCGCTGTTGCGCTGCTTCAACGCGAAGACCGTGCCAGCGGTTTTCATCACAATCTCGGCATGTGCGGTGAGCGAATGCTGTTGTCGGTCGAGGCCCCGGCAAGCGGATGCGCGGTGGAAGAGGCATCAGAGCGGCCTCGGGCACACACGAATCATTTAATTTACGATCAGTTCACCGACATCGAGCAAGAGCTGGCTGAATCGTCTCGGGATCGACTGCAACGTGCTCAAGCGCTCATCAGCGAAGGCGCCCTGGCTCAAGGGGATCCGCTGGTGATTCTTCAGGACCAAGTAGGGGAAGGGATGCCGATCTACCGCAAGGGGCAAAATCCAGAAGACTCCGGGTATACCCTCGCTACCGTGGTCTTCGAGATCGGGGTCGCCGGAGTCGATTGGCGTGTCTATACCGATTCCATCAGAGAAGTAGAGCACCGCGGTCGCGTCACTCTCAACTGAGAGTGCAATACACGGCCGCGTCGCCTATTTAGTGATTATCTTCGCCTGTTAGCCCTTGACGCACACGACCTGCTTCAGCGTGTGCACCACGTCCACCAGATCCGTCTGGTTGGCCATCACCGAGTCGATGTCTTTATATGCGCCCGGTATTTCGTCGACCACGCCTTTGTCTTTTCGGCACTCGACTCCGCTGGTCTGCTGTTCCAGATCCTTGCGGCTGAACTGCCGTTTTGCCTGGCGCCTGCTCATGCGCCGGCCCGCGCCGTGGGCGCAGGATTCGAGCGACTCCGCGCTGCCCCTTCCCCTGACGATATAAGACTTTGCGCCCATGCTGCCGGGTATGATTCCGAGCTCGTCTTTTCCCGCGCGGATGGCTCCCTTGCGCGTTACAAACACGTCCGCCCCGAAGTGGTGTTCTCGGGCAACATAATTGTGATGGCAGTTGATGGCTTCCTCGGTCAGCGAGAACGGCGGCAGCGTCTCTCGAATAGCTTCGACGATGAGACGCATCATCTCCCTGCGATTCGTCATCGCGTAGGCCTGTGCCCAGGTAACCGCCTGCACATAATCTTCAAAATGGGCGGCACCCTCTTCGAAATATGCCAGATCGTGGTCAGGGAGCTGGTGAAGGTGGCGCTCCATGTCATTCTTGGCCAGCTTGATGAAATAGGTTCCAATCGCGTTTCCAATGCCGCGGCTTCCGGAATGCAGCATGATCCAAACGCCGTTACTTTCATCAATGCAAATTTCGATGAAATGATTTCCGCCGCCAAGGGTTCCGAGCTGACAAGCCCAGGTTCCGTTCGGGTCCTTGAGCATGCGCGTAAGCGTGGGGTGCTTCTCGAAGATTCGCTCGAGCTCGGGGCGCAGTCGCTCCAGAGATTCGCGTTCCGCCCTGGGATCGGGATGTCTTGAAAACCCGACGGGAACCGCGTCCTCGATGGCGTTCCTGACCGCTTTCAGATTGTCAGGCAACCGGTCTGCTTTGATCGACAATCGCACGGCGTTCATTCCGCAGCCAATGTCCACGCCCACGGCGGCGGGAATGATTGCCTTGCGGGTCGGGATGACGGCGCCCACGGTGGAGCCGATGCCGGCGTGCACGTCGGGCATGGCGGCCACGTGACCGTGAATTATCGGCAGACGGGCGAGATTGAGCAGCTGTCGATAGGCAGCGGGCTCGACGTCGTCGGTGAAGATTTTCACCGGAAAAAGTTCGTTATCAATTGACTGTCGTACCGGCATCTGGCGCATTTTCGGCTGGTTCAAGATCACATTTTACGCCAAGGCAAAGCACACCGGCGAAAAGGCCATCTTCTTCGATATCTTAAGTGACTTCCCGCGGTCGGCCGGTCGCTCCGCGCGGCCTTGCCCAACCCCGGCTCCTGTTCTAGGGTTTCAAGAGGTCGGTCGAGGTGGCATATTGAGCGGCGCCTGAGAACTCTTCCCGCAACGGCCTGACCGGAATCCTGCCGAGATTCGGTAATCAAATCTGGGATGAGGAGTGTCCTATGTCCATCGAGTCGATCGTCGTATTGGCCGTTATCGCCGGGCTAATCCTGTACGGAATCTTCATCTATAACGGCCTTGTCACCGCGAGGAATCGGTTCAAGAACAATTACGCGCAGATTGACGTTCAGCTGCAGCGTCGCTATGACCTGATTCCGAATCTGGTGGAAACCGCCAAGCGCTACATGGCACATGAAAGGGACACCCTCGAGGCGGTGATTCAGGCCCGAAATCAGGCCCAGGGTGCGGCCCAGGCAGCGGCCCGCAAGCCTGAAGATCCAAAGGCAATTCAAGCGCTTATAGGTGCCGAGGGGGTCCTGGGCGGGGCCCTGGGCCGATTCTTTGCCCTGGCCGAGGCGTATCCCGATTTGAAGGCAAACCAGACCATGCAGCAGCTCATGGAGGAGCTCTCTTCGACCGAAAACCGGGTCGCCTTTTCACGCCAGGCATTCAACGACTCGGTGATGGATTACAACAACCAGCGGGAGCAGTTTCCCAACAATATTGTCGCCGGCCCCTTCGGGTTTTTGCCCGCGCAGCAACTCGAGATCCAGAACGAAGAGGCCCGCGAAGCGGTTCGAGTTTCCTTTTCTTAATTCCCGGAAGCCGTGGCCGTGCCCTGGACCGACCCGGTATTCGGAGCTCAGGCTCTGCAGTGACCGCCGGCGCCGGCGTCAGATTCGGTCATGAACTTCTTCAAGCGACAGGCTGAGGCGCGGCGATACACCGCGCTTCTGGTTGTATACCTGCTCATCGCAGTGACGCTCATCGTCGTCGCGGTTAATGCCGTGGTTTACTTTGCTGTAGCCGCGGGGAGCCCACAGTCGCCGGAGCTTTCAAGCTGGAAGGATCAGCAATGGTGGCCCATCGTCACCGCTGGCACCCTGCTGGTCATAGTCGTCGGCAGTCTGGTTCGAATCCTGACTCTGAGAGGCGGTGGGCGTGCGGTAGCGGAGATGATGAGCGCGCGGGCAATCGGCGTGGACAGTCGCGACCCGATGGAGCGGCGTTTCATCAATGTGGTGGAGGAAATGTCCATCGCCTCTGGCACCCCGGTGCCGGACCTGTACGTGATGGATCAGGAGAACGGCATCAACGCCTTTGTTGCCGGATATCGGCCCACCGAAGCGGTAATGGTGGTGACCCGCGGGACGCTCGAAACGTTGAGCCGCGACGAACTACAGGGAGTCGTCGGCCATGAATTCAGTCATGTCTTGAACGGTGACATGCGGATCAATGTCCGCCTGATCGCAATCCTTGCGGGGATCCTCACGCTCGGCGTGCTCGGGAGGCTGATGATGCGGTCTCTCGGGAGATCCTCCGGCATCCGGAGCTCTTCCGGCGGGCGTGGCGCCCAGGCGCAACTGGTCGCTTTCGCTCTGGGGCTGGGGCTGTTTGTCATCGGATACATCGGCCTGTTCTTCGGTCGCCTGATCAAGGCCGCCGTCTCCAGGCAGCGGGAATTTCTCGCCGATGCTTCGTCGGTCCAGTTCACGCGTAACCCCCGCGGGATTGCCGGGGCACTGTGGAAGATCAAAACACACGCCCAAGGTGCGCTGCTTTCGAACGCCCATGCGGAAGAAACCAGCCACATGTGCTTTGGGCAGAACATGAAGATGAGCTTCAGTAATCTCATGGCGACACACCCGCCCATCGACGAGCGTATACGGCGGGTGGATCCCCACTTCGAGGCGAAACAGGCCGCGGAAGGCAAGCGACCGAGGATCGCTGCCGTTTCGGGCGGTGCGGAGGGCGAAACGGCGATCGGATTTGCTCCGTCCCGCACCGAAGCCGTCGTGGCGGGATCGGGCGGGCTGGCCGCGAGCGTGGGTAACCCGACGCCGGAACACGTGGACTATGCCACCGCCTTTCACCGTTCGATTCCAAAAGTGCTTCTAGACGCCGTGCACGCTCCGCGCGAGGCGCCTTACGTTGTCTATGCGCTTTTGCTCGGTGATGTCGCGGAACAGAGGACGCGAATCGCCCGGGCGCTTATCCGCCACGAAACCAAGAGCAAGGATGACGCTCGGTTGACTCCTATCTGCGATGCCATTGGAAAACTCGATCTTCGCTATCGCCTGCCGCTCCTGGATCTGGCGGCGCCGGCGCTGCGCGCCCTTTCAGACTCTGAACGTGAGGCCGTAATCGAGATCGCCGAAAAGCTGGTGCAGATTGATCGAAAGGTGACGTTGTTCGAGTTCGTGTTGCTCATTCTTTTGAAAAAACAACTCAAGCAGGGGCCGTCTTCTGGGGAAAAGATCAGGTACCGTCGGTTCGCGCCGGTGCTGCCGGAGATTCGCATCCTGCTCACGCTCATGTCGAAGACCGGGGCGCGCAGTGCCCAGCATTCGCGGGAGGCCTACACCAGAGCCATGCGCTCCTTTACTAAAATCAACCTGTCGCAGGCGGACGAGGCTTACTGCAAGCTCGAATCCATGGAAGGGATACTGGGAAAATTATCCGAACTGTCACCTTTGCTCAAAGGATCGTTGATCAGCGCCTGCGCGGACTGCGTGCTATATGATGGTAAGATCACGCTCGAGGAAGCTGAGCTGTTGCGGGCGGTAGCGGAGGCGCTCGATTGCCCGATGCCGCCGCTTATCGCGGCGCATTCAGTTTCAGCAGCGGCCTGAAGCTGCTCCTCTCAGCCGCCGATTTCCAGGAGAACTTTGAGCACGCCGGTTTGACGACTCCGTTCGAATCCTTCCACGCCTTCCTCCAGCGCATAGCGGGCGTCGATCAGCGATTCGGCGTTAACGCTGCCGGCGGCAAGAAGATCGAGCGCACGTTGAAACGGGCCGCAACGGGATCCCACCAGCCGCAACTCGTCGACCACCAATCTGGGCGCGTCGATTGTGGGCGCCGTGTCGGCGGTGCTTTTCATTACCAGTGTGCCGCGCGGTCTCAACGCGTTCAGCGCGGTGGACAGTCCCGCTGAGTTACCGCTGCATTCAACGGCGACATCGTAATGGCGCGCCGGAGCCGTTTTACCAAGAAAAATTCGAGAAACGATGCCTTCCAGGCGCTTTAGCTTGCGCCGGTGCCGCCCTAAGACGTCGACGCGGGCACCCTCCAGAGCGAGTACGCGGCAGACGAGCTGCGCCAGCTTTCCATCCCCGACGACAAGTATGTGGTGGGTTGTTTTCAGGTCGATATGCTCGAGCACGTCGAGCGCTGCCGCCAGGGGTTCGGTAAAAACCGCAGCGTCGTCACTGACTCCTGGCGGCACTCGGTGGAGGTTTTCGAGTGGAAGCGTGAGGAACTCCGCGAAGGCGCCGTTGCGTCCGCGAATTCCGAGCGCCGTTCGATTGAAACAATGTTTTCTCCACCCTGACGTGCACATTTTGCACTTTCCGCAGGCGACGTTGATTTCGCCTGCTACGCGTTGGCCCACCAGCGCCTCTGGACCCGCGGCTACCCGGCCGACGAACTCGTGACCCGGAACGCCGGCAAATTCATACATGCCGGTGACCAGCGCGGCGTCGGTGCCGCATATGCCCGCCTTCAAGACCTTGACCAACACCTCACCCGGTTCCGCCACTGGCCTCGCAATCGTCGTAAGTCGCAGAGTGCCGTTCTCGAGCCACAGCGCCTTCACCGGGACGCACCCAAGGTGCCGGGGCGCTTCCGCTTCCCGCCGCGCCGCGACCATAGTTTCCCGGGGGGCAATCGCCGCGGGCGTAAGGGCCTTTGTAGGCGCCCGCTGCCAGACGGATAGGAACCAGTAAAAATATTATTAAACAAGGGCTTATGCCCCATTTTCAGCGTATTTTTCGGTCCGCGCCCGGTTGTCGGATAAGGCCATTTCCGCTAGGGTGTTTGTACTGTCCAGAAAACCGGGCAGACCACCGCTGGACTTTGTTTTCACAACCAACATCGGGTGGGCAATCGATGTTCGAATACGATCAGGATATTGTGACTTCACTTCTTAACGATAACGCTCAATTTCAACAACTATTCAAGCAGCACAACGACCTAAAAGAAAAAGTACGTAACGCTGAACTCGGCGTTCTGCCGGTCGACGACATTACCCTTGGAATGATGAAAAAAGAGAAATTGCTTGCCAAAGACAAAATGGCAGCAATGATCGAGCAGTATCGCCGCGAGCACGCTTAAGCTGCCCGCGAAACCGGTAAGGCGTCGTGTCGCCGGTGGAAAAATACCCCTGCAACGAACTCTGCGGGGGTTTTTTTTAAATGCTCCGCTTTGAAAGGTGGAACCCATCATCGATCGTAAGCATCAACATCCCGCCCCAGGCCAGACAAGCATGAAAGAGCAATCCAAAGCGCCGCTCAAAGTCACGGTTTTTTCTGATTATATCTGCCCATTTTGCTACGTAGGTGACGCGAGACTAGAAAAACTCAAGGAAACATTTGATCTCGACGTCACTTGGAGTTTTTTCGAAATCCATCCCGACAATCCGGCCGAAGGCAAGCCCGTTTCTGAGCTTGGCTATCCTCCAGAGCAGTGGCAGCGCATGATGGCCAACCTCGAGTCCATGGCGACAGCCGATGGGCTTGAGCTCGCGCCGAGAAGTTTTACCACGAACTCACATCGCGCTCTGCTTCTGGCGGAAGCGGCCAAGGATTTGGACGAGGAAATCTTCGAGCGCCTTCACAAGCGGCTTTTCACCGCGTATTTCGCCGAGCAGAAGAATATCGGCGATGAAACCGTGCTGCGCCAAATCGCCCGGGAGGCGGGGATGCCCGATGACGCGGTGGACCGCGCGCTCACGGACGAAGCCTACGAGCGCCGACTCGAACAACAGCAAACGCGGGCCGCGATGCTCGGCGTCCAGGGCGTCCCGGGATTCCTATTTGGAAAGTACTTCGTTTCTGGCGCCGTACCGGTGGAAACACTGATCGTCGCGGCCGAGTACGCGACGGGAAAGCGCGTCCCTGAGGAACAAAAGCAATGACCGAGGAAATTTTTCGTCGGGACGCTTATGCCAAGTCATGTGAAGCGGAGGTTGTTGCCGTCGACGATCAGGGCGTGCGTCTCGACCGAACGGTATTTTATCCCACCGGCGGTGGTCAGCCGGGCGACCGTGGGGTGCTTGAACCCATCGACGGCGGCGAAGTTCTCCGCATCGTGGATACGATAAAGGGCGCTGCGTCGGCTGAAATCGTGCACCTCACGGAAGGTCCTGTTTCGCCCGCTCTCGTCGGCACCAGGGTCCGCGCGATAATCGACTGGGAGCGGCGCTATCGGCTCATGCGTACCCACACGCTCCTGCATTTGCTGTGCTCCGTAATTCCGGCCGGGGTGACCGGCGGTTCGGTCCGGGAAGGGACCGGAAGGCTGGATTTCGACCTGCCCGAAAGCACCCTCGACAAGGAGCAGCTCTCCGCGGAATTGAACCGCCTGGTCGATGAGAATCACGCCGTCAGGCCGCGCTGGATCAGCGAGGCCGAGATGGAAGCCCAACCGGAGCTGGTGCGCACCATGTCGGTGAAGCCGCCTTTGGGTCAGGGCGAAGTGCGGCTGCTGGAAATCGAGGGCGTAGACCTGCAACCCTGTGGAGGCACACATGTGGCCTCCACCGCTGAGATTGGGCCGGTTCGGGTGACCAAGATAGAGAAAAAAGGAAAGCACAACCGTCGGGTCAACGTCGCGCTCGCCGACATTTGAGCCGGATAAAGCGGAGTCAGCCTAGGCATTCAGCAGCACACGCTTGGCCTCGTTGATTTTCGCCGCCAGATAGGTCGACCCGCCGCGATCCGGATGCAGCTTCTGCATCAGGTGCCGATGCGCCTCGATGATTTGCTCGCGGGTCGCATCGTCGCCGACGCCAAGGATTTCCCGCGCCTCGTCCAGGCTCATTTTCCCATCACCCTCTGCCCCCGCTCGACCCTGCTCGTCCTTAGCTTTACTGTCCCGCCACTGATCGGCGAAATACCGGTCCAGGAACGCCTCCAGAACGGCGGCGGACTGGGCGTCATTGCGGCGGTATTCGTGGAGCATGTTCTGGAGCTCGGGAAGGGCAAGCTCGGATAGCCGTTTTCCCCGCTGCGGCCCCTCCAGCACCTCGCCATCCATATCGCCGCTGTCGTGATTCAGCTTCATGTGCAGGAAGCGAGTCTCCACTTCCGAGGTTTGCCCAGGAGAAGGTCCGCGAGAAGCCTTGAACGCACTGGATGCTCCCTTAACGCCGAGAATCAGCTGCAACAAGCTGAACGCCCGGAGGGCAAGAGGAACGGCGGCAGCAACGAGGGCGAACAGCGGATTCAGGCGACCGGTGAGCACAAGCACCAGAAGCACTCCGACGCCCCCGACGATCAGAATTCGGTTGGCGATTTTTTTCCGTTGTGTCTTGGGTGCGCGCTTGTACCAGCTGAAAAAAACCAGCACCGCGATGAGCACGGCCAGCAGAAGTATTGATTGCAATGTTATCGGGGCTTGCTGATCTGATGAGTAAGTTGAAGGGCAATGCCGCCGCGGCGTTTGCCGAAATCCTCCAGGGCCTTACGCCCGCCCGCAGCAAAAACCGCGACGGCACCGAGCAATTCTCGCAGGTGCTGCGCGCTTGCTGCGTCGAAGTGGCAATATGCGCCGCGGGTCAAGTGCGCAATTTGTTTGAAGGCGCGCTCAGCGGCTAGGTCGCTGCCTTCGTGAAACATGAAGGCCGGCACGCCCAGCAGGCCCAGTTCGCCCGCGCGACCACAAAGTCTGTCAATATCCTCTTCCATGCAGTCGCCGACGAATACCAAGGCGTTGACTCTCCCTCGAGTTGCCTCCGCGATTGCGTGCTCGAGCACCCGCTCGATTTGGGTCATCCCCGCGGCGCAGGTGACGGTGGTCATGGTCGAGAGCAGGTCCTTCGCGTTGCCGACCCACGGTGTCTTGTAGAACTGCTTGAACCCTCGGTAATAAACCAGCTTGACGTCGAGCCCGCCAAGAGCGGCGGTTTCTTCGAACATCTGACCCTGTATATGCGAGGCCGCGTCCCAGGTGGGTTCCCGGCTGGCGGTCGCGTCCATGGCGAACAGTAGGCGGCCGCGTTCTCCAGTCTTTCTCGCCGGCGGGGGGGTGGCAGCAACCTTGGCGAGAAACGAATCTACGTCCGCCTTAGAGGACTCGGTCGGTAGTTTTGCTTTCTCCTTCGGCACCAGGCGTAACGTCGTCAACATATTGGGTTTCGATCGGGTTAAGGATTCTAACCTATTGCCAGGGTGGAACTTCCACCAACACCGGTCCGCCGCTACGGGTTCGTCCCTGATCCTAAGACAGTCGCGAAGAGGTCTGAATTTTCAAGGATCCGTCGGCCGCGTCTACGGCGTGGTCGAGGTTTCGGCCGCATCGACGTTTCCGGGTTCTTGGCGTCGAACCACGATTTCTGAAGCTTGGGCGCTCCAAGTTCGATTCCATCTAACCATATGAATCAATCATTTAACCTGTCTGTGGCCGGTGACGCAGACGTTCTGCAGGCCGTTTGGCCGATCCCGGGGTGTCCCCTCGGCCTGCGCAGAATCGAAAGCCGCTCGGGCACGCTTGCTTCGCTCTACCGGGCGCGAATGGCCCCCTTTAGAATAGCCGCTGTCTGTCCGCGAGCCTCGTCGGGTACAAAAGCGTAACCTTCCGATGTTCCTGATCAACCCGCGGAGTCGCTACCGAATTGCGGGTAGCGCCTTCGGCACATAACAACGGGACTTCTTAATGGCCGATAAATTCAAAGAAAACGCCCTCGACTACCACCGTCGCCCGACTCCCGGAAAGCTCGCCATTACTGCGACAAAGCCGATGGCTACCCAACAGGATCTGGCTCTCGCCTACTCCCCCGGGGTGGCGATGGCCTGTAATGCCATCGTCGAATCTCCGGACGAGGCGGCGACACTCACCACACGCGGTAATCTCGTTGCGGTCATCACGAACGGAACCGCGGTCCTGGGATTGGGACCCATCGGCCCTCTGGCCGCGAAGCCGGTCATGGAGGGCAAGGCCGTCCTGTTCAAAAAGTTCTCTGGCATAGATGTATTCGATATCGAGATCGATGAGCTGGATCCGGAGAAGTTCATCGACATCGTGGCCAGCCTGGAGCCGACTTTCGGCGGAATCAATCTGGAGGACATCAAGGCGCCGGAATGTTTCGAAATAGAGCGCAAGCTCCGCGAACGGATGGATATTCCGGTATTTCACGACGATCAACACGGAACGGCAATCATAGTCGGGGCCGCTGCCTTGAATGCACTTCGTCTGGTTAATAAGAAAATCGAGAAGGTCAAGCTGGTGAGCTCCGGAGCGGGTGCCGCGGCGCTCGCTTGCCTCGACATGCTCGTGAGCATGGGACTGAGAAGGGAAAACATAACGGTCACCGATATCCGAGGCGTCGTGTACGCGGGCCGCAAGGAAGAAATGGATCCCTTCAAGGCCCGCTATGCGCGTGAAACCGAGGCAAGAAGCCTCAATGACGTGATCGATGGTGCGGACATTTTTCTCGGGCTTTCCGCGCCTAATGTGCTGAAGTCAGACATGGTCAAGCGCATGGCAAAAAGTCCTATCATCTTTGCGCTCGCTAACCCAGTCCCCGAGATCTCACCCAGCGAGGCGAGGTCCGCCAGGCCCGACGCCATCATCGCAACCGGCCGCTCGGACTATCCGAACCAGGTGAACAATGTCCTGTGTTTTCCGTTCATATTCCGCGGGGCGTTGGACGTTGGGGCTACCGACATAAATGAGGAAATGAAAATCGCCGCAGCGCGGGCTTTGGCGGATCTCGCGATGGCCGAGACCTCCGACTTGGTTTCGAAGGCTTACGGTGACGCGCCGATGCGCTTCGGACCCGAATACCTCATTCCCAAGCCTTTCGACCCGAGGCTGATACTTAAAGTTGCGCCGGCGGTGGCTAAGGCGGCGATGGAAAGCGGTGTTGCCACTCGTCGTATCGAAGACTTCGACGCCTACGAGCAGCACCTGACCGAGTTCGTGTTCAAGTCGGGGATGGTCATGAAGCCCATTTTTGACCTGGCCAAAGAGCGCCCCCGACGGCTCGTTTATGCGGAAGGCGAAGAACGCCGCGTGCTGCAGGCCGCGCAGCAGATTGTCGACGAGGGGCTGGCCAAGCCCATTCTCGTCGGTCGGCCGGCCGTCATTGAAAAACGCATGCAGCAGCTCGGTCTGAGAATGAGAATCGGAAGCGACGTGGAGCTCGTGAACATTCTCAGCGATAAACGATATCGCTCCTACTGGGAAGAGTATCGGCGGCTCACCGGTCGCAAGGGCGCCTCTCCGGAGTACGCCAAGACAGTGGTGCGTACCCGCCCGACCGCAGTTGCGGCGCTCATGGTGCATCGTGGCGAAGCGGACGCGATGATTTGCGGGTCAGTAGGTCGATTCAAAGATCACCTGGCGCATGTCGAGGACATCATCGGCAAGCGGGAGGGCGTGCATGACTTCTCCGCGCTTGCCGCGTTGATTCTGCCGAGCGGCACCTTTTTTATCTGTGACACCCACGTTACCCAGGAACCTACCGCGGAAGAAATTGCTGAAATGACCGTCCTGGCTGCGCGGGAGGTTCGCGCATTCGGGATCACGCCAAAGGCGGCGATTCTTTCACGCTCGAACTTCGGCACTCACAATGGTCCCTCGGCGCAGAAAATGCGCAAGGCGGTCTCGATCCTCCACGAGATAGCGCCGGATCTGGAAGTCGACGGCGAGATGCACGCGGATGCAGCCTTGTCGGAAAACATCCGGCTGGCGGTGCTGCCGGATTCGACCCTGATGGGACGGGCAAATCTGATGGTCATGCCCAACGCCGATGCGTCCAACATCGCCTACAACCTGCTCAAGATGCTCGGCGGTGGCGTGACCATCGGACCGATACTGCTGGGCGCGGCCTGCTCAGCGCATATCGTGACCCAATCCATTACCGTGAGGGGACTGGTGAACATGAGCGCCATCGCGGTGACCCGAGTCACCCCGGCGCAGGCTGAGCAGCAGGCGCCGCTCCAGATGTAGCGCCGGCGTACGCCCTGGCCAGCACTTCCGACAGGAAAAATCGGACTGAAATTGCGCTCGCGCGGAGGCAAGAAGCGTGCCGGAGAAGCTGGTGCGCTGGGGAATATCGGGCGCGCACCGTCCGTTTCGCGCCGGCCTCTTGGGAACCGGCCGTCGGCTGGGCAGGATCGCTCCGTGCCCCGGGGTCGGGCGCTGATAACCCGCGCCATTATTGACTTTTCCGCCTGGCGCCATCATTTGAAACGGGCCCGTCGGCGCAGTACCATGCGCCTCCACATTGGAAAAATGTGAACTAAATTCAGGTTACCCGGGAGGAAACCGGCTATATTTCCTTAGCGACGGGGTCTGACGGGGGACGACGGGCCGCGTCGATTGAATTTTTGGGAGATTTCCAGGCTATTCGGAATGATCAAGTGCCGCATGGTGCTGGTCCCGGATTTCAGGCCAGACGGGGAAAACCAAATCGCAAGAAAGAGTCGCGGATTTCCGCGGGATCCAAACAGCTTAGATATCCCTAACAGGAGAAAGTAATGAGATACACGAGGTTTCTTGGCGCCGCGATCTTTTCGGCGATTCTCGCCGGTTGTGCGGCCACCACGGGGACAGTAGACGACGCCGATGGCGACGGTGTGCCCGATGATGTTGATCAGTGTCTGGGAACCCCCGCGGAGGCCATTGGCAAGGTTGACGCGACGGGATGTCCATTGTATTCGGACGCCGACGGCGTGCCGGATTATCTGGACAAGTGCCCGGGCACGCCCGCAGGGGTGAAAGTTGATGCCGAAGGTTGTCCGGTGGATTCCGATGGTGACGGCGTTGCCGACTATCTGGACAAGTGCCCGGCCACGCCGAAGGGCGTCAGAGTCGACACCGACGGCTGTCCGCCCACCGGCGATACGATTGCCATCGTAACGAATATCAATTTCGACTTTGACAAGAGCAACATTCGTTCGGACCAGACGAGCAAGCTCGCCCGCGTCGTCGGCACCCTCAAAGCCAATGACGGCGTGCGAGTGCGCATCGAGGGTCATGCTGACAGCACCGGACCCGAGGACTACAACATGGGTCTTTCGATGCGGCGCGCTGAGTCCGTACGCAAGTATCTTGTTGCTAACGGAGTCAGCATTACGCGCCTGAGCGTAGTTGGCAGGGGTGAAACTGAGCCGCTCGTCTCCAACGCGACGAGAGCCGGTCGCGCCGTCAACAGGCGTGTAGAGTTCAAGGTCATCAAGTAAGAAGTACGACCTGAACGAGTAAGAGTAAAGCCCGCGCGCGGTGAGTGCCGCGCGCGGGCTTTTTTATTGGTGATAGCTAACGCGTGATTCGACGATTGGCGGAACCTGCAGTAGCAGCGCCGGTCCGTCCGAGCTCGGGAAGTGACGAGTCGCTATATGTTGCTTCTTCTGTCTGTCGCCAGAGATTCCTCGATGGCAACCAGTCGCCGTCGATCGAGCTCCTCGGCGAGGTCCTTTCCCCGCAGACCCCCACGCGACAGCTCGGCGCCGCTAACCGCCCGCGCCGCGGCCGTGAGCCGCTCTAGCGAATCAATCTTCATGCTGAGATTCCCAGCGCCCGAGGATTCGAGCGCCCTGCAGATCAGCAGGGCGTCATTGAAACGATCAGTTCGTCTGAAGGCGTCCGCGCGCTCCAGCGACGCGAGCAGCTGCTTTGCCCCTGGCGGTGTCCCGGAGGCCAGGTCTGAGCGCAGCCCGAAAGCCGTCCGCGCGAGGTCAGCATGCTTCCTTGGCACCGGATATCGAGCGAGGAGCCGGTCGATGGCGGCCGTGTCGACCGTCGCTGAAAGCGCTGCCGCTATCGCCGCAAAACGCACCTCGGCGCGTCCATCGAGCACCGCCGCGGCGGCCAGCGTGGCGAGAACCCTTCGGCGGGTTTCAGATCCCGAATCCGTAGCGCACGCTCCGGCGCAGGATTCCGGCAGTAGAAACTTGAGCGCGCCACACTTGGCCAGCTCTTCGAAGTATCGCGCGGGGCTATCGGTCACCAGCGCTTTTTCGGTTTCATGCCAAACGCGCGCCGGAGAAAGCGCGTTGATTTCATCCTTTATGGACATGGCGCGCATAAGTTCCAGCGTTGAGGGATGGATGCAAAATCCGAGCGAGTCAAATCGGGCCGCGAATCTTGCCGCCCGAAGAACCCGCAAAGGATCTTCTACGAACGCCGGAGAGATATGCCGCAGGGTGCGTGATTCGATATCGGCTCGACCATTATACGGATCAATAAGCTT
>JBFHVA010000065.1:0-16043 GCA_041589735.1 Gammaproteobacteria bacterium | reverse complement strand
CATCTGCTGCCTTAAGACGTCGAACTGATCCTGCTGTGGTGTGCTCATGATATCTTTGTCGGAATTTACTTCCGTCGCCGAAATTTACTTCCTGTCAACGGGACCATGCTTGCCGCGGCAGGATTTAGAATAACACCCGCCTTGAGAGGGTACACCCGCGGTGGGGAATTGCCCGCGCTTTAAGAACACAAACTGAAATCCCCTTTGTCCCGGCCCGAATGTTAGCAACCATCCTGACGGTCCTCTCGCTTTTGCTCAGCTACGGGCTGTTGCTGCTCGGAAACGGGCTTTTTGCGACGCTGCTCGGGGTTCGCACCCAGATCGAGGGGTTCAGCGCGGCCAGCGTCGGCTTCATCGTCACGGCATACTTTACCGGCCTACTCGTGGGCGCCTTCAAAGCTCCGCGGGTGGTGGCCCGGGTTGGCCACATCCGAGCCTTTGCCGCCTTCGCCACTATCATGTCGGTCACCGCGCTGCTCCCGGTGCTGATTATTCACCCGGTGCTGTGGGCGGTGAGCAGAATGGCGTCCGGGTTCTGCATGGCGGGAATGATCCTGGTCACCGAAAGCTGGCTCAACGAGCGTGCCACCAACGCCAACCGGGGGCAGGTCCTTTCCCTTTACATGATCACCAACTACTTCGCCGCCGGTTGCGGGCAGCTGCTGCTGCCGATTGCGGACCCGGCCCGATTTACCCTCTTCAGTATCGCCTCGATCATTTTTTCGCTGTCGCTGGTGCCGGTGCTGCTGACACGCGCCAACGCGCCGATCCCGCGGGCGCCGAAGCGGGTGCGTTTCGATGAGCTCTGGCGCACCTCGCCGCTTGGGTTCATGGGGGCATTGTGCTCCGGACTGGTGAACTCCGTTTTTCACGGCTTAGGCGCGGTCTTTGCCCACGGTATCGGCATGTCCATCACCCAGACCTCCACCTTCATGGCCACGGCCATCTTCGGCGGGCTGGCGCTTCAATGGCCCATCGGCCGGTTGTCTGATCGAATGGACCGGCGCTGGATCCTGGTCGGGGTGGCGGCAGCCACCGCGGTTGCCTGCGTAGGCGTCGTGGGGTCGGCCGGCAGATATACGCCCGCGCTCTACGCCTTCGCGGCGCTGTACGGAGGGCTGTCGTTCACCATCTATTCCTTGAGCGCCGCCCACACCAACGATTTTTCGGATCCGGCGCGCCGGGTGGAGACCGCGAGCGCCCTGCTGGTTGCCTACGGCATCGGCGCCAGCTTAGGCCCGCTTGCAGCTTCGGTCGTCATGGGGCAGGTCGGTCCACAAGGGCTTTTCATGTACAGCGCGGTCATTAACGTGCTGCTGGTGATCTTTGCCGTGTATCGCATGCGCAAGCGGTCGACCAAAGCCAAGGAGGAGCGCACGGAAATGATCAACCTTCCCGGCGGCCAGTTCACGGCGGGCAAGCTCTACGCCGGTATGAGAAACCAGATGGATCGAGACCTCGCCCGGATGACCGGCGCGGTGCGGCCGAAGGATTGGGAGTGAATGTGGGTAGGTGGTAGATGGGGAAAGCGTCGGTTCTCCCCGCCCCCATCTACTATCTGCCGTCTACTCTCTACGGAACGACGACAGTCAGTCTTGCCTTGGCAAATACTCCTCCGACCACTTCAGCATCACGTTGAAGCTGACGCTGATACGCAGCTGCTTCGACAGATTGGGATGCACGAAATGGTTCACGAAGGCGGGCCACAGCAGAATCATACCGGGCACCGGTGTAATGGTGTGCTCCGGCTCCACGTACGGATCGCCCTTGATGGCGATCATGTTCACCGAGCTTCTCGGGTCGTACAAGGTGATGCGCCCCGGACGCACGTCCTGGCGTGTTTCCAGACGCTCGATCGTTGACGGCACCTGAACGTAATAGGTGCCGCTCAGGTACGCGTGGGGATGGTTGTGATAGTCGTGGTAGTCACCAAAGCGATTGATATTCGCCCAGCCGTGAAGGCTCCAGCGAATGTCGTAGCGCATGCCGAGATGACTGAAATAGTCTCTTACGGTGATATTTATACAGTCCCGAAGCCAGATTACCGCCGAGTCCTCGACGGTCAGTAGATTGTCGCTACGGTAATCGGTGGTCAGATTCTTGTGCTTGCGTTCGAGATCCTGGATCAATCGCGACAGCGCGCGGTTTGCGTTTTCATGCCCCGGCACCACGCGCTCGAGAATCACGGTGGGCCAAAGCCGCTTGAATTCTGATCCCTGATCTGCGGTGCTCATGTGCATGGATCCCTGTAACTAAAGTCGCCGGGCCGGCGGCTCAGCACAGATGTTATTCTCTCAGACCGGCGGTTTCGAGAACCTACCTCGGAATTAGCGGGCTTGGATAAGACAAGGCAAATACAGGCGAGCAAGCGGAGTTTACACACAGTAAATGAGCATTTTGAGCCTGTTTTTAACTTCGTAAGGCTAAGCACAGCGTTTTAGACAGGTTCGAAATAAGCCCATGACCAGACTGTCGGCTCTGATTCTCGTTGCGCTTCTTTCCGCCTGTGCAAGCACGGAGTTCAATCCTGCCCCGGGCGCGCCCAGCTATCCCGCGTACTCCGGGGAGGTCAAAGTGCTGCCAGGCTTTCCGCAGGCGGAAAGCTATGACTCCGTAGGCATCGTTTTCGCCTACGGCGTAAACCTCACGGATAAAAAAGACCTGATCGAATCCCTGCAAACCGAGGCGGCCAGGCGCGGGGCGAACGCCATCGTCCTCCAAGGGGATGTCAAATTACGTAGTCGCGGCACCAGCATAGAAAAAGTGCTGGGCGCCTACGCGCTGAGGCTCAAACCTTGAGCGCAGTCGGCGTGCGGGTTCATCGCACCTTGCACGCGGCGCTGATGGCGTTGTACGCGGCGGTAAAGCCGTAGAGCGAATAGCTGTCCTTTACTGTTTCTCCGCCGGGGCCGTTCCCCGTCACCGTCATGGTGCTTCCCGCGCGCATTGCCTCGATGAGGGCGCTGTCGTCGGTACTGTTGCGCGTCCAGGCGCCGGTTCCTGAGGCGCTGAGATCGAATCTCTTGTCTCCCACAGCCGCCTGGAGCGCGTTTGGCTTGCCTATCTTATACCCAGTTTCAAAGCTCACGCGGTCGAGCCGCTTATCCGCAGGCTGATGGGTCACAAAAGCAAACGCGTCGCCGCGCTTGCCCTTATAGCCTTCGCTTTGCTTGGGCTGACTCCAAATCATGCAGGTTTTTTCGTTGTTGCTGATGGAGGTAACCGCGACCCAGTCACGGTACACGCCAATGACATCGGCGATGGTAGCCTGGGCCGCCAGCAGGGAAAGCGAAATAATTGTCAGGCGGAGGGATCTCATGGCGTTATCTAACATTGTGACTGGATTATGGGTCGCGGGCGCGTTTCGGCTTATGCGTGCATTCTAGCAAGGGACCGGGGCGAGTTACCGTCGCAGCGTGTTGTATCATCCCGACCTCAGAATCCTGCGGACGGCAAAGGTTCCCGGCCGGCCTGAAAGTTAGTCATCGATGGATGCGTATTGAAGCCAATAATCATCACCTCTCCTGCCAGCTCTCTGGCAAAGACGAGGCTGCGACGGTGTGCTTGAGCCATTCACTCGCCTGCAGCGGGGTCATGTGGGAGCCGCAGATGCAGGTCTTGAACGATCGATTCCGCGTGTTGCGCTACGACACCCGAGGTCACGGCGGCAGCGAAGCGCCACCACCACCCTATTCCCTGGACCAGCTTGCCGATGACGTGGTCGCCATGATGGATGTGCTGAATATCGAACGGGTGCACTGGGTTGGTCTGTCCATGGGCGGGATGATTGGACAGAACCTGGCCCTGCGTCATCCCCAGCGCCTGTTGTCCCTGGTGCTCTGCGACACGCTCAGCGTCATATCGGAAGCAGCCCAGCCCGTCTGGGCGGAGCGCATCGAAACCGCGGAGGGTGAAGGCATGGCACCGTTGTGCGAGCCTACCCTGGGGCGATGGTTCACGCCGGCTTTTCTAGAAAGAGACCCGCCGATCCTGGCGTCCATCCGCGCGCAGATTTTGCACACGCCGGTGACGGGTTACATTGGCTGCTGCGAAGCCATCCGGCGGATCAATTACATCGATCGCCTCGACGGCATCCAGCTGCCGACCCGCGTCATCGTCGGCGCCGATGACCCGGCCACGACCGTGTCGGACGCGCAAGCCATTCACCAGAGAATCAAACGGTCGAGCCTGGTAATCATTGATGATGCCGCGCATCTCTCCAACGTCGAGCAACCTGATGCCTTCAACAGTGCGGTGCTCGAGTTTCTCGAGTCGCAATGACGGCGATTCCTTGTCGCTATAAGAACGACGAAGGATGAAAAAGCAGCGGCCCGAAAACGCGTGCGCCCTGGAGCCCGCCGAATTCGCCCAGGCATTTCAGCTGGCCATCGTTGCGGGCGAGCGTCCCCAGGATCTGGAGGATCTCGCGGTTTCGGGCCTGCACGAGGAGCTGCTCGGTGACGACGGCCTGCCGCTTCAGCTCTCGGATACCCCCTACAATCGCGCGGCGATGGCGCTCAAGCGGCGATACGCAGAGGATCGCGCCGTCTTTGCAAGCGCTTTTTATCGCTTCCGCGCACTGATGGAGCTTATTTCGAGAGATGCCCTCGGCGCATGGGCGCGATCGAGCATAAAACGCCAGGGAGCATTGCGTATCCATCCCGCGGTGCTGGACGTGGCGAGCGACATGCGGCTTTCTAAGAATGGAAAGTTCGCCTCAAGGAAATTCCTCGACGCGGTGGAGGCGCTTGCCCGGGAACGTTATCCGGATCTTCCGGAGTGGCGTCTGGAACAGGATTGAGCGAGTCGGACGGAAAATCCCGGCAGCGGGCGATTGCGGCTTTAGTCAGTGACGAGTCTGGTTGAAATCCGGCTGCAGATCTCCCGAGAACAGGTGGCCGATGTCCACGGCGTCCAGGGCGTAGGCGGTGTTGCAGAATTCACAGCGAACTTCCACCTCGCCGTCTTCTTCAAGAATCTGCTTCACTTCGTCTTGGCCCAAAGCTTTGAGGGTGCGCTCCACACGCTCCCGCGAACATCGACAGGCGAAGTTGACCGGCGAGGCGCCGAGCAGCCGCACGGATTCCTGATGAAACAAACGGTACAGCAGCCTCTCCACCGGAAGATGAAGCAGCTCAACATCGGTGAGCGTATTCGCCAGATGAACACAGCGGTTCCAATCGTCGTCTTCCTCCAGCGCGTCGCGGGGCCGATCGGCAGGCAGGTTCTGCAGCAGAAACCCGGCGGCGGAACTCTCGTCAACGGCGAGCCATAGTCTCGTCGGCAGCTGCTCAGATTGGCTGAAGTAGTTTTGCAGCGTTTGAACCAGGGAAGATTCGTCCAGGGATACAATCCCCTGATAGCGTTCCCGTCCCCGTCCGGGGTCTATGGTCATGACCAGATGGCCGGCGCCCATGAGCCTGCGAATACCCGCATCGGGCACGAAGTCATCGTGGTGCGCAACGCCTCTTAAGGTTCCCTCGCCGGTGGCTTCGACGACGAGGAGGTTTACCGGGCCGTTGCCCTTCACCTGCAAAGTGAGATAGCCGTCGAACTTTATGGTTGCGGCCAGTAACGCGGTGGCGGCGGCGGTTTCGGCAAGCAGCTGTCGTACCGGCTCCGGATAATCGTTTGCACCCTCGAGGGCACGAAGGGTCGAGTCAAGTCGCACAATCTCGCCGCGAACGTGTGACTGCTCGATAATAAAGCGGTGAAGGGCGTCGCTGCTTCTGTTCAAGTGCTTCTACTTCTTATCTGGCAGTAAAAATGCAACGTCTTGAGAAAGTATGGGAATATCCGGTAAGGATTTCCATCGGGATCCACGACGATCGACGATGAAGAAAACACATTATTAAAGGAATGTCGATGCATACAGGGAAAATAACCCGGTCCGCGCACATCACTTCGATGCACTACGCCTTCGACCAGCCGCCAGATATCGGCACTGGTATTGAAGTCGCGCCCGGCGTTTCGTGGCTGCGCATGCCGCTGCCGTTTGCGCTCGATCATATCAATCTTTGGCTGCTCGAGGACGGCGATGGTTTCACCATCGTCGATACCGGCATCGCGCGCGAGGAGGTCAAGTCGGCCTGGCGGGTGCTCTTCTCGGGTCTGATGTCCAACAGAGCGGTGAATCGCGTTGTCTCAACGCACTTCCATCCCGATCACTTCGGACTCGCCGGTTGGCTCACGGAGGTTTTGAACGCGCCGCTCTGGATGACGCGATCTGAATGGCTCACCGGCTCCATGCTTTACGCCGACGCGGACGGCCGAGTTTCCCAAGCCCAGGTGGCCATGTTCAGGCAGCACGGTCTCGACGATGCGCGTCTGAAGGCACTTGCCGAGCGCGGCAACGCATACCGCCGATTGCTCAGCACGCCGCCTGCAAGCTACCGGCGAATGGCCGACGGGGACAGTCTTCTCATCGGCGGCTGCGAGTGGACCGTCGTCGTTGCGCGGGGACACGCGCCGGAGCACGCGTGTCTTTACTGTGCGGACAAAGGCGTTCTGATTTCGGGCGACCAGGTGCTGCCGAAAATTTCACCTAACGTGAGTCTGTCGGCGATGGAGCCGGGCGCCGATCCCTTGAGAGAGTATCTGGAATCTCTGGACCGGCTGGCGGCGCTTCCGGACGGGGTGCTGGTGCTGCCTTCTCATGACTTTCCCTTTTTCGGCCTGCACGCGCGAATAGCCGCGCTGAAAAGTCACCACACCGAACGACTCGATCGCCTTTTGGACTATTGTCGAACGCCGCGCACCGCGGCGGAGAGCCTCGAGGTGCTGTTCCGGCGCAAGCTGGACGCGCATCAGATCATGTTTGCGATGGGCGAGAGCCTTTCCCATCTGGTGTATCTGGAACGCTCGGGTCGTCTCCGGCGCGCTGCGGATCGAGACGGGATCGTTCGGTTCGAGGCAACGAGCGAGAAGCCCTGAGTTCAATCCCGGCGGGAGACGATGCTCGTCAACCCGCCAGGATGACCATGCCGTTCTGAGACGATCAGTCGAAGCTGAATAAAAACTCTTGCAGTGACGCGCCCAGCAGGAAGGAATGCAGCAACCTGAATCCGGGCATCATGCGCTCGACCTTTAGCGGGGTGTAACGCGGATTCGTTTTGTCCAGCGGCGCTTCTCCATGGTAGCGCACCCGATCCTCGTGACTGATGGAAAGCTTCGCAGGACGTTGCGGAATTTTCGGCGCCGTAGAGATTATGATATAGAGCAAAGTACCGCTGCGGCAGCTGCGGGAAAGACGCTTCATCAGCGCGTGGATCAGCTCGATTTGCATGTAGTTGATCAAGTCCCAGGCGAAAATCATATCGAAACGCACCTTCGGGTCGTGTGCAAGACAGCGCTCCACCCGGCGATCCCACGCATCCGCGCCCTCTTCCTCGCCTGGCGGCGGGAGAGTCAGCAGCGAGTCGAAGAGATTTTCAACGTACAGGGTGCAGGGAACGCGGGCAAAGAAATCCACGTTGCTGCCCGAAGGCAATCCCAAATCAAGAATGGCGTGTTTGCGCTCCGCGGCAAGGTGGTCGCGGATGAATCTCAAGCTTGGCGATCGAAAGGTGAACGCCTGAGACTCGATCGTAGGGAACGCCTCCTGTGCGACACCGATCTGCGCCATGGCTCAAGATTTGAAGAGCTGTTGATCGTCCGACTTGCCTCTGGCTGGCTTCGCCGACTCGTCATTGCCCGCAGAAGGTGACTTGATCTCGGTGACCTTACTGTTCTTTGCGGCGGCGCCAGACTTGTTCGACTTCTGGCCTTCCATGTCGATGGAACCCTTGAAGCGGGCACCGTCTTCGAGACTCACGCGCGGCGAAACGATATTTCCACGCACGCCGGCGGACTTATTGAGCGTGACCTGCTCCTCACCGTTCAAATCACCGTCGACCTGCCCCTCGACGATAATCACCCGTGCGTTGACCGTGGCGTTGACCTTTCCTTCTTTGCCGATGGTGACGAGATTCTGTTCCAGCGTGATGGTGCCTTCGACTTGTCCCTGGATCAGAAGGTCCTCGTCGCCGGCGAGATCGCCGCGGATGCGAATGGACGGGCCAATGGTCGCCGTATCTTTGATCCGCGTTGCCGGCGCGGTGCGCTCGGGGATAAAGCTGGTTTCGTGGCTTTCGGGTTCGCGGCGAACGGGATCGGGCTCACTTTTTTTGAACATGATTCCTCCTGGAAGCGTTCTATCGCCGCTCGAGACAAGGCGGCTTCATTCAAGGCTTATGTGACGTGGCGCCGATTATAGGCATAACTTTCCCCGGGGGACATAAAATCAACCACTTCGGGCAACTTTTGTCGGTATGACAAGAAGTTGCGGCCTGCCGGAGGCCGGGATAACCTCGCCGCCGATCGGAGAACGGTGCAGACATGCGGCCTCTGAAGCTGACACTTTATATTCGTACCTACTGCCATTTGTGCGACGACATGCGGGCCGCCGTCGAACCGTGGCGTGCGCGCTTGAATCTGGAGCTCGTCGAGGTGGACGTGGACGACGATCCGGTACTGGAGGCGCGCCTGGGCGAGAAGGTGCCGGTGCTCATGGGCGGCGAAGAAGAAATTTGCCATTACTTTTTCGATGAGGAAGCGTTTAAACGATGCCTCGGACTCGAAGCTTGAGCGAAGCTGACGCGAAAGAAGCGGCGCCGGCGTTGAGCGTCTACGCGCGCATTTACGATATCGTGCGCCAGATCCCCAAAGGGCAGGTGGCGACTTATGGGCAGGTCGCCGCCATTGAAGGTCACTGCACGGCGCGCATGGTCGGCTACGCGATGGCGGCGCTGGAGCAAGACGACGTGCCATGGCAGCGGGTGATCAACGGTCAGGGGCGCATCAGTGAGCGACGCGGAGGGAGCGGCACATCGCGCCAGCGGCTCAAGCTGATGGAAGAAGGCGTGCATTTCGATTCAAAAGGACGCATCGACTTCGAGGTCTTTGGATGGAACGGTCCGGACTTCGTCTGGATCCGCGATAAGGACATGTTCGCCGCGCCGCCGCCCTGGTCTCGCTGACCGATTGAATATGCGCAAACGCGGCGAACTCGAGTGAATCCGACGGGCGCCAACGCCGAGTCCATGCGGTTTGACGGCCAGGTGGTGCTGATTACCGGCGCGTCGCGCGGTATCGGACGCGCTGCGGCGAAGCTGTTCGCCTCGGTGGGGGCAAGGGTGGCGGTGCACTACCGCAGCCAACTGGAGGCGGCCGAAGAAACCCTGGTTTCGCTTCAGGGCAGCGGGCACGAACTTTTTTCTGCCGATCTCGCTGACGAGCGCGCGGCTAAAGAGCTGGTGGACGAGGTGGTCAAGCGCATGGGCGGGCTCAACGTGCTGGTCAACAACGCCGGCATTTTCGAGTACCACGAAATTTCGGAAGTAGAGCTCGACCAGTGGCTTGAAGTATGGCGGCGAACGCTCGCCACCAACTTGCTCGGTCCGGCCTGTTTGAGCTACCTCGCCGCCCGGCAGATGATGAAATCCGGTGGCGGACGCATCGTCAACGTATCGTCCCGGGGCGCCTTCAGAGGTGAGCCGCGGGCACCGGCTTACGGCGCCAGCAAGGCGGGGCTCAACGCCATGGGACAGTCGCTGGCCCAGGCGCTCGCGCCCCACGGCGTTTTCGTCTTCACCGTGGCGCCGGGTTTCGTCGAAACGGAGATGGCGAAATCATCGCTCAGTGGTCCCGGGGGCGACGCCATACGCAACCAGAGCCCCTTGGGTCGCGTCGCCCGTCCGGAAGAGGTGGCCCGCACGGTGCTGTTTCTGGCGTCGGAGGGTTCGGAATTCTTGACCGGCGGCATCGTGGACGTGAACGGTGCCTCCTACCTTCGATCCTGACGGAGCCCGCCTTCAGACGGGGCCGCTTCGAATGTACGATCCCGGGATACGCGCGGTGCGCAGAGCAGATCTCGACGCGGTGCAGGCGATAAACGAAGCTGCGGTACCAAACGTCAACAGCATCTCCGCTGAAACGCTGGAGAGTTTCATCCAGCAGGCCACCTACTTTTGCGTGGTTGACAGCGGGAATACCGTCGTCGCCTTTCTGGTGGGATTCACGCCTGGCTCCGATTATGGCAGCGAAAACTATCGCTGGTTTTGCCGCCGCTATCCGGAGTTCATGTATATCGACCGGATTGCGGTCGCGCCGGAGCACCGCGGCAAAGGTTACGCCCTTCGTCTTTACCGGGACATCGAGCAATCCAGCTCGGCGCCGCTGCTTGCCTGCGAGGTCAACGTCGATCCGCCTAACCCCCGCTCGCTCGAATTTCACCGGCGGTTCGGCTTCCACCAGGTGGGTACGCAAAAAACCGAAGGGGGCGCAAAGACGGTGAGCCTGATGGTCAAATCGCTGGCCCCGGAAACGGTCTAGCGGCCATGCGCAGCCTGCTGTTTACCGGCGCCGCCCGCGGTTTCCGTCGCTTTTTCGCTCTGTTCGATGGAGAAATCCCCTGGTGACCCGGCAGTCCACGGCGATTCTCGAGACCGGGCGCATCCGCTTGAGGCCGTCCACGGAGAACGATCTGGCGCTGGTGCTCGAGCTGGAGGAAGATGCGGACAACGCGCCGTTCATTCTTCGCTGGCCCGCGGATGCGCACCTCGCCGCCATGGCGGACCCCGACCGGGCGCATCTCATGGTGGAAGCCAAGGATTCCGGCCGGGCGGTCGGTTACCTGATCCTTGCTGCGCTTCAGTCGCCCCATCGCAGCATAGAATTCGTCCGCATCACTATTGCCCGCAAGGGCGAGGGCTACGGCCGAGAGTCTCTTCGCGCGATCAAGCGAATGGTTTTCGATTCTCTGGGCGCTCACCGGCTGTGGCTGGACGTCATGAGCCATAATGCGCGCGCCAGGGCGCTGTATCTTGCGGAGGGCTTCATGGAGGAGGGAACATTGCGCGAAAGCATCGAGTTGGACGGACGACGGGTTTCCCTGATTGTGCTCTCCATGCTCGAGCGCGAGTACAGACAGGAGCAGCAACGCTCCCGGTAAAGCGTGCATCCCACAATGGCCATACGCCTGATCACATTCGACTTGGACGACACCCTATGGGAGTGTCAGTCCGTGATTTCGGCGGCGGAGCAGATTTTTTACCAGTGGCTCGATCAGAACTATCCGCGCATCACCCAGCGTCTGGAGCCGGAAGCGCTGATTAACCACCGACGAAGCTATTTCAAACACTGGCCGGAGCTCAGTCACGACATCACCTCCATGCGCAAGCGGTGGCTTGCCCTGCTGGCCCGCGAATTTGAATACCCCGATGACCTTGTCGATCCCGCGTTCCAGATTTTCTGGGAACACCGCAACGCCGTGACCCTGTTCGACGACGCATCGGATCTGCTGCCCGAGCTCAAGCAGCGCTATACCGTCGGCGCAATCACCAACGGCAACGCGGACGTGCACTACATCGGCGTCGGGCATCTTTTCGACTTTGTGGTCAACGCGGCGCAGGCCGGTGCCGCCAAGCCGTCGCCGGTGATCTTCAACCAGGCGCTTGCGCACGCCGGGATCTCCGCCGACGATGCGGTGCACGTGGGCGATGATCCGGTTACCGATGTCCGCGGTGCCAACGAGGCCGGTATGCGCACCGTGTGGTTCAATCCCGAGCGTGCGCCCTGGCCAAGCGGCCCCCGCCCTGACGCCGAGATTGCGACGCTTCCGGAGCTGAACGAAGTGCTGGGTCGCTGGAAGGAGCGATAAAAAAAGTCTCACAGAACAGTAGATGGTAGATGGGAAGAAGAGCCGTCTCGAAACCCGCCCCCATCTACCATCTACCACCTACCATATACCCTACAAAGAACTTCGCAAGCGTCTACCCCCGATTTAGCTTCTCGCTTACAACGCCCGATCCTTCCGCCTACACCGCGGTCTTTTCCAGCAGCGTCGATGTGCGTAGTCTTTTTTCCGCGCGCCGAAGGTCCACAGGCCCGCACGGCGCCACCCATGAATCAATGGAATGAAACTCAGACTGTGAAGGAGACAACAGCATGAACGCACTAAAAACCACACTTACCGCCCTCACTCTGCTCGCCTGCGGCGTCGTGTTCGCCACCGAGCCGGTCAACATCAACACCGCCGACGCGCAGGCGCTGGCGGAAGCAATCAACGGCGTGGGGCTAAAGCGCGCCGAAGCCATTGTCGAGTACCGCAAACAGAACGGACCGTTTGCGTCCGTGGATGAGCTGGTGCAGGTGCGCGGCGTGGGAGAAAAGTCGCTGGAAAAAAGCCGCGAGCGGCTCACCACCGGAGACGAGTGATCGCTTTCGAAAGCACGGCGGCCGGGGCGCGAGCTCCGGCCGTCTTCATCAGTAACACGTAACAAGTGACAGGCAACAAGTAAGAAAAACTCCAAGTCTCTTCCATGTCATATGTCACATGTCACGAGTCACATGTTAATTATTGACGCAATACTTCATGCCTGCTTAAGCCTTTTCCGCAACGCTTCCAACCGTTCCACGCTTCCCACGTCCCACCACTCGCCGCGAAAATGCTCGGCGGTTGCGCGGTCGTCGGATGCCGCCTCGCGCAGCAGCGGGGCCAGGGGAAAGCGGCCGGGTGGCCGGTGCTCAAACAGCTCCGGACGATAGACGCCGATGCCCGAAAAGGTGAACCGGTCGTCACCTTCGTTACGCAGCCGTCCGTTGTCGATGGCGAAGTCGCCGTCGGAGTTGTGCGGCGGGTTGTCCACCAGCACCAGGTGCGCGAGACCTTGCGGATCTTCCGGTAACCCGGCGAAAGGGAAATCAGTGTAGATGTCGGCGCTGAGGGCCAGAAACGGCGCGTCCCCGAGCAGCGGCAGCGCGTTCAAAATTCCGCCGCCGGTCTCCAGCGCGTCATCGGGCTCCGGCGAGTAACGCAGCTTTGCGCCGTAGCGGTCGCCGTTGCCCAGCGCGGCCTTGATGACATCACCGAGCCAGGAGAGGTTGATGACGATGTCATCGTGGCCCGCTTTGACCAGAGCCTCGATGAGATGAACGATAAGCGGTTTGCCGCCGGCCTCGATCAGCGGCTTCGGCGTCCGGTCGGTCAGGGGGCGAAGCCGTTCCCCGCGTCCGGCAGCGAGCAGCATGGCTTTCACCGTCTCATTCCGGGCCCTTGGCGGCGGCGAAGCGCTTCTCCACCTCGAGCGCGCTGAGGGCGTCGACGAAGCCGGCGGTTTCCGCATAGCGGGCACCCACCGTCATCAGGTAGCGAAGGGTCAAGGGAACGTCCCGAAGATAGCCGGGCTTACCGTCGCGATGCCACAGGCGGCAGAAAATGCCGGCCACCTTGATGTGCCGCTGAACGCCGGTGAGGTCGAACCAACGCTGAAAGGTGTTCGGCTCCACCGGCGCAAGATCGTCCACAGCGTCGCGCACCTGCTGGTAATAGCCGGCGACCCAGGCCTCCACCTTCTCGCGCGGCCATTCGATATAGACGTCGCGAAACAGGCTTACCAGATCGTAAGTCACCGGGCCGGTGACGGCGTCCTGAAAATCCAGTACGCCCGGGTTGTTCTCCTCGAGCCGCATGAGGTTTCTGGAATGGTAGTCCCGATGCACGAATACCTGCGGCTGCTCCAGGCAGCGCTCGATGAGCAGATCGAAGCAGTCCTGCATGCGGCGGCGAAAGGCGTCGTCGATCTCCAGGCCAAGATGCTTTTTTAAAAACCAGTCCGGAAACAGGTTGAGCTCGGTAAGCAACTTCTCTCGATCGAAATCGTCCACCGCGCCAACGGGCACGCCGGTCTGCATGCGCAACAGCGTGTCCAGCGCGTCGGCATAGAGGGCGTCGCAGTTGTCGTCGTTCAGCTCGTCGAGATAGGAGCGCGAGCCAAAATCGGACAACAGCAGAAGACCCCGCTGAATGTCGGCGTGGATGATCGAAGGCACGTTCACTCCGGCTTTCTCCAGCAGCGACTGAACGTGAAGAAACGGCCGGCAGTCTTCGTGATCCGGCGGCGCGTCCATGAGAATGAGGCTTCGGCCCTTGGTGGTTACACGAAGATAGCGCCGGAAGCTCGCGTCGCTGGATGCGGGCGCGGTGCGGTGCGACGGTCCCGCGAACTCATTCAGCCATTCGCGGATCGCCTCGTTGCGTTCTTCCGCGTTTGCATCGGGCGATGCGTCTATCATCTGTCTGGGTAGAGGATCCTCTTCGATCGCGGCGGGCGAAGCTTAGCATGCCCCGCGCGAACGGATGATGACTGTTGCAGAATGGAACGACTCTATTACCTCCTCCCGTGATGCTGATCTGGATTAGCACAATCGTTATCGGTCTCGTCCTGCTGGTGTGGGGTTCGGACCGCTTCGTGCTCGGGGCGTCGGTGACGGCGCGAAACCTGGGCGTGCCGCCGCTGGTTGTCGGGCTGACGGTCGTTGGTGTCGGCACTTCCGCACCCGAAATCTTTGTCAGCACGATGGCCGCCCTGGGCGGCAATCCGGGTGTCGCGGTCGGCAACGCGGTGGGATCCAACATCGCCAACATCGGCCTGGTGGCGGGGATCTGCGCGCTAGTTCGTCCCGTGACCGTGAAGTCGGAGGTGCTGCGGCGGGAGTTTCCGCTGATGTTCCTGGTCATCGGCCTGGCCTGGTTCGTGCTAAACGACCACATACTCGGGTTCCCCGACGGCCTGGTGCTGATGGCGAGCTTTGCCGTCCTGCTCGGTGTTTTTGTCGGAACCGCGGCCGGGGCGAAGCGTTCGGATCCCTTGAACGTAGAGCTGACGGAGCACATCCCGCGCGACATGACGACGCTCACCGCGGTGTTGTGGCTGCTGGCCGGTCTGCTTGTGCTGCTGGTGAGCTCTCGCCTCATCGTCTGGGGCGCCGTCAGCCTGGCTCGCGCGCTGGAGGTGAGCGACCTGGTCATCGGGCTGACCATCGTGGCCGTGGGGACCAGCCTGCCGGAGCTGGGGGCGGCGGTGGCCAGCGTGCTCAAGAACGAGCCGGATCTGGCCATCGGTAACGTGCTCGGGTCCAGCATGTTCAATCTGCTGCCGGTGCTCGCCGCGCCCGCTCTCATCGCCCCCGGCCCGGTGGAAGGCGCGGTGGTGGGCCGCGACCTGCCGGTGATGATGTTCATGAGCGTGGCTTTGTTCCTGATGGCTTCCGGCTACCGGCGGCCGGGGCGGATTAACCGCCTGGAGGGCGCCGTGCTGTTGTCGGCTTTCGCTGTTTACCAGGGAACCTTTCTGTTTTCCGGCGGGATCTGAAGCTTTGCCCGCTTTGCGGGAGATAAATGGCGCGAAGGGTTAAACTTAGAACAGTCAGTTCCGAGGGGGCGACGCCAATCCCATGCCGCAGCAAAGCTCACCCATCCACCCGACGCCGCTGTCGCCGGACACCGAGCGTCTGATCAGCTCGGGTCGCGAGGTCATCGAAACTGAGGCCAGAGCGCTCGGTAACCTGACGAGCAGAATCGACGACGCCTTCGTCGCCGCCTGCCGGGTGATGTATGTCTGCGAAGGGCGCGTGGTGGTTACCGGCATGGGTAAATCGGGCCACGTGGGTCGCAAGATCGCCGCCACCCTGGCCAGCGCCGGCACGCCGTCGTTTTTCCTCCATCCGGGCGAGGCCAGCCACGGCGACCTGGGCATGATCACCGCTGACGACGTGGTGCTGGCCATATCCAACTCCGGCGACACTGCGGAGATCCTCACCATCCTGCCGTTGATCAAGCGCCTGGGCGTGACCCTCATCGGCCTTACCGGCAACCCCGATTCTCGCATCGCCAAGGAGGCGAACATCAACATCGACGTCAGCGTCGAGCAGGAGGCCTGTCCGCTGGGGCTTGCGCCCACCGCCAGCACCACTGCGGCGCTCGCCATGGGCGACGCGCTGGCCATCGCCCTCTTGGAAGCGCGGGGCTTCTCGGCCGAGGATTTCGCCCGCTCTCACCCGGGCGGGCGCCTAGGCCGTCGGCTTCTGCTGCATATCAGCGACGTCATGCACACCGGCGACGGCGTTCCGTCGGTGACCGCCAACGTGCGACTGTCCGACGCGCTGATGGAAATGACCCGCGCCCGTCTGGGCATGACCGCCATCGTCGACGACAACAGACGGGT
>JBFHVA010000064.1:0-16088 GCA_041589735.1 Gammaproteobacteria bacterium | reverse complement strand
CGCCGCAGGTAGGCCAATGCGGCTCGGGCCATGTCCAGCTCTCGCTTCGGATCGGCACCGAACCGGCGGGCAACATAGTCTTGCATAGCGAGCCCGGCGATCCAGTCGCTGATCACCTGTGCCCAGGCGCGCGGGCGGCTGGTGATGAAGGTACCGATGAAACGCAACCAGCGAGCCGCTCCGCCGGGAACGATCGCCCGGGTCAACAACCGCGCCACAATTGCCAGTCCTTGAGGCAGGGGATAGCCGCTGCGATACGCGGGGCAACGAAGGTGGCGCATCTTGTTGCGGATCCGGGCGGCGATGTTCTTGTCGCTGAACAGCCGACGGTAAAGCCTCTTGTGCGCCTCCACCATTTCCTCGTAACCCATGCCCTTTGGAAGAATATTCGTTCCGGTGCCCGTGTTGTCGCCATGTTCGGCTTCGGCAATCAGCCGCCCTTCCTGCTTCAAGCGCTGGTAAAGCGGAGTTCGGGGTAACGCCGTCAGCAGCCCGACCATCGATACCTGGATCCCGGCATCCATGATGAATCGTTTCTGGCGTTCGAAAGTAGAAAGCGTGTCATTGTCGAAGCCGACTATGAACCCTCCCAGGACGTCGATTCCAAATCGGTAAATCTTCCGTATCGAAGAGAGAATGTCCTGGCGTAGGTTCTGAAGCTTCCCCGTTTCTCTGAGGCTTGCCTCATCCGGTGACTCGATGCCGATGAAAACCCAGGCGAAGTTGGCCTCCCTGAACAGCCTCAGGAGCTGTTCATCTTCGGCCAGGTTTAGGGACACCTCGGTGCCGAACTCAAACGCATAGCGGTGATTTCTCTGGTAGTCCGCTAGATAGCGCAGCAGAGCTTTAGCTTTCGGCCGGTGACCGATCAGATTGTCATCGACGAAGAAGATACTGCGTACGCCGAGAGCGCGAAGCAGATCGAGCTCACGACCGATCTGTTCCGGCGCCTTGGTCCTGGGCTTGCGGCCGAACATGACGATGATGTCGCAGAATTCGCAAAGATACGGACAGCCGCGGGAAAACTGCATACTCACGGTGGTGTACTTGTCGAGCTTCAGCAGGTCGAAGCGAGGCGCGGGAGAATCGCCAAGTTCGACCACGCCGGTTTCGCAATACAGCGGCTGCGCCGAACCGGCGTTAAAGTCGCGGCAGAACGCCGGCCAGATGTACTCCGCCTCTCCCGTCACGACGCAGTCAACGAGGCCCTCGAATCTCTCCGGGCAGAGCGAGGCATAGCTTCCCCCAGCTATCACGAAGTACCCGCGCCTGCGGTAATAACTCAGCAGCTCCCGCTGACGCGGAAACTGGATCGCCATCCCGCAGACACCGACGATATCCGCGTCGGGCTCCAGCGGAACCGGCTCGATATTTTCGTCAACGATCGTGACCTCCCATTCCCGGGGGCAAAGCGCCGCCAGCGTCGCCAGTCCGAGGGGAGGGTTGAGGGCGCGTTTTCCCGACAGGACCTTGTTCAAGGCCCAACGAAAGCTCCAGAAAGTCTCCGGAAAACGCGGACTGATCAGCAACAAACGAACGATGCGCCCGCCATCGGAGCGGGCGCGGTAAGAAAGGTTCTTTAGAAGCGGACCGTTTCCGGCAAAGTTCGCCGGGTTATTCCGTACCACAGGGGGCTGGGCCGCAACCACGCTCTGTTGATTTTCCTTCCGCCGATTTGGATCGCACGGTGGATCATCGCTGTCGCCGGTCATTGTCGGCGCCATCTCAGCCTACACGACGAGCCCAATTTCCAAACGCTTATTAGGGGGTTGAGCCTTGCACTGTCCGGTGTCACCCATTGATTCCGTTCGATAAGCAACAACAATCCCCCACGCTACCCGAACGGCTTGCACCAAAATTGATCTAGATCAAGGAAATGGAACCCGATCGTTGCCTGATCCAGGCGAGGATGGCAGCGGAAGAGTCTGGCCGTCCTTTTTAGGTGCAGGCGGGGAAACGGGCGAGTTTCTCAATCCGTGGTTCGTCCCAGAGAAGGGGCGCCGCGGTTGAGATCACTCAACGAGCTGCAAGCTCTTGATGACTTTTTCCTCGTCTCCTTCCCGCCTCAGACGGAGACTTCCTTAGCCGCGCCTGCTCCCTCCTCGCTCCGTTCCCGGTGAAACAGTGAGTACACCACCGGAATCAGCACCAGGGTAATGAGCGTCGAGACGGTAAGCCCGCCCAGCACAGCCCGTGCAAGGGGGGCCTGGGCGTCAGCGCCTTCGCCGATGCCGAGCGCCAGCGGCATCAGCGCAAGGATGGTCGTGCAGGTGGTCATCAGCACGGGCCGCAGCCGGCGACGTCCCGCTTCCAGGAGCGCGGCGCGGGTCTCGAGGCCATGGCGGCGCAGCTGACCCGCCTGGTCCACCAGAAGGATTGCATTATTCACCACGATACCGCCCAGCATGATGCAGCCGATGCCGGACTGGAGATTGAGCGTGGTGTCGGTCAGAAATAGCGTCACCAGCACCCCGACCGCGGCCAGCGGCACGGAGAGCATGACGACCAGAGGGTCACCGAAGGATTCGTACTGCGAGGCGAGCACCATGTATACCAGCAGCAGCGCCAGCAGCAGCGACAACATGAGCTCTTTGAAGGCCTTTTGCTGCTCTTCGAAGTTGCCTGACACGCTGAGGTCGTAGCCTGCGGGTCGCGCGATCCGATCGAGGCGGGCCTGCACGTCCGCCGCCACCGATCCCAGGTCACGGCCGGCGACGTTGGCGGTCACAGTCACCAGGCGCTGCTGATCCTTACGCTCGACGGTCACGGGTCCGATCCCCCTTTGCGTGTCTACCAGATTGCGAAGCGCCACCTGCTCGCCGCCGGGGGTGCGAAGGGTGAGGTCGAGAATTTCGTCCATGGAGCGCTGCTCGGCGTCCTCGAGCTGAACGAGGATGCGGTAGGAGTTGCCCTCGGCGCGGAACTCGCCGGCCGCTGATCCCGCCACCGCGGTTTCGATGACCTTGGTCACGTCACGCACGCTCAATCCCAGATCGGCGACCTTGTCCCGATCCACGTGGATCTGCTGCTGCGGGATCCCGGCCTCGCGGCTGAGCTGTACGTCGGTGACCCCGGCGACATCGGCGATGCCGTCGGCGACCCGGCGAGCGAGCAGGCCCAAGGTATCGAGGTCGAAGCCGCGGATTTCCACGGTCACACCTTCCGCGCTCGCCAGTATCCGCTGCAGCAGAAACTGCCCCTGAGGCGCGCGCACGCGGATCTTCATCCCCGGAACCCCCCGCTGCTCGAAGCGGCGGCGGAGATCCCTGGCAATTTCCACATTGGAGCGGTCGCGCTCGGTTGCGGGCAACAGCGCCAGTCTAATCTCGCCCTGCGCCGCCGAGTTCGCACGAGCGCCGGAAGTGAGCACACTCACCACGGACGACACCGTCTCCGGCACCGCCTCGTAGACCCTCTGCTCCATCAACCGTGTCTGCTGGTCGATAAGACCCATCCGCGTGCCCACCTCCATCTCGCCGCTGATGCGTACCTCACCCTCGTCGCTCGGTGGCAGAAACTCAGTACCGATGAAAGGAATCAGCAGCAGGCTGGCGGCAAATATTGCAATCGACATCAGCACCGTCAGCCAGCGGAAATCCAGCACGGTTTTCAGCAGGCGTCGGTAGCCGCTGTCGAGCCGATCCAGCGCCGACCCGCAAAGCGCGGAAAGCCGGGCCATCGCACCGTGGCCCGATGCGGCACCAGATCCAGCCAGAAGCTTCGAACCGAGCATGGGCACCAGGCTCAAAGCGACCAGCAGGGCGCAGAACAGCGAAAACATAATGACGTAGGCAAGCTCCTTGAACAGGACCCCGGAAACGCCACGCACAAAGATCAGCGGCAGAAAGATGACAAGAGTGGTTACGGTGCCCGCGATTACGGCGGAACTCACCTCACGGGTGCCCTCCACCGCAGCGACGGTGGGCGACTCACCTTCCTCCTGACGGCGGCGAAAGATGTTCTCCAGCACCACGACCGAACTGTCCACCATCATGCCGACCCCGAGCGCCAGGCCCGCGAGCGTCATCAGGTTCAGAGTAAAGCCGCCGAAGTAGAGCAGGGCGAAGGTGGCGCCGACGGAGATGGGGATAGCCAGGGAGATCACCAGGGTGCTACGCAGATCGCGCAGAAAGAACAGCAACACCAGCACCGCCAGCGCGCCGCCGTAGAGCACCGAGCGGGCGACGTTGGCGATAGCGCGCTCGATAAAGTTGCCCTGGTTGATGACCGGGATAATGCGGATCAGGGGGAATGCGCGGTTGACGTACTCGACCTCGGCCAGCACCCGGCGGGCGACCTCTACCGTGTTGTCGCCGGGCTCCTTGCGGATTGCAAGACGCAGTCCCCGCTCTCCGTTGACTCGAATGATGCGGGTAAGCTTCTCGTAGGTGTCCTTGACCAAGGCGACCTGCCTCAAGGTCACCACCGTGCCGTCGCGTCGATCGATCACCGTGTTGCGGATCTGCTCGAGATCGATGAACTCCGCAGGCGCGCGCAGCGTCACCTGGTAGCGGCCTTGCTCGATTCTGCCGGCGGGAAGGTCCAGGTTGGCGTTACGTATCGCGTCGAGAATGTCCCCGAGCGGCAGACCCAGTGCGTTGATCTTCGCCGGATCCATCTCGACACGTACCTCGCGGTTGTACCCGCCCCAGGGATCCACCTGGGCAACGCCGGGGATGCGGGCGAAGCGGTATCGGATCTGATCCTCGACGATCTGAGTCAGCTCCACCGGATCGAGCTTGCTCGAGATGCCGAGCAGCACCACTGGGAAGCTGTCGATATCGAACTTGCTGACCCGCGGCCTTTGAACGTTGTCTGGCAGTTCGCTGATTTCGTCTTCGAGGGTGGCCTGCACGTCGAGCGCCGCGCTGTCGATGTCGGTGCCCCAGGCAAAGCTTACGCGAACCCGGCTGTTTCCTTCGTAGGACTGGGAAGTGAGCTCCACCACCCCGGGCACGGTGGCAACGATTTCTTCCACGATCCGGGTGACCAGGCGCTCCATGACAACCGGATCGGCGCCCTCGTACTCGGTGCGCACGGTAATGGTCGGGAGCTCGATGCTTGGCAGCAGATCGATCTGCAGACGGGTCAGGGATACCGTCCCCAGCACCACCACGATCAGCGTCACCATGCTGGTGAACACGGGACGGGCGACGCTGGCGCGAGCGAGGTTCATGAAAGCTTTCCCTAAATTCCGCTTTCCACCGAAACCGCCGACCCATCGTCCAACAGCTGCTGGCCGAGCGTCACTACGTGCATGCCGAGGCCCTCGCCCTCCACCTGCACGCGGCTACCCTGCCGGATCCCCACCGTCACCTCCCGCCAGGACACGGATTTTCCATCAGCGTCGAGGACGAACACACCGTCGCGTCCGTCGCGGCGCACCAGCGCCTGCTCCGGCACGACAGTGGTCTCCGCCACCCTGTCGAGCACCACGGTCGCGCGTACAAACATTCCCGGCTTCAAGCGCAGTCCCGGGTTGTCCAGCCACACCTCCACCCGCGCCTGGCGCGTGCTCTCTCGGAACACGGGCGCGATGCGGACGATGCGGCCTTCGAATGCTTCGCCAGGAAAGGCGTCGGTGCGCAGCATGGCGATCTGATCAGGCTTTAGCAGCGCGTAATCGCGCTCGGTGACGAAGAACACCGCGGTGATCGGGTCGATCTCCACGATCCTCAGCAGCGGTGCGTTCGCGGACACCGTCTCACCTTCATCCACGTAGCGCTCGGCCACCACGCGCTCCTCTCCGCCGCCGCGCCAGTTGGCCGCCACCTTGGTATAGCCGAGTCGGATCCGAGCGGCCTCCAGTTCTGCCTCGGCCCGGGTAAGCTGCGCCTTGGTCACTTCGACATGGGCCTGCTTGGCGAGCTGGTCTGCCTTGGCAGCGTCGCGCTGAGATGCCGACGCCACACCGCGCCGTCGCAGCCGTTCAATACGCTCCAGCTCGCGCTCGGCGATCACCAGCAGGCTCCGGGCTTCGCCTACGTTGGCCTTCGCCACCGCCCAGTCGGCCTGCACCTGCGCCACCGCCTGGACAAACTCGTCGTCATCGAGCTTCGCCACCAGCTGACCGCGCGAAACCGTGTCGGCCAGATCGACCCCGATTTCCTCGATACGCCCGCTCACTTTGGGCGCGACGACGAACTCTGCGCGCGCCTCAAGGGTTCCGGTAAAGGCACGCTGGCGCTGGATGGGACCGCGTTGGATCACGGCAACCTCGACCGGCACAGCCAGAGTTTTTCCGCCGCGGCCGGCGGGCGCGTCGCCGGCGGCACCCAGCAGGCGCTCCTGGCCCAGCCATGCGGCGGCACCCACCGCCGCCAGCAGCAGAGACACCGGGATCCAGAGTTTCATGCGCACCGAGTGTAGGGTCTTGGAGGGTTAAAAGGGAAACCGGGTGAGGTAAAGAAATGTTAAGGGGCGACCATCCGGCGGGTCAGCCGCATGCAGAAAGAGACGGGACCAAGTCTGAGTTTCGGGGGCGGTTAAAAGCGCTGGATGAGTGTCCACCCTTCATTCGGTTTCAATCTCGACGCCACTTATACGTTTACGGCTCCGAGGCCTTGCTGGGCACGGCCGTGCTGCTCTGGCGAAAGCGCGGCAGCTTGTCGTCGATCTCAAACCACGAAATCTTTTCTTGCGTCCAAACGTGGTCGTCCACTTTGACCCGACCGGGATCGTCGAGGCTGCCTACAGCGACCTGCACCCGGTCATCAAGCACTTGCTCGTGCATCGTCAGGGTGCTGCCACATAGGGAACAGAAACCGCGCTGTGCGAATTGAGAGGACTGATACCGCGTAGGCTCTCCCTTCAGCCAACGAAACGAGTCCTTTGGAAAATGTACGAACGCCAAAATCGGCGCGCCCGAGTGCTTGCGGCACATCGAGCAATGACAAATGACGCCTCGTAGCGGCGGTTCAGTCGAGCTATACCGAACTGCGCCGCACAGGCAGCCGCCCTCGTATACCCGCTTATCAGACATTGTTTGCCTCGATGTTAGAAACCGGTCCACAGAACTTGAAATCTATTAACCGATCTGGCCGCCAGATCGGCACCGGGTTAAAGCTTAACGTCTCGGAACGTCCGCTTTTCTGGTGTAGATGCGAACACTGGAATCGCGCCCCCGCACCTTGACCTCGTCCACGAACTCCAGCGGCGCCTGGTCGCCGAGCCGCCGCACCGTTTCCTCGTCCACCAGCAGATGCGTGCCAAGCCCCTTGTTGAGCTGCTCGAGACGCGCGGCGAGGTTTACCGCGTCTCCGTGTACGGTGTAAGTCAGGCGGGTGTCGGAACCCACGTTGCCCGCGGTAACCCGTCCCGTGGCAATACCGATGCGCACATCCAGGGCAACGCCTGCGAACTGCCGCTCGCCGCAAATGCGATGGATGGCCAGACCGGCGCGAAGGGCCGAGCTCGCGTGCGCCTTGTCCTTCACAGGGAGATTGAACGTCGCCAAAAGGGCGTCACCCTGAAACTGGGTGATGACGCCGTTGTTTTTCTCGATGGGTTCGACCACTGCTGAAAAGTATTCGTTCAGTATCTCCACCACCTGGTCGGGGGAAGCATGCTCAGCAATGCGGGTAAAGTCCGCAATATCCACAAACAGAATCGTCGCGGTGGCCGATCTCGGCGCCAGCTCGCCTTCGCTGGAGACGATCGCCGCCGCCACGCGTTCGGGCACGTACCTGCCGAAGGTCTCACGAATCAAGGCCCGCTCCCGAAGGCCCTTCACCATGCGGTTGAACCCGTCCGCCATGTGACCCGTCTCGTCGTTGCTCAGCACCGGGACGTTCACGCTCAAATCGTTGCGCTCGATGCTGCTCGTCGCGCGATCAAGGGCCAGGATCGGACGCAGCAGGCTTCGGGTAACGAAATACAGAGTGACAGCCAGGGCCAGAGCCGTCGCGGCGATATCCTGACCCAGAACCCGACGCTCGGTCACGTTGTCGTACTCGACCGCGTGCAGCACGATGAGGCTGATAGGCAAAAGGGACGTCACCGTGAAAGCGACCAGAAGTCGATACAGCAGTCGTCCGTGGGCCGCAGGCACCAGGACTCCGTACCAGTTGTAAATGCTAAGCCTCAGCACTGCCTCGTAGTCCACCATGACAAAGAAAATCAGCGCCGTGTAGTAAAGGGTGTGGAGTGCGGGCAGCCAGAGCAGCTCGTTGCGGGTCAGCAGCAATTCGATGTCGAAGCCCAGAATGTCGGGCAGAAGCACGAACTTCGCCACCGCCAACAGTGCGATCAGCGCGGCAATAAAGGCCGTGCAGCGGTAGCTTAGAGACGCGATGGTTCTAAACGGAACCGGCGCCGTCTCCGGATCACTAAGAAAGCGTTGAACCGGTCGAAAGATGAAATATGAGCCCGCGAGCGTGAGCAGCACGAGCAGTACCGCGGTCGGGAAAAAACGCGTAAGCGGGATCTCGTAGATGATCGCAAAGCAAAGGTCGATAGCGGCGATCGCCAGCATCGAGACATAGAACCGGTAGACGAGCCAGCGTCGACTCTGGTCACGCTGCGCCTGACTCGTTTCTCCACCGCCGTGGGAGTCAAAATCCGTTTTGGCTGTTGGCCGTTTCAATCGCCGTCTCGCGCATGAAAGGTCTGACGACGGGGTCAGGGCCGAAACAATTTTCTATAGTGGCAGAAGCTTCCGCTCTAATCCCCGTTTGCGGCCGCGGCTACTGGCCTTCCGCGACAAAATCGCCGCTATTGTATGCGCTCGATACGGTATTTACCCACGGGAAGCAGGCCTTTTTCACTAAAAAAATGCGGCGTTGCCAACAAGCGAATCGATTCTGCCGGCTGGGTTTCAGCGTCTTCGGCGAGATAGCTGACGCCGCTGTCCGTTCCCGCATCCCAGGCGAAGAGCAACCCCTCCAACCGCGCTCTCCAGGCACCTTCTGCTTGTAGCGGGATGGACGCCGCGCCGGTAAACCAATCGGGACTCGGTGCCAGCATGGTGACAAAGGAAACTAAGGGGTGATCCGTTCCGGCGTCGAATTCGACCACGATTCTTCCCGGAACCTGCTTCAGCCCGTCGGCCATGAAGATCTCACCGATCCGTTTGCGCCGATCAGCCTCTTCGAGCTCCGAGAGCATGATGGGCAATCGCCCATTTTCAGCCACCAGCTTCAATCCGGTGGTGGCGGTGCGTCCATCGGCAAACATAACGTATCGGGAATGGTGGGTGACGCCGATCAGATCGGACAGGTGTCCGCCTTCCTCGGGCCAGTTATGAGGATGGGTTTCTTGGCTCCAGGTGGCGTGGAGCTCGAGCCGGTAGCGCGCGCTTTCGGCCGTGGCGTCACTGGTCGCGGATAGCGAGAGAAGGACCAGCAGGAAGATCCTCAAAAACGTCACCATGGCTGCATCCTCAAACGTCGAAAATGCCCCAGCAAGATTGATGGTTCCCGACTTGCGATCTTTGATCGGCTCGTCAGCAGAATAACCCAGTGCGTTATTCAATTGTTCACGCAAACTAAACTTTTTTCTCACCCGGCTTGGGCGATGAACTCGCATCAGGGTCTGGTGCCAACTCGATTTTTGGTTGCCGTAATTTCTAGTAATCGGCCGCTTTAGATTCGTTATCTACTCGCTGCCAAACGCGGCGTTGGCGATGATGTACGCCCCAAGCGCGCAAATCCCAATGAAGAAGACCTTGCGAAAGCGCTCTTCCGAAAGCCGGCGACGAACGCGCTGGCCGATGATCATGCCAGCGGCGGCGGGTATAACCGCAGCCGCAGATACCAGGCCGAGCTGGGGCGTCAGTAAACTGTTTCCCTGAAGCGCTACGGCCAGCGCCACCGTGGACGCGGCGAACAACACCCCCATGGCCTGAACGAGCGCGTCCCGGGTCAGCCCGATGGCCTGCAGATACATCACACCGGGGACAACGAAAGAGCCGGTCATTCCGGTGAGTATTCCGTTGGCGGTTCCGAACAGCGGGCCGGCCCAGATCTCCCGCTGCGCTGGAATCGCGAGCCGGACGCCGCTGAGGCTCAGTGTGGAGTAAACCACCAGAAGCGCGCCCAGCAGTGCCGATAGAAGTGAGAGATTGAGGCGGGTTAATGCAGTCGCGCCGAGCCACACTGTCACCGTCGCCATCAGAAGAAACGGCCAGGTGCGCAGCAAAATTACGCGACCGTTGCCGCCCATGACGGCCTGCGCGAGGTTGGTTACGAACGAAGGGACAATCAGGAGCGCCATGGCGGTGGTCAAATCGATGGCTGCGGTCAGCACCCCCAGACTCACCGTCGGGAGGCCAAGCCCGATGACGCCCTTCACGCTTCCGGCAAGTAGAAACGTTGCGGCGATCACTGTGATGGTCAACGGATCGAACATCGCGCCAGTCTGCCCGCAACGATCTCGAAATCAGATCTCTTGATTTCTAGTAGCCTCAGTATCAACAGATCTGAAGCTTGGAACTTTCAACTCCCTCTACGCCGTATCGTCCACCGCGGTCTGGGTCTGGCGCGCATCGTCGTCTGATTGGGGAGTGGACTCGGGAGTTTGCTTCTCTGCCTTGGCGGCGAGCTTGGCCAGGCGCTTCGCTTCGCGCTTCGCGGCCTTGGCCTTGGCCCTGGCATTCTTTTCAAAAGAGTAATTCGGCTTTCGTGCCATCGTATACGAGCTCCTGTTTGCGTTGAGTTCAAGAATGGCGACCGCATCAATAGATGCGGCCGCCGCTTCCGAAATGTGGTCGGCTCAGTCGGCGAGTCGGACGTTTTCCGCCGAAGTGCGGCCGTCGCGGCCGGCGCCGAGCTGGTACTCGATCTTCTGACCCTCGGCCAGCCCGTTGATGCCCGCCCGCTCCAGCGCCGAGACGTGAATGAACACGTCCTTGCTGCCGTCTTCCGGTGCAACAAAGCCAAAGCCTTTTCCCGGATTGAACCACTTAACAGTTCCTGTAGCCATAGTCGTTTCCTCTGTATTGATCTTACTTTCGTCTAGTTGAGCCGCCTGCCCGCAAAGCGGGCCAGCCGGCATGAATGCCGCGAGCGGCGTATTCGCTGACGCTACCCGCGGCTGTACTGGGTTTTCGCGGCCGACTTGCGCCGTCGTGAACCCCCTCCGCGAGGCGGCGGTACATGGCCCACCGGGTTCGGCCGCTTGCGGCTCGCGCCCCGACCCGTTCCCTGAGCAATCGGTTTTGGATGGACGCTCGGATCCGGCTCGAAGCCTGTGAGCTCTCGGGAGGGCAGTCGCCGGGTGAGCAGCTTTTCGATATCGCGAAGCAGCCGCGCCTCGTCGACGCAAACCAGGGACACCGCTTCTCCGCTCGCGCCGGCGCGCCCGGTTCGTCCGATTCGGTGCACGTAGTCTTCGGCCACGTGGGGCAGCTCGAAATTAACTACGTGGGGAAGGCCGTCGATGTCGAGCCCGCGCGAGGCGATGTCGGTCGCCACCAGAACACGCACCTGGCCCTGCTTGAAACTTGCCAGCGCGCGGGTTCGCGCCGCCTGACTCTTGTTGCCGTGTATCGCGGTTGCAGTCACCCGTGCGCGCTCGAGCTTCTGCGCCAGCCTGCTTGCGCCGTGCTTGGTGCGCGTGAATACGAGCACCTGCTTCCAGTCGCCGCGGTGAATGAGCTCTGCCAGCAGATCGGATTTACGGCCCCGATCGACGCGGTAAACGATCTGGTCGACCTTCTCGGCAGGACTGTTTCGCCGCGCCACCTCGATCAGTCGCGGGCGGTTCAGCAGCCGATCTGCGAGCGCCCTGATCGCATCGGAAAAGGTGGCGCTGAAGAGCAGGTTCTGCCGCTGTTTCGGCAAAACCGCCAGCACCCGCTTGATGTCGTGGATGAAGCCCATGTCGAGCATGCGATCGGCTTCATCCAGGACCAGGATTTCCACCTGACTCAAGTCGATGGTCTTGCGACCGACGTGATCGAGCAGCCGTCCGGGCGTTGCCACCACGATGTCGCAACCTGCGCCCAGAGCGTTGAGCTGCGGACCCATGCCGACGCCGCCGAAAATGGTCGTGCTGCGGATGGGGACGTGGGCGCCGTAGGTGCGGACGCTGGCGCCGACCTGGAGCGCAAGCTCCCGCGTGGGAACCAGAACCAGGGCGCGAACGGGGCGGAAGCGCGATCGCGGTGACGGCGCTGCCGTGAGCCGCTGCAGTATCGGCAGGGTGAAGCCGGCCGTCTTTCCGGTGCCCGTCTGGGCCGCCGCGAGTATGTCTTCGCCCCTGAGAATGGCCGGAATAGCTTCCAGCTGGACAGGAGTGGGTGTGTGATAACGCTGCTCGTGCACGGCACGCAGCAGCTCGGCCTTGAGGCCAAGGGATTCGAAATTCAGAGAACTTGCTCCTGGTAGCGGCCTGGCAGGACTTGCCTACACCGGCCCAGGCGTTGTGATTAAAAAGTCGGGGATAAACCTTGGAGGGGATATGCCGCGAGGGGGCCGAACAGAACCGGTTTGTCGACCTCAGCCGATAAGACTACTCGATTCTTCCGAAAAAAGCATTGATAAAGACATAAAAAGATCCCAAGCCCTTGAACCTGGGCGATAAAGCCGGAAATCCGGTAGATTTCTGCTTCCTTATTAACCCGTTAAAACGCCCGCTAGGACGCGAAGCGTAACGGTCTCCCTTCTTATCCATCCCCTTTTATCGTCATCGATGTGTTACAAGTGATTATGCGACCGGGAACCGCCCGGTTCGCGCGAAGAGGAGATTTGGTATGACAGAAAGCAAACGACCCTGGTCGCCACCGCAGATAATATGGAGTGCGCTCATCGCCACCGTGGTCTGGACGGCCGTTGGCTTTAGCTGGTTCGGGCCCGGATTCAACTGGACGACGCAAGGCAGTGCCACACAAATGTCGGAAACAGCCGTTCAGAACAGCCTGGCAATGATTTGCGTTGCGCAGGCCCGACGTTCACCCAATGCCGAAGCATCGATTCAAGAATTGTCGGGGCTGTCGACCTGGAAGCAAGGCGAATTTGTCGAAAAGGCAAAGTGGGCGAACATCCCCGGGATCGAGTCCAACACGAGCAGGATCGCCGAGTTGTGTGCGGACAAATTAAGCCAGACTTGAACTCGGCTTAAGATAAGGCAGGGACAATCAGGATTTGTAAGTCGTCGATTAACGATAATTACCTCATGGGCGAATCGATGATTTACAAACTCTGAATGTCCTCCTCTCTTTCCCGCCCTATTTCCTATTTTCCGCTTCAGGCTTTGAAAACCGAACCTGAAAAACTGATCGAGCGCCACGCAGGTTTGGTGCACTCGGAGATGCGGAAGGTGGTTTCCCATGTGCAGCGCGACGCCGGCGAGTGGATCATCAATACCGTGATGACCGAGGGGTGCGACGTCCCTTTCCGCTACAAGCGGAAACGGATGTACAGGAGCCTCCAGGGAGCGTTCGTAAACATGACGTACTATCCGGCGACCGACCTCGTCGCCGGCATCGAAATCGAGATCATGCACGTGGTGCGGATTAAACGCGCCTAGAAATAGAAAGTGCTATTTCTGCTCTAGGCTCTATTCGCCCCACCCGCTCACGGCTTTGACCTCCATGAAATCCTCCAGCCCCCAGACGCCGCCTTCGCGTCCATTGCCCGAGGCCTTCATGCCGCCGAACGGGCTGCCGGCGGCGCGGGACTGGCCGTTCATCTCCACCATGCCAGAACGCAGCCGCCGCGCGACCCGATTGCGCTTGGCGCCGTCCGTGCTCTGCACGTAATTGGTGAGACCATATGGCGTGTCGTTGGCGATGCTCACGGCCTCGTCTTCGGTATCAAAAGGAATGATGGACAGCACGGGGCCGAAGATCTCTTCCCGGGCGATGGTCATGTCGTTGGAGACGTCGGCAAACACCGTGGGCCGCACGAAATAGCCGCGATTGAATCCCTCAGGACGGCCGACACCGCCAGCCACCAGGCGCGCACCCTCATCGACACCCTTCTGGATCAGGTTCTGGATCTTGTCGAACTGGGCCTGGCTGACCACCGGTCCGATATGCCTCCCTTCCTTATCGGCCGGACCCACGCGGGTGGCGTTCGCAACCCCCACCGCAGTTTCGATGGCATCGTCATATATGTCGCGCTGGACCAGCATCCGCGTCGGCGCGTTGCAGGATTGACCCGTGTTGTTGAAGCAGTGCTGCGTGCCGCGCTTCACCGCCTTCTCGTCCGCATCCGGAAAGATGATGTTGGCGCCCTTGCCGCCCAGCTCCAGGTGCACGCGCTTCAGCGTGTCGGCGGCGTTCTTGGAAATGAGCACTCCCGCCCGGGCCGAGCCGGTAAAGGAAATCATATCCACATCCGGATGGCTGGAGAGCTGCGTGCCGACGCCCGCGCCGTCGCCATTCACCAGATTGAACACGCCTGCCGGCGCGCCTGCCTCGTGCACAATCTCGGCGAACAAGAGCGAGGAAAGGGGCGCAATCTCGGAAGGCTTCAGCACCATGGTGCACCCGGTCAGCAGCGCCGGGATGACCTTCAGCGTCACCTGGTTCATGGGCCAGTTCCAGGGCGTGATCAGGCCGCAGACCCCGATGGGCTCGTACAGGATCCGATCGTTCGGCGCGTGCTCCCCCAGCATGCGATCGAACTCGAAGCTCTTGATGGCGCGGAGGAAGTTTTTGATATGCCAGGTGCCCGACGGCGTCTGCTGTGTCCTGGCCCAGTCGATGGGCGCGCCCATCTCCAGGCTGATGGCCTCCGCCATGTCATCTGCCCTGGCTTCATAGAACTCGAAGATCTTTTCGACCAGCGCGATGCGCTCTTCCTTCGGCGTTACGGACCAATCGCCGAAGGCGGATTTCGCCGCCGCCACCGCGGCGTCCGTGTCGGCTTTGCCACCGAGCGAAATCACCGCGCAGGGCTCTTCGTCGGACGGGTTGATCACCTCGAAATCGTTGGCCTTGGCCGGGGAAACCCAGCGGCCGTTGATATAAAACTCGCGCTTCTGAAGCATTTAGTGGTTCTCCAATAATGATGCCGATCTCCCACTCGGGCTCGTTGTTGGGAGCACGGGGCATCGCGGCTTTCCTCGGAAAGCGTGCGGTCGTTGAGGGAAAAGGTCAACGCATGCCCGCCGCCTGGCAGCGGGCAGTCGATGACTCAGGTTCTCGGAATGCCTGTCTCTCGCTTCAGCGGGCGGTCCCGGACAAGCCGCGGCCGCTTGCGAGCCACTGCTCGAACTTCGCCCGCATCGCCACGTGGCGGGTGGCCCACCAATCGGCGTCAGTCTGCAGCGCGTTCGCCATGTTCTCCTCTGCGGTGGGCAGCAGTCGCTTGGTCTGATCGGCAACCATCATCATGGACGACTTTCTCGCTGGCCCGTAGGTGATGTACTTGGTCTGCTCCGCGAGCTGCTTCGAGCTGGTAGAGAAACGAATGAAGTCCATCGCCTTGCTCAGATTGTAAGTCCCCTTGGGGATCCCCCAGGAGTCGATGTCCCAGATCTGCCCGTCCCAGATGATGGCATAGGGCTTGTTCTGCTCCGCGATGGGCCGGTGCATGCGCCCGTTCCATACCGAGGTCATGGAAACGGCACCAGAATCCAGCAGCTTGATCGGATCCTCGCCGGAGGCCCACCAGACGATCTTGGTTTTGATCCGATCCATCACCGCAAAGGCGCGCTTTTGTCCCTGCTCCGTCTCGAGGGTTTTGTACACCTCGCCGGGGGCGACGCCGTCGGCCATCAGGGCCCACTCCATGATCACTCTCGGGTCGCGCCGCAAACCGCGCCCGCCGGGGTACTTCACGATATCGAAGAAGTCCGCCAGCTTGGACGGGCGCCCGTCTTTGAAAAGCTCGGCGTTGTAGCCGACCACCGTGGACCAGACCGTCTGCCCGACACCGCACTCGGTGAAGGCGCCGTCGATGAAGTCCTCGCCCGCCGGGGTGCCGTCGGCGCCGGGCGGCAGCTGACCGTGGTCGATTTTTTCCAGCAGCCCCTCGCGGCAGCCCCGGATCAGATCCGCAAGCTCGAAGTCCACCACGTCCCAGACCACGTTGGCGGTCTCGATCTGCCTGCGAATCTCCTGCAGGCCGCCGTTGTAGGTTTCCATCTGCACCCACTCTTTGTTTTGCTCGCGGTACGGCTTCACATAGGCCAGCATCTGG
>JBFHVA010000063.1:0-16183 GCA_041589735.1 Gammaproteobacteria bacterium | reverse complement strand
GGTTAAGACTTCGCCCCAGACACTGAAACGATGATCAATCTCGTGGGTGGAAAGCGCCGGAGTGGAAAATAATAGAATCGATACGATACCCGCGAACACTCCCGGGGCCAGGCGAATAATTCTCGACAGCACGTGGAATCCCTTATTCTGTAGCGACAAGATGGCGGTTATGCAGCTTCGACCGCCGAAAGTTACGTAAATTCCGGCAGCCGTTTCTACCTAGCCCATGATTGTAGGCGCTGTTCGCAATCCTTGCCTTACTTCCACCACGACAGCTGCGCCGTGAGGCTCCACCATGGCCACCCCTGGAACGTCGCTCCCGCGGAGGCGAAGGCAATTCAGGAGCGGCTGCGCGGGCGTGCCAGCGATCGTGACCGCCTTGGGAAATTACGGCTCGTCGCCGGCGTCGACGTGGGATTCGAAGCAGGCGGGAAACGCACGCGTGCGGCGGTGGCAGTGCTCGCGTTTCCCTCCCTGGAGCCAAGAGCCGAGGCGGTCGCCACCTTGCCCACGAGGTTCCCGTACGTTCCCGGCCTTCTATCCTTTCGCGAGATCCCCGCCATCGTCGCGGCGCTGGATCGGCTCAAGGAGTTACCGCAGCTCATCCTGTGCGACGGCCAGGGCTACGCTCACCCGCGGCGATTCGGGCTGGCGTGTCATCTGGGCGTGTTGTCCGACATTCCCACAATTGGCGTGGCCAAGTCCCGGCTGATAGGCACCCACGGGCGCGTGCCGCGGACCCGGGGCCGCTGGGTCCCTTTGACGGACGGCGGCGAGACCATCGGCGCCGTGCTGAGGACCCGCAAGGACGTGAAGCCGGTTTTCGTTTCGGTGGGGCATCGGGTGAGCCTGGAAACGGCGGTTGAGCTGGTGATGCAATGCGTGACCCGCTATCGCCTGCCCGAAACCACCCGCGCCGCCGATCGTCTTGCATCTGCAAGATAAACGGCGAATTTACGTTGGCGGCTGAAATTCAGACCCTTCAGGCGAAAAGTGTAATTGAACCGTTAAATAACGAGCCATCGAATTTCAGTGATGTGTTCGTGAAGGCCGAGGCGCCGCGCTCGGCGGATCGATGACGATGCCGCGGCGGACGCGCTTTCCCACGAGCACGCACGCGTTGGCGAATGCTTTTTCCGCTTCGACGGCGCACCACTCCCAGTCGGAAGGACTGCCTGTTACCGTCGCGCGCCAGTGACCCACGATCATCACGTTGTCAATTCGGACCTCCACCGCCCAGTCGTGCCAGGTGACCTCCGTATCTTCTTCTTCCAAGTATTCCTGCTCGATGAAGCGGCAGTAATTTTCGCTTTGGTCGTCGATTGCGGTCGTCTCCATGACCACGAGTGACTGGTCCACGCAAGTCTGATCGCCAGTATGAACACTGTCGGCCGTCACGAATATCGTGTCGATGATGGCCGCGGGAGTTAATGTGAGCCTGAGTGGCGTATCCCAATCAGGATCCATTTCGAGATTCTCGCTGATTGATTTCATCAATTCGCTCCGTCGATTGGCATCGACTCAACCGCGGCGTGCGCGGATCGCCCCAAGCGAGTCCGCTGGCCAAAAAAGATTTAAGCACCAGACAGTCGGTGGGGTGCGCGTTCAGGCCCGCTTAAAGCAGCTCCATCATTTTTTCCGCGCTCGATACTTCGAACTTGCCCGGTGCTTCAACGTTGATGTGCTTTACCACTCCATCCTCCAAAATCATGGCAAATCGCTGAAGTCGAACACCCATTCCACGCGCGGTCAGGTCCAGCTCCAGCCCGACGGCCTTGGCGAAGTCCGCGTTCCCGTCTCCGACCATGTGCAGCTCTTCGGCGTTCTGGGTCTTCCCCCATGCATCCATGACGAATGCATCGTTTACGGAAAGGCAAACTACCTCATCAACACCCTTGGCCTTGATTTTGTCGGCATTCACCACAAAGCCGGGAAGGTGCGAGGCTGAACAGGTGGGGGTAAAGGCCCCCGGGAGCGCGAACAAAACGACCTTTTTGCCTTTGAACAGCTCGTCAGTGGTTATCGGTTTAGGACCATCGGCCGTCATGTGGGTCAGCGTCACGGATGGAACCTTGTCACCGGGTTTGATGGGCATCTGAGATACTCCTGCTTTATCTGGATGGTCATCTGGGCCGGCCCTAACTTTAATGGGATTGCATCCTTCGTGCACCCATTTCCAGGCAGCCGAACGCGATTGGGCCGGCGCAGGAGGTAACGACGGCATCCGCAGCCGGATCGGACTCAGAAGCTCGAGCCGTAGGTTATCAGGACTTCGTTTGCTCCTGGATTCTCATCATAGATGCCGGCGTTGGAGGTGTGGGCAACGCGGACACCGACCCGGGAGCCGTCTTTTGTCTCGTAAGCCAGCGTAATGGACGAGCGGAATTGGAGTGTTCCGCCCAGATCGGGGCCGGCACCCCTTCGATACGCGCCCACCGATACTAGCGGTGTGACGACGTAATTCTTGTACCGGATGTCGGCGTAGTTTCCCAGATATACGAAACTCCCGCCGTCGGAGTTCACCAGTCCGCCGATCGCAAAGCCGAGGTAATAAATCTTCTTTCCAAAATGGTACTCCAGGTTCAAAACAGCAGAAGCGCCGTCTCCTTCCGGGTCCCGCTGCCGGAAAGTATTGAACCCACCCGCCCCCACTACGAACCTTTCTTCGCCGCTGGGCAAAACTTCAAAAGGTCCGAGAGACAAGGGACGGGCTTGGTCCGCCCAACCAACCTTAAACCCTGCTGCGAAAACTATTAGGACAAAAAGAAATTTTGATTTCAGCGCCTTCATTCTTGTTGCTTTTAGAATTAGTGGAGATCAGTCGACCCGGTCTCTTGACCTTTCCCACCGAGCAGCGCCACTCTGCACCGGAGAGCTACCGGTGCTGTCGAACGTTGGCGCCGCGTTTAGTGGAAAATACGATTGTTGTTCTTGACTTCTTTTTCTTGGTTCTTCGTTATTGCTTCATTGACTCCGCTCAGAGTCTAATTAATTAAACTCGAATAAAAAACTATACACCGATTGTACTTTGGAGTGCTTGTCCATCGTACTCGCTTTTTAGTAATAAGCTTCTGCCTCCAGGCGGAAACAGGAACTCAAATCAGATCACACCGGTGGGCAACCCGGGAAATGATCATGTTGGAGACATTCTTTCGGTAGACCGCCATGTGATCGGAATTCCAGTGGCTGTCCAGCGCCCCGTTGTCCGCGTACATTTCCACCAGGATCACTTTGTTCCTCGATTCTCTGGGTATGAGCACCTCGAATCGAAGGCACCCCTCCTCGATTTTCAGAGAGTTTGCGCCGTGTTTAGTGACGATATCGACGAACGTCTCAAAATTATCGGGCTCGATCTCCAGCTCGACGACGAGGACGACCTTGGCCATGATCCGTTTACTCCAGATTTACCGCTGATAAGTGCCGCCGTACGCGATTGCGGCGACAGTGTCCAATTTGCCTGCGGGCGACACTCGAGTCATTCGGCGAGATAACCAAAACGAACCGCCGACTCTCCCTTCTTCAGCCGCCGCGACGGCATAATGAGAATACAGTTGTCATACGGCGTAGTAATGGCTTTTTCCCCATCCCAGGCGATGACAGTGCCCACTTTTGAAATAACCTCCATGCCGCGAAAGTCTTGGACAAATCGGAATTGTTCAGTTTCGATGGTTACCGGTTCAGTGACTTGAATGATGTGCTGCATTGGCGGCGGAGCGTGTTCCAGATGCTGGTCGATGAACTCCGGGTTCAGGACTTCTAAGCTACCGAGAAAACGCAATACCACGTCTTTCGCAACTTCTGCGCTCGAAGCGCTCCAGTGCTGACCGCATTCGATCAGCAGGGAATTCTTTGGGCTGCTTTCGTCAACAAATGCCCCGTAGTCACGCATGCGGATACCCGCCGAGTGGCCGGCGTCGGCCACGATGTGCATGGGTGCGCCAACGGCGCGCGCCAGTCGCTGTCCTTTTACCTTCGGGCCACACAGAAGCAGAGGAACCGTAGTGTGCTGCATGGAGTGTATGTCCAGCAGATAGTCCACCTGGTCAATGATTGGACGCACTTCCCTTGCGCGTTTGAGCTCAGCACTGTCCCGGCCGCTCTCCAGCTGTTCATGGCTCCAGAGACGATTGAAATCCTCATCTACGAAACGAGACGCGCCCGGGTCTGCCGGGTCGAAGCTTTGATAAGCGGCAACATTCATAAAACCCAGGGTTAGCTTGCCAATTATCGGGCGCACGCCGTTTTGCAAAAGAAAATCCAGCACGATGGCACCGCAAAGCTCGTTTCCGTGCACCACTGCACTCACCATGACGTGGGGTCCGGGGTTCTTGCTGTCGAAGGTGAAGACGTAATCGACCCCGGTGTTACTTTTCTGGTAGGAAGAGATGTCCGGAGCGTCCAACTCTATAGGATAGTTGCCATCCGACATCAACTTCCTCCAGTGGCTGATAAAGAACTGATAATTCGATACGGCGGCACTACTCCGGGAGGACCTGGTTGCTGCTCAGTGCTGGCTGGGTTTGCTGGGACCCGGGAATACACGGCATCAAACCTTTCCGGCACCGGATTTGAACCGCGGCCGGAGACCAGCGTCCACGCCTCGCGCGGTCCGGGGTCCGCTTGGGTTAAGTCCATGGAGACAGTCTCCTCCCCGCCTGGGTACGTCTCAGGTGTTCCAATGCAATCAGAAAATTGCACCCGCTGAGTGCCGCCGGTCCGGGTGCCCCGCATCGGGGCACCAAACTTACCGAAATTTAATCTTCCGTACACCTCCCGGTAAACGGCGCCGCGATACGCTCCCGTTCGAACTACTTATTTCGGTGCCTTCTCCGGGCGCCGAGCGAGAGCAACCGAATAACGAGGAGGTGTTTCATGCGAGCATCAAAGAGCGGGCGCGCGGGGATGTTCGCGCGTCATTACAGAAAGCTTTTCGCATCGGCGGCCATTGTGACCGCGATTGCAGCTGCCAGCCAGCTGAGCGTTCCGCCGGCAACGGCTCTGGCGGCGGTGACGCCGGCGCAGACCAACGTTGATAGGCCGGAAAGCTTCGCCAAGCTGGTAAAGGCGGTGCAGCCCGCCGTAGTCAACATCGCCACCACGGCCCGGGCCGAGGCAGCAGTCATGCCGGAGTTTCGTTTTCCGGAAGGCTCGCCATTCGAGCGCTATTTCCGTGATTTCTTCGGTCACGGCTTTCCGGGTCAGCCGGAGATGGGTCCTGGCCCTAAGGCAAGAGCGCTTGGCTCGGGTTTCATCATCGACCCGGACGGCTACGTGGTCACGAATAACCACGTAATCGACAGGGCCGAGGAGATCACGATCACCGTAAACGGGGGAGATCACTACCCGGCCAAAATTATCGGCCGCGATCCCAAAACGGACCTGGCGGTACTCAAAATAGACGCCGATAGGCCTCTTCCCTACGTGGAGTTCGGGGACTCCGACACAGCGCAGGTCGGGGACTGGGTCATTGCCGTCGGCAATCCCTTCGGCCTGGGCGGGAGCGTTTCGGCCGGCATCATCTCGGCCAGGGGGCGGGATATCCAGTCCGGTCCTTTCGACGACTATCTGCAGATCGATGCTCCCATTAACCGCGGCAACTCGGGCGGCCCGCTGTTCGACAGGGACGGCAAAGTGATTGGCATCAACACCGCTATCTTTTCTCCCAGCGGCGGCAATGTCGGTATCGGTTTCGCCATACCTTCGACCATGGCTAAGACAATCGTCGAGCAGCTCAAGGAGTCCGGCCAGGTCCAGCGGGGATTCTTGGGTGTCCAGATTCAGGAGGTCACTGAAGAGATCGCCCAGAGTCTTGACCTCGACGAGGCTAAGGGTGCGCTGATTGCCAGCGTGGAGCCGAACGGGCCGGCGGAAGAAGCCGGGCTGAAGACCGGCGACCTTATCCTTGAGTTCAATGGTCAAAAGGTTGACCGGCTCAAGGATCTTCCGCGACTGGTTGCGGCGGCGAAAGCCGGCGAAAAGGCAGAAGTACGCGTATTGCGAGACGGCAACGAGCGCAGCGTGAAAGTCCAGGTCGGGCGCATGCCTGGTGACGATATGACCGCCATGAAGTCTCCCGAGTCCAAGAATTCGGATCAGGCGAAGCTCGGCGTTACGCTGGCGCCGCTCACCGCGGAATATAGGCAGCGACTGCGATTGCCCGACGATGCCGAAGGCGTCGTAATCGTTGACGTGGAGCGCGGCAGCCCCGCGGCGCGTGAAGGCTTGCGGGCCGGAGACGTCATCAAGCGCGTGGGCAACAAAAAGGTAGCCACGCCGGAAGAGGTCATTGAGGCGCTCAAGGGTCAGGCCAAACGCAAGGCAGTGCTGCTGCTGATCTCGCGCCAGGGCAATGACCGATTCATCGCCGTTCCCCTGGACAAGGCCTGATTCTCAAAGCCTTGTCCCCCCGGCCGGGGTGCCGTCCTCCCTCGCCACCCCGGCCGATCTTATAAGCAGTGCGGGGGTGGATCGATGTCAAGGCTTCGTTCCCCCGATCCTCGTTTTCACCACCTCCCCATACCTCCCCCGTCAAGGGGGAGGGAATCTTGATTTAAGGGCACGTTTTAATAGATATGCGAGCTTACCCGCGTAATGGCAGTGCAAAGAGGTGGGTCGATGTCGCGTCGCGATCCAGCGTCAAGCTGTTCGATGCTTTGAGGTCTCGGCTTTGCTCTCGCGCTCCTTGCGTGCATCCTCTTCCAGTCCCTCCACTCGGCCCGAGGGGCGGGGAGCTTTGCCGAAAAGTGACGTATCTCGAACTATGACGCGTGACTTAATGGGAGTTCGAGCTTGAAATTTTCCGCCCGCCCCGTCAGTGTGATGCCGTCGCACGGCCAGCCGCGCGAACTTCACTCACTCTACGTTCGCGCCCCCGGCGCTTTGCCCGAGATGCGTGTTCTCATCATTGAAGACGACAAAGAAACTCTGGCCTACCTTAAGCGCGGCCTCGAGGAGGCCGGCCACACCGTAGACCACGCGGCTGACGGCAAAGACGGCATGTATTTGGCATTGGAGAGCCGCTACGACGCCGCCGTGATCGACCGGATGCTTCCCGGGACCGACGGTTTGTCCATCGTTCGAGCCATGCGCGCCTCGAACAACGACACTCCAGTGCTGATACTGAGCGCGCTGGGCGAAGTGGACGATCGGGTCAAAGGGCTGCGGGCCGGCGGCGACGACTATCTGGTCAAGCCATTCGCCTTCGCCGAATTGATCGCCCGGCTGGACGCGCTGACGCGCAGGAGAGACGCAGACTCGCCCGCGACCACGCTCAACGTCGACGATCTGGAAATGGATCTTCTCTCCCGAAGCGTCAAACGCGCGGGCAAGGCCATCAATCTCCAGCCGCGGGAATTTCGCCTGCTCGAATATCTCATGCGCCACGCGGATCAGGTGGTTACCCGCACTATGTTGCTCGAGGGAGTTTGGGACTACAACTTCGATCCCCAAACCAACGTCATCGACGTTCACATCAGCCGGCTGCGAAGCAAGATCGATCGTGACTTCGATAAGCCTCTGATCCACACCGTACGCGGCGCCGGATACATGCTCAGTGGCAAGGCTCAAGCCTGAAAGGCTTATCAAGAGCTCGACCTTCCGTCTGGCGCTCGTCTATATGCTGCTGTTCAGCGCCTCCGCGATGCTGCTTCTCGGATTCATCTACTGGTCCACCGCTGGCTACATGGCGCGCCAGACCGACGCCACGATCGAGGCGGAAATTTCCGGGCTGGCCGAGCGTTACCGCCTCACCAGCCTAGACGGACTCGTGCGATCCATTAACGAGCGCCTAAAACGTAATCCCCAGGGAAGCTTCGTTTACCTGCTGACCGACTCTTCTTTCCGTCCAATCGTCGGCAATCTTGATCGTTGGCCGCACATTCCCGCGGGCGAGGATGGCTGGCTCTCGTTCCAGCTGGAGCAGGCCAGCCTGGGTGGAGAAGCGGTGCATCGCGCGCGGGCCCGGACCTTCGTCCTTCGCGGGGGATTCCACCTGCTCGTAGGAAGGGACATGCACGAACTCACCGAAACGCGACAACTCATTGTCGGCACGCTGGGGTGGGGATTTGGAATCACCGTGCTGCTTGGGGTTGCCGGAGGCGTGATGATGTCGCGCAGCACGGTGCGGCGCATCGAGGCCATCAATCAGACCAGCCGCGAAATCATCCAGGGAGATCTTTCCCGGCGTATTCCTTCTGAAGGCAGCGGAGACGATTTTGATCAGCTCACGGACAATCTGAACAGCATGCTGGACCAAATCCAGACGCTGATGGATGGCGTGCGTCACGTATCGGACAACATTGCTCACGACCTCCGGACGCCACTGACACGGCTCAGGAACCGGCTGGAAGCCATCAACGTGCAGACGGGTCCTGACCGAACAGATATCGAAGACGCCATCGCCGAAGCTGACAGCCTGCTGTCCACCTTCAACGCCCTGCTGCGCATCGCCCGAATCGAAGCAGGACACCGTACAGCCGGATTCGAGGTCTTGAGCCTCTCGCAGCTCGTGCGCGACGTGGCCGAACTCTACGAACCGCTCGCCCACGAGCGGCAACAAATTTTCACCGCCAGCATCGAAGAGGATCTGAAAATCTCCGGTGACAGGGATCTATTGTTCCAGGCCATCGCCAACGTGGTCGACAACGCCATCAAGTACACACCTGAACAAGGTCAGGTCGAGATGACTTTAACCTGTAGCGACAGGAGGGCCCGCGTTGTCGTGCGGGACAGCGGCCCGGGGATCCCTCACTCCGAACGCGACCGCGTGTTCGAGCGCTTCGTGCGGCTCGAAACCAGCCGCAATGCTCCCGGCAACGGGCTTGGACTGAGTCTCGTGGCAGCGGTTGTTCGTATCCACAAGGCTGATGTCGCACTTTCCGGCGAGGCCGGCCTGGAAGTCAGTCTCAGCTTTCCCCTGGCGCCCTGATCCTACCTTGTGCCCCGCGTGCCGCGCCTCGGCGGCCCGCCTTTCCATGGGCCGATATTCGTGATAGTAAAAAGACTCAGGCGTAGGAGTCGTCGAATAATCCGCCGGGAGTAGCGTTTAAACAGCCCGGTATCGTTCCGCCTTGGAGGGTCACGGTCATGACCGGTTTCTTTATTGACGAAACTCATCTACAGCGGCTGACGCCCGGGGCGCGTCGCGAGTTACTTGATATTCTGAGCGCGGATATTTCGGACCTTAAAACCTCGTTCCGCGACCTCAGCTGGGACCCGGAAGATAATGTCTCCTATCCATTGACCGAGGACGAGGCCGTTGCCCTGATCCGATCTCTGGACGAGCCGGGACGCAAAATCCTGAGGGTCTTCGCCAGAAATTTCGACGGACACATCGGCCACGGAGAGCTGCAAAACCTGCTCGCTGCCGGCGGCTATCAGCGCTACGACGATCTTGGCCAGGAAATCTCCCTAATCACCCGGCAGCTTCGGGGTATTACCCAAAACAGCGACGCCTGGCTGATCAACTGGCGCGCCCGCGACTGGAACTGGGACGAAGCCTCCCAGACCTACACTTCAGGCGCATTCTTCATTTCCGGTACCGCCATCCTCGCGTTGAGAGAGGCCTTCGGTATTCGCGATACCGCGAAGGCATGAGAGCCCCGGCCACGCCCGATTGAGCGCTAGCGCGTGACGTGCAGCTGCGCCAACTTGCTGCTGTCCGGCTCTACGTCTTTCAACGCGAAACTCACAGTTGGTCGTGATACGCCTCGACCTCTATCTGCATAGCGAAACAATCCGGGTATTCGGATGAAAACTTTCGACCACGGCAGGAATGCGTAAAGAAATCAGCGGAGAAATTTAGTCTGCCGTGAAAAACGGTGACGACTTTCGGCACCATCCGTCATTGATCGTTCAAATGACAGGCCGAATGCCAGCGCGTTTCGATCGCTCTCAAGTCCGGCACCTCGGCCTTGCAGCGATCCAGGATGTGAGGACAGCGCGGATGAAAGTGGCAGCCTGGCGGCGGCTCCAGCGGAGAAGGGATCTCGCCTCGTATGGGCTGAAACTCCGAGCGCCGGGTCTCCAGCCGCGGCACTTCCCGCAGCAGGGCCTGGGTATAGGGATGATTTGGAGCCTCGAACAGCGTTTCCGTCATCGCACTTTCTACCACCCTGCCGAGGTACATGATCACTACTCGGTCGCTTAGGTGCTCGACGACGCCTAAGTCGTGACTGATGAATAAATATGTGAGATTCAGGTTTTCGCGCAGTTCCATGAACAGATTCAGGACCTGCGCCTGAATGGAAACGTCCAGGGCTGCAACAGACTCATCGCAAACTATAAACTCTGGCTTGACCGCAAGCGCCCGCGCGATACCGATGCGCTGGCGCTGACCGCCGGAGAACTGGTGCGGATAGCGGCGCTTAAAGCTCGGATCCAGACCACACTGCTTGAGTACCTCGTCCACATAGTCGTCGAACTCGCTCTTATCGATGATGCCGTGAATGAGGGGCGCTTCGCCAATGATGTCCGCGACCCGCATGCGCGGATTCAATGACGCGAAAGGATCCTGAAAAATCATTTGCACCTTGAGCGCCGCGCGCTGCGCCTCTACTGGAGGCATCGCAACCAGATCACTGCCGCGGTAAAGGATCTGCCCGGCGGAGGGCGTCAGAATACCCGCAACCATGCGCCCCAGGGTCGATTTTCCGCAGCCCGATTCGCCCACCAGTCCGACCACTTCCCCTGCGTCAATGCTGAAGCTGACATCGTCCACCGCGTGCACCACTTCTTCGTGCACGTCGACGCCGAGTCGCTGTGCAATTTTACCGGCTACGTCCAGTGGCTTGACGAAGCGTTTGGAAACGTTGCGGATTTCAATAATGGGAATCGAACTTTCCGTGATCATGCGGCGCTCTTATCGTCGACGTACGGATGAAAACACCTGGCGGAGCGGCCCGGGCCGTGGGGGGCTACCGGAGGTTCCTCGACGCATACTTCCGTTGCCCGCGGGCAGCGGGCACGAAAAGCGCAGCCGGGCGGAAGATTCAACAGCGAAGGCGTCATACCCGGTATCTGGTGCAGCGGTCTGCCGCGGCGATTACGGCTGGGCACGGAGCCGATGAGGCCGTGGGTGTAGGGGTGCAGCGGCGAATCCAACACTTCATCCACGGTGCCGTGCTCCACGTCGCGACCCGCGTACATGACGCAGATGCGATCTGCGAGACCGGCGACCACGGTGAGATCGTGGGTGATCCAGATCATCGCGGTACCGGTCCGGCGGCAAAGCTTCTGCGCCTCGAACAGGATTTGCGCCTGGATGGTTACGTCCAGGGCTGTAGTGGGCTCGTCGGCAATGATGAGATCCGGCTCGTTGAGAAGCGCAATCGCAATCGCGACGCGCTGACGCATGCCCCCGGAAAACTGATGCGGATAAGCCTTGAGCCTCTCGTCCGGAGATGCGATCCCTACAGCGACCAGGGTTTCTCTTGCCCGCTGGTAGGCCTGTTCGCGGCTGACATTTCTATGCGCCCTGACGGCTTCGACCATCTGAGTGTCGATGCGAAGCACCGGGTTCAGGGTCATCATGGGATCCTGAAAGATCATGGCGATCTTTGAGCCGCGCAAATCCCGCATCTCTTCGTCGGGAAGCCTGACCAGGTCACGGCCATGGAAAATGACCTGACCGTCCACCACCTCGCCTGGAGGATCCACCAGTCCAATGATAGAAAAACCGGTGACGGTCTTGCCGGATCCCGATTCCCCGACCAGACCCAGCACCTCGCCCTTATCGACCTTGAAACCCACGCCATCTACGGCCTTGATAACGCCGTTCTTTGTGAAGAAGTGCGTTTTTAGGTTGACGACTTCTAGTGTGGGTGACGGCATCGTCATTCCTGTCAGCTTCACGGCGAGTTTTGACTGTGATGTGGTACATCGTATGCCGTATCCCGGGAGGCAAACCCGGAACTGGCTCGGCATATTCCCGATATTCGATATACGCCACACGGCATACGATTTGCCCTAACGCTCAAGTCTCGGGTTCAGAACGTCCCGCAGCTGGTCACCGACCAGATTGATAGTGACGATTGTCAGCAACAGCGCAATACCCGGGAAAAAACTGATCCAGTACTTCCCGGAGAGCATGTATTCGAAGCCGTTGGCGATGAGCAGGCCAAGCGAAGGCTCCGTCTGAGGAAGACCCAAACCGAGAAAGCTGAGCGTCGCTTCCAGTGAGATGGCGTGCGCAGTCTGCAGCGTGCCTACGACAATCATTGGCGGAAGGCAGTTGGGAAGCAGGTGGCGAAACACAATACGCCGGTGAGAAAGCGCTAGACAGGTGGCTGCCTCAATGTATTCCTTGCGCCGCTCCACCAGTGCACTGCCGCGCACTGTGCGTGCGTAATAGGCCCACTGCACGGTGACCAGCGCGATAATCACCTTGTCCACGCCCTTACCCAGTATGGCAATCAGTACAAGGGCGATGAGGATTGCCGGAAAGCTGAGCTGAAGATCCACGATGCGCATAATCACCGTGTCGGTGCGCCCGCCAAAATAAGCGGCCATTAGACCAACGGCCATGCCGATGATCATGGCGATGATACCGCTCATCACGCCGACACCGAGGCTGATGCGAAGCCCGTAGAAAATCGCGCTCAGCATATCGCGCCCGGCGCCGTCGCTGCCGAGCACGAAAGTGAGATCGCCCGACCAGGACTGCTCGCCAGGCTCAAGGCGCGCGTTCATCACGTCCACAACCGCGAGGTCGTATGGGTTCTGGGGGGAGATCAGCGGAGCAAACAAGGCGATAAAGATGATGATCGCGAGCATGATGCACGCGCCGGTAGCCACCTTGCTGTCGAAGTAATCCGATAGAAAGCGCCTGAACGGCGTTTGCACCCGCGCCTGATCGGACAAAGCGGAGGCGGCGAGATGCTCGGTGGTGGCACTCATGCTTTCACGTCCTTGAGCCGGACCCTCGGGTCGAGGATGGAGTAAAGAATGTCCACCACCAGGTTGATGATGATGAACATGAACACCGTAATCAGCAGATACGCCACCACCACCGGCCGGTCCAAAAGCTGAATCGAATCGATCAGCAGCTTGCCCATTCCCGGCCAAGCGAACACCGTCTCGGTGACGACGGCAAATGCGATTACGCCGCCGAGCTCAAGTCCCAGCACGGTGACCACCGGGATCATGATGTTTTTGGCCACGTGCACCAGCACCACCCGGCGCGAGCTCAGGCCCTTGGCGCGGGCGAACTTGATGTAATCCTGGAGCGCCACCTCCTTGGTGCCAGCGCGCGCAAGGCGGATCACCAGCGACAATTTGAACAGCGCCAGGTTGAACGCCGGCAGAACGAGATGCTGAATGCCGTCCCAGGTGAGAAAGCTCACCTGGATACCCAACATCTCCGTGGTGTCGCCTCTTCCGGTAGACGGCAGCCAGCCGAGCATCACCGCGAACACCATGATGAGCATGATCCCGACCCAGAAAGTCGGCAGGCTGAAGCCCAGGATCGAGCCCGCCATGATGGTCCTGCTGACCTTGGAATCGGGCTTCAAGCCCGCGTACATACCCAGCGGAATGCCGAAAACGATGGCAATGAGCATCGCTGCGAAGGCGAGCTCCAGCGTCGCCGGCATCCGCTGGAGGATCAGCTTCAGCGCCGGCTCGGCGAAAATAAATGAGTTGCCGAGATCGCCCTTGAATGCGTTGAGCAGAAAGTATCCGTACTGCTCATACCAGGGCCGGTCCAGCCCAAGACGACGAATCGTCGCTTCGATTTCCGCCTGGTCCGCATCCGGGCTGATGAGCAGGTCCACCGGATCGCCGACGATATTGATACCGGCGAAAACGATCAGCGACATCACGAAGATGACGACCAGGGCCTGCAGCAGGCGGCGGATTATGAAGACGGACATTTTGGCGTTGCGGATAAAGTGAGCTCGTGTCGGCGTCCCCCGAGGCGAGGCATGCAAGACGGTGAAGGCGGACCCGCCCGCCGGATTAATTCGGCGATTGCCCGGGCCGGGAGCCCGTTGCTCCCGGCCCGGCGATTCCGTTACTCGCTGTAAACGCCGTAGGCGACCGTGCGCTCGTCGGTGCGGGCGCGGTACTTGATGCCTTTCTTCGCCGCCCAGGTGTTCACCTGGTAGTGCAGCGGGATGATGCCCTGGTTGCGGCCGATGGAGAGCTCGGTTGCCTTGGCGAGCAGATCCTGGCGCTGGCCATCGTTTACGGTGGCAAGCGCGTCTTCAATCAGCTTGTCGACCTCGGGGTCCGAGTGACGCCCACGGTTGGAGGGGCCGAAACCCCGCTCCTTGTCATAGGTGTGCAGCAGGGACTTGAGCGGCGAGGACGCCTCACCGGTGCCGGACCCCCAGCCCACCAGAATAAAACTGAACTCCGGCTGACCGCCTTCGCCGCCGCGGGACGCGCGCTTGAAGTACACGCTTCGGGGCATGGTTACCACCTCGGTGTCGATGCCGATGCGCGTCAGCATCTGGCCGACCGCCTCGGCGATCTTGGCGTCATTGATGTAACGGTCGTTGGGTCCGTGAATGGTCAGCTTGAAGCCATCAGCGAACCCAGCTTCGGCCAGCAGCGCCTTGGCCCCCTCCGGGTCGTACGGCTCCGGCGAGAGGTTGGAGCTGCGGCCGAAGAAGCCTTCAGGAAGTAGTTGGCCCGCTTTGACGGCGATACCTTCCATCACCCGGCTGACGATGGCATCGCGATTGATTGCTTTGGAAATGGCCTTTCGCACGCGCGCGTCCAGCAGTGGGTTTTTTATCTTGCCGCCGTCTTTGGCTTTGGCGAATGGTGAGTCCTCGCGGAACTGGTCCATGTGCAAATAGATGACCCGGTTGGAAATGCCCTGACTCAATGACAGCTTCGGATCTTTTTTCAGCCGCTCAATGTCCACCGTGGGCGTTTGTTCGATGATGTCCACGTCTCCGGCCAGCAGCGCCGCAACCCGGGTCGGTCCTGATTTAATTGGCTTGAACGTAACCGTCGTCCACTCGGGCTTGCTGCCCCAGTAGGCTTCGTTTCGATCGAAGACGATGCGATCGCCAGGGACGTATTCCGCAAACTTGAACGGGCCCGTGCCTACGGCCGCCTTGCCGGAGTTGTAGTCCGGAGTCTTGGCACCCCGACCCTTCTCTTCCGAAATGATCAGAATGGTCGACACGTCATTGGGCATCAGGGGGTAGGGTCGCCCAGTCTTGATGCGCAAGGTATGGTCGTCGACCTTCACCAGCTCTTTGCCCTTGGTGTAGATGCCGAAGCTCGACGGACTGCCCTCCACGTCCGGCGCGCGCTCGAAGGTGAAGATCACGTCGTCCGCGGTAAACGGCGAGCCGTCGTGAAATTTCACCCCCTGGCGAAGCTTGAACTCCCAGGTGGTATCGTCGATGGCGCGCCAGGACACTGCCAGGCCCGGAATCAGGTTTTGGTTCTCATCCTGCAGCACCAGCGCGTCAAACAGGTGACTCAGAAGCGAATTGTTGGGAGTCAAATTGTGAAAGTGCGGGTCGATGGCGGTGGGCTCTGAAGCAAGCCCGATGGTGAGCTCCTTGGCGCTCGCGGCTCCGGCAAATGCCACCACGATGGCGGCGGCCAGGCTGGTGACGGGTTTGAGACATTTCATCGGAATATCCCCCTTTCTGGGTTTGTTGTTACTGAGGCGGGGCCGGCCCGGCGGGCGGCGCCGGTGGGTGTTCGGCTACTTATGCGGGATCGCACCGCGGGAGTCAAACCAGGCCGGCAGAGGCTCGATTCGGCGGCCTCACGCGGGTGGATGGAAGGGTCCCGCGAGCCCGCGCCACAGGTGGCGATGGGGGCGCCAGTAAGGCGAACCCCGGACCTATATGGTGCCTGGCACCATTTTCCGGAAACCCGTGTCTGGCACCGAATTTGCGGCACAACTGGCCCCGTCTGGAAATAGGGCGACACGTTGACGCATAGTTAGCCGACAAAAAAACAGGTCATTCACCTCTCGAGGAGCCTCCATGTCCCCCCGCCCCGAGTCCATCGCCATGATCGAGCGGCTGATCGCTTTCGATACCACCAGCCGTAATTCCAACCTGGAACTCATCGAGTTCGTTCAAACCTATCTGAAAGATTTGGGCGTGGATTCCGAGCTGGTCCACAACGAAGACCAGTCAAAAGCAAATTTGTACGCGACCCTCGGCCCCGACGACCGCGGCGGCATTGCTCTCTCAGGACATACCGACGT
>JBFHVA010000062.1:0-16635 GCA_041589735.1 Gammaproteobacteria bacterium | reverse complement strand
GAGCTCGGCTTCGGGGTCGGCTTCGAATGCGGCAACCATCGCCGCCGGGACCTCTTTATGTTTGAGCAGATTGCCCGCCGCGATGCAGAGCCTGCCGCTGGCCACCGCGTTCCGCCCGAGGGTTTCGCTTCCGGAGTGATGGGCGGTTCCGCCGCTTGCGTCGACGACCGCGATCTGGCGGTGCTCAGGAAAGGCGCCGGCCTCGACCAGCATGGCCAGCACTCGATTCGCCGAATAACCGCGTCCTAAAAGCTCCAGTCCCAGATCACCTAGCGCCGGATCGGTGATGTTCTGGCTGGCAACGATGCCCGCGCCGGCCCGCGCCCAGGCACAGCGACTGGTGACGCAGACGCTGGACGAAGAGACGGCGATGCCGAAGGCGCCGGTGCGCTCGCATTTTGCAGCCAGTGAGAAAGTCATTCAGTTTTGCTGTCGGAGCTGCTGATCAACCGGCTTCGTGCCAGGAACGGGGCGGGTATATTAACCCGGATGGGTGGGTGCCTGGAGGGTGGAACCATGAGTGAACGGGCGGCGGGGAAACAGTCAGACGCAGGCGATGAAATCGTGACGCTGCGGCCGGGCGCCGAGGGGCGGTTGCCGTAGAATCTTGCCTTTCTCCCTGGAATTTCAATGAAGACCGCGGGTAGCCGAGGGATCCCCAGCTACAAGGTGGAGATTTCGCCGGGGGCCGCGGCGGAGCCGCACCGACTCGTGCACTTCGAGACGGCGATCTACGTGCTCAAGGGAAGGGTTAAGCAGCGTTGCGGTATGAGACTTCGGAAATCGGTCGTCAACGAGGCGGGAGACTTCGTTTTCATTCCACTGGATTTGCCTCACCGGCCCGTGAATCTGAGTAAAACGGGGGCGGCGGAGGCCATCGTCGCGCGCAACGACGCCAGCGAGTCGGACACGGTGGCGTCCTAAATCAGCGAGGAGTGAATCAGCAGAGCGAAGCTTGTCAGGCCCGTTTCGGGATGCGTTTGATTATTGCCGCGAGCCGCCCCGCACCGGCCATGCCGACCTTGTCCCTTGCCTTAGCCACCAAACGATGCGGCTTGTGCCCTCGTCGATTCAAATCCTGCACGATGAGCGCGATCTCTTCTTCTGGCCGGTTTTTCTTCAAAGAAAGGTAGAGAATCTCGAACTGGGTCTCGGACCAGAGGGTTTTTGTATTTGTATAAACTCCTGACACGGGGACGCTCCGAGTTGTTTGCTGGGCCCTTGCAGTTGACGGACCGTTACGAATAGAAAGCTTTGAAAAAGCTCGCCTAAGGCACCTTTCGCTTTCACCGTTTTAAATTTTAGCGCCGTATTCCGCGCACAGCGCGCCTGTGAACGCCACTTTTTGCCGACCTCGTCACGAATTCGAAATTCGACTCATGCTTTTAGTTCTGAACGACTGAGAGCCCAGGATTCGGGCCCGTCCAAGACGTCGGCCAAGGGATAGAAACCCGCCGACCTCTGGCTCAAGAGTTCCTCGACCTGCGGGGAGTTTGCTCCGCGTATTGCTGACCCTGGAGTGCACGCGCACGTGGATGCGCGACCGAAACGCAATCAATTTCGCTTAACGACGGCGGAAGATTAGTCCTCCGCCGGGAGACAAAACTCCATTCGGGTAAAACGTCCGCGGAACGCCTCGACCGCGGGAACCCAGTGCCCGGCGGGACGGTCGTGACCTTGGCCGATAATCTCCGCCATCAGCGCCGCCAGATCCGTGAAGTCCTGCTCCTTCATACCGAAACGAGTCATTTCCTGCGAGCCCATACGCACGCCGCTCGCGGCGGTGAAGCCGGGGTCGTCATGGTAGGCCTGCGGATTGGTGATGATGTTGTTCTTTTCCAGCAGGTCGGACAAGTATTCGCCCTTGGCCCTAGCGCCCCGCAGCAGCACCTGGTGGGTTTGGGTAAAGTCGTTCGCCGGGTCGCCTTCGATACTCAAGCCCAAGTCCGCCAGCGCACGGGCGAAGGCCTGAGCGTTACTGACGACCTGCTTTTGATACGCGTCCTTGAAGTGCAGCATCTCGTAGGTCGCTCCAAGCAGGCCCAGAAGCGTGCCCAGGTGATGGTTGCTCACGTGGCCCGGAAAGGCCCGTGACTCCACATAACGCCAAAGATCTTCGAAGGCCGAGCCGTGCTCGATGTTGCCCAGCACCACGCCGCGCTGGGGTCCAAAAAACGTCTTGTGGGTGGAACCGGTGACGATATCAGCGCCTTCGGCGAAGGGATCTTGGAAGTGCTTGCCGAGGAGTCCGAGAACGTGGGCACCGTCGTACATGATCAACGGACGCCTCGGGTTGTCCTTGCCGAACTCTTCATGAACGAACTCCGCGATCTCACGTACTGGCTCGGTGTGAATGATCACGCTGCGTCCAAAGACGATGAGCTCCGGGCTTGTTCTTTCAATCAGCGCCTTAGTTGCCTCGACATCGATGCGGTGCGGGTTCTCTCTTTGAAACGGAAAATGCTCTACTGCCGGTCGCATGGTACGTGGATCAACATCGACGTAATTTTTCAGCGCGCCCATTACCTGCGCGCTCAAGTGACCGCCCTTGTTCAGATCGTGCACCAGCACCCGTGAGATGGGGCTGTGGTGCGCCACGGTTCGATGCCGGTTGCGGAACTGCTTTAGCGCATCGTAAACGGTGTCGTTGGCCATCTGCCCGCTGATTACTCGCGGCTCGACGCGATTGCAGTTGAAGAATGTTGCAAGCGCTGACTTGAGCTCCTCTTCCCGCTCCATGATGAAAGCCGTGCCTTTGTAGTAACGCACGTCCGGCGCGTTCGGGCCGAGTGCCTTCAACGCTTTGTGTTCGTTGTACCGGCCCGCGGGGTCCATGACACAGAGGCGATCGACGAAGGCGGAGGCCGTCTGCTCCGAAGGGATGAGGTTGATGCACTCGGTGCGCCGCCAGTGGGCATTGGCCTGGGCATCTTTGATCAGGCGGGCGCCGTGCTGCATCAAGTCTTCGTCTTCGACACGGGGCGTGGTCCGGGGCGCTTCGAAACCGGTATAGGCCCGCGCGTAGGGCGCCGACGGCCAGACGTTTTTCTCCACCAGCTCCGCTTCGAAACGCTTGCCGCGGTCGTCCTCGATTTCCAGCGTCACCGGCCGGTCGCTGCGATAGCAGATTTCCGCGTCCAGCAGGGCGAGACCGATGGGGCGCATGTCGTGTTCTTCCGACGGCAGCGCGCTGATCGCGCTTTCGTAGAAACGGGAGTAGGGCACGCTGGTGCCTGAACTTACGTAGCCGACGTGCTCGCCGTTGCGATAAACGCGATAGCCGGCACGCAGCGGCTTGCGGCCGCCGAACACCGCCAGGGGCTGGACCAGCCGCTTGAGCACGCGTTTATCCGCGTCCGGTTCCAGCTCGCCGCGCCGAATTCGAATGTACTCCTCGCGCTGTCGGTTGAGCGCCTGCTTGCCAATGAAGTCGTGGCTGTCGTGTGGGGAGACGGCGAATCGTGCCAGGTGGTTGGCAAACACCGGGATCTCATTGCCGTCCGGATCCTCGCCCAACTCGTGACCGTAGAGCGGCAGACCGGCTTCGAGGCGTAACGAGTCTCGCGCTCCGAGCCCCACCGGCTGCGCGCCGTGTTTCACCAGCTTCTGCCACAACGCTTCAGTGTAGTCGCGCGGAGGAAACAGCTCGAAGCAAACCGACTCACCGGTGTAACCGGTGCGCGCGACGACGACGTTGTTGCCGTCTACTCGAACCGTGCTGAGCTGATTGCGCTTGTTTTCGGGAAGCGCAGACTTGTCTACCAGTTTTTCTAGTATCGATGACGCGTTTGGACCCTGCAGCGAAATCATGCACAGCTGCTCGCTTATGTCGGTCATCTCGAGATTTTCGCGATGGTTATGTTTCTCCAGCCATCGCCAGTCCTTGTCGCGGTTGGCCGCGTTAACCACCAGAAGAAAATCTTCTTCGTCGAGCTTGTAAAGATAGGCGTCGTCCACGGCGCCGCCGGTGGGCGTGGCGATAAAGGTGTAATGAGCGTGCCCACGCTCCAGCGCGTACACATTATTACTGAGCACGTAGTTGAGATATTCTTCCGCTCCTTTACCTCGAATGCTGAAGCGGCCCATGTGGGACACATCGAACAGACCGGCGTTACGTCGCGTTGCCAGGTGTTCCTTGATGATTCCGGACGCATACTGCACCGGCATGTCCCAACCGCCGAAGGGGACCATCTTTGCGTCATGACTGACGTGCCATTGGTGAAGCACCGTTTTGAGAAGATTTTCACGCTTGTCCGTCATGGTCAGTACCCTGTCTCTTTGGGCATCGTCGCTTGCCGACTTTAGATGAGGTTCAAGATGCCTTCACGAACTCTTCGTAATCCCGGGCGATGTCCTTGACTGCCGCTTCATAGAGTTGTCGACCGGCGTCTACTGTGGCGAGCGAAGGATCCGAACCGATGCGCCCGTCGGGGAAACGGCTACGATAGTCATCGGCGTCATAGATGGGTCCGGTGGGTGCCAGCTTCGGCGACATGTTGACCGACTTCACGGCCTCGGGATAGGCGAAGTAGGTGAGCGAAACTTCCGACGGCGTCGCGTGGCTGCCTTCGGAGCTGCCGAAAAGTTTTTCTGAAAGTTTCTTAACTCCGGGCGCCATGTACCAGCTGTTCAGCTTGCAGAGAACGCGCGGACGATTGTTGCCGCCCCTGAAGCTCTTTTCCGCATAAATCTCGGAAAAGGCCGCGCTGACCGTTGCGATATTGCCGCCGTGTCCGTTGAGGAAATAGCAGCGCTCGAAACCGTGCCGGGCAAGTGACTGCACCACGTCCCGCACCACCGCGATGAGCGTCGAGGGCCGAAAACTCACCGAGCCGGGAAAACCGAGATGATGCTGGGCCATACCGATACTGAGGGTCGGCGCCACCAGCGCGCCGATTTGTTCACCCACGCCGCGGGCAACAACCTCGGGGCAGATGGCGTCAGTGCCTAGCAGGCCGTTGGGGCCGTGCTGTTCGGTGGAGCCGATGGGAACGATGACGCCTTTGGAGCTTTCGAGATAGCGCTCGATCTCCTGCCAGGTGCAAAGATGAAGCAACATGTCGCCTTCCATTGGGTGCCGCCCCTTTTATCGGCAAGCCCCGCGAGGTGCGTGATTCCGCGGGCGCCGCCGGTGGAGCTGACCCCTTTGTTAAGATGGGAGGCGATGAAAGTGTCACAGGGACTGAGGATTTACAACCGTGGACGCGGCGCGAAACCCGGTGGATGACGTTCGTAAGAGCGAAGACCCCAGCGTCTGGCCGCCTGAACACCCGTGGCCCGAAGTGACGCTCGAGCTGCCCGATCCGCTGTGGGTTTTCGGCTATGGATCTCTCATGTGGAAGCCCGGGTTTCCGCCGGCGGAGTCGCAGATCGCCAGGCTCTACGGATACCACCGCGGTCTTTGCATCTGGTCCTGGGTCTACCGTGGCACCGAGCGTGAGCCGGGACTGGTGCTGGGGCTGGACAGTGGCGGCTCCTGTCTGGGCGTAGCCCACCGGGTGCGAAGCGAGCACCGCGAAACGGCTGCGGCCTATCTCTACAAGCGGGAGATGGTCACCGCGGTTTATCTTCCGGCGGTGAAAAATATTCGCCTCGGTGACGGGCGCAAGGTCGCTGCGCTCACTTTCGTCGCCGACCACCAGCATGAGCAGTACGCCGGGGACCTGAGCCCCGAGGAAGCCGCAGTCATCGTGCGGTGGGCGCGCGGACATAGCGGCGCCAACGTCGACTACGTCACCAGCACCTGCGCGTGCCTGGACGAGCTAGGCATTCCCTGCCCTCGGCTTCACCGGGTGAACGCGCTTCTTGGCCGGGAGTAAATTCCTGCAATGGTCGACGATGGCGTGAAGTTACGCCTGGACGAATTACCGTGGTCAGTGGGACCGCGCTGATTACGCGCGCCTGATCGCCCGCCGGGTGACCCGGTGAAAACGGATCCCGAGAAGAATCATGGCGCAAAGGGTGCTGGCCAGCACCGCCGTCATCAGTCCTGGCGCGCCGTGTTCCTCCAATACGCCGAGGACATAGCCGGTCGGGATCATCACGCCCCAGAACGAAAGCAGGTAGAGAAAGGTGGCCGGCCACACGTCGGAAGATCCGCGCAGCGCCCCCATGAGCACTCCCTGGGCACCGTCCGGCAGCAGGACGAAGGCCGCCACCAGCACGGTGGGCGCCGCCACCGCGGCCACGGCTGCCTCGTTGGTATAAATGGCGGTCAGCCAATCGGAGGCGGTAAAAAAGATTATCCCGACGATGATCAGAAACGCCGATGCGATTCCTACCGATACCCACCCCGCGAGGCGAATGCCTTCGGGATCCCCCCGGCCCACCGCGTTGCCCACGCGCACGCTGGCGGCGGTGGCGAATCCCAGCGCGCACATGAACACCAGCGAGATGAGATTCATGGCGATCATATAACCGGCCACCTGAACCGCGCCGAGTAAACCCGCGAACAGCGTCATGGTGGAGAAGGCGCTGGTCTCGAGGCCGTGCGCGATCCCCAAGGGATAGCCAACGCGACGAAAACGTCTCGCAAGAGAGCGCAAATCAGGGATGGCGCCGTGCAGACCATACCGCACGTGATCAACCCTCATAAGCACATATCCGGCTGCGAGAAAGAACATGCACCAGCGCACGATGGTAGTGGCGAGCGCCGCGCCCTCTCCACCGCCGGCCGAGAAACCCCAGTGGCCGAAAATCATAAGCCAGTTCAGGAACAGGTTAAGAAAATTGGCGGCGATCATTACGATCATTCCCGGCACCGGGCGGTCGATGGCTTCGAGGAAAAAAACCGTCGCGGTGTAAAGAAACATGCCGGGTAAACCCCAGCCGAAGATCACCAGCACCCGGCCGGCGCCTTCGGCCAGCGCCGGATCCTGCCCGGTCGCCAGCAAGAAAGCCTCACCCCCGTAGCAGAGCGCCGTCAGCACGGCGCCGTATCCCGCCGCGTGTATCAGCGCTACCCGCAGGACCCGCCCGGTATTGTGGCTTTCCCCCGCGCCTTCCGCCTGCGCGCTGAGGACCGCGGTGCCCATCAGCAGGCCGATGCCGATGAGTAGCATGAAAACGTGAGGCGCCATGGCCAGGCCGTAATGGGCGAGGGCAACGGCCCCGAAGTGGCCGGTCATGGCCGTGTCCACCGCCACCAGCAGAAGGATGCCGAAGCGGGCGAACATCACCGGCACCGCCAGAGACAGCGTGCGGGTAACATGCTCACGCAGTCCCGACGGTGGTGGCCGGGGTGGCGTTACGACTTCGGTATAGGCCAAGTAGATCCTTATCGCGGGAGAAAATGAGCGCGTGCGTTATCGTTTTTCGCTGCCGCCACCAACATAATCTCGCTCGTCGATTCCCGCAATGCCATTGCCGGTATACTGTGTCTGCGACGCCACGCGCGTCGCCGGGAGGCGAGAGACTTGAGCCAGCGCGTACCCGATCTTCTGCAGCGACTGAGCCGCTTGCTGTGTTTTGTGGGAATCCACGATTTCCGCATTCTCGAGGTTAAATTCGGCTTTGGCGTGGGCAGCCGCATAGAAAAGGTGGAATGCCGCCGCTGTGGTCTGGTCACCAGCCGTCGGTCGGACTAGAACCTGTCTCAGACGCCGTGCCTAGCCTAAGGGCGTCAAAATCGGGATCAAAATGCTCACTTACTGGTGCATAGAGTCCGCTTTCTCACCTGTTTTAGTCTTGCTTCGCCTGCGCCTGCTGTCTGAGATAGGGTCTAATCCTGGAGCGAATGAAAGCGGGCGCCGATGGACTCCTCCGTCGATGCCGAAGGCGTTTCGGCCTCGTTTTCTTCCTTGATGTTCCACAGGCGGCTTGCAAACACCGGGTAGACTTCGGCGATTTCTCGTCCCACGCGCCCGCGGAGCAGCTCGAGATCGGCTTCGCCCGGCGCGGGCGTCTCGGGCACTTGCTCAGGCGCGTCAAAATCGAAACCGGTGTTGCTTCGAATTGAACCCGGATCTTCGCCGGGATGCGCGGTCAACAGCCGGAAACAGCGCTTCTTTCGATGAAACGCAAATACGCAGCGGTTGGTGACCAGCGCGTAGGGCCCGCCTGGGCGGTAGACGCCGTCGGGGCTTACCCCGGGCGCGCTGATGAAATCGACCCTGGGAACCATCACCCGGGGCGAATGCTCGAGACTGAAAAGAATGACTCGCGGGACCAGAAAATAGAGATAGCTGGATCCAAATGAGCCCGGAAATCGCGCCTTTGCTTTGGGATAGTCGCCCACGCCGACGAGGTTGATGTTGGCTTCGCCGTCAATCTGCGCGCCGCCGAGAAAAAACGCGTCGATACGGCCTTGAGCGGCGCAGTCGAAGAGTTCCTTTCCGCCGTCTGTAAACGCATTGTGGCGGCGGCTGCCCAGCAGCGACACGCGAAGGCTGCCCTGGGATCGGGCCCGCGCCAGCAGCCCCGCGGCGCCCGGGATCGGGGACGCCGCGCCTACCGCCACGTGCCCGAGATCGTCGAGCATGGTGGCGATGGTAACGATGAGCAGCTCTTCAAGCCGATACATCGATGCCGCTTTCAGACGCGTTGACGAAGGTATCCAGGTATTTTCGAAAGCCGTCTTCCGTGGCCGCAAGCGCCACGTACTCGCGCAAATGCCCTGCGTCAGGGGCGTAATGCCCTTTGAGCCCCAGCGGCCAGGCGCCGCGGGGCGCTTGCGCGATGGCGCTGATGTAAAGCGAGGGAATCGTGCCCGATGCGTAGCGATCGTCGGCAAGCAGATCGTCATCGCTTATTGCTTCGACACTCACCAGCGTCTGCCGCGACGCATGAGCCATGAGCATGAGCTCGCGGCGAACGCCGATCCAGACGTTGCCAGCGCGGTCCGCGAGGGCGGCGTGAAACAACGACACGTCAGGACGGATGGCGGGCAGCACGACCAGGCTGTCGTCATCGCCGAACGGGTTGTCGATGGTTTTCCAGTCATTGCGATGAGCCAGCACGTCGCTGCCGAGAATCCCTCTCAGCGGCATGAACGGAATGCCTTTTTCCGCCGCCTGCAGCCCCGCGTGAATTGCCGGGCAGGTGGAGTCTCGCATGCGAAGGCGGGCGGATTTGATTGCGGCGGTGAAGCGGGGTGCAGCGCCGTATTCACCGAGGGTGAGCGCTGCGGTTTCAACCGCAGCGACGCATCCCGCGCCGATCAGCATGTCCCCCTGAAATCCGACTTGGGGCACGCCCAGCAGATCCAGATCGCGCGCACCGCGACGAATGAGGGCGCGAACGGCGGCCATCGCGCAGCCGGAGTAATCCGGAGGCACCGCAATGCGGCTGCCGTCCGGAATACGAGCGGCCAGATCTTCGACGCTTTTTAAAAACTCGGCCATACGATTGAATCGAGATACGCGTTCTCGAATTTTCCACAAGTATACCCGCGGCCCGCGAGCCCGTTTATAGCCGCCCGTAGCGCTATCACCCCCCCATCGCTTAGCATGCCGACTCCCGCGACTCTCCATCGTTAAAAACTTCATCAACATCGGCGTGACCGAGCACCTGTCCGAATCATTATCGCCAATCGCGGACGCTCCATGAGCGCCCCGGCCGCCGCCGTTCCGGCCCGAGAGAATCATCGTCACGGTATTTACTGGATGCTGCTGACCATGTTTCTTTTCGTGAGCATGGATGCGGTTGCGAAATACCTGACCGCAAGCTACCCCGTGCATCAGGTTGTGTGGGCGCGCTACATGTTTCACGTGCTGCTGCTGTTTGCCTGGCTCGGGCCACGAGTTCCATGGGTTCTGCGCACCGGCCGGCTCGGGCTGCAGCTCGGGCGATCGCTTTTGTTGCTGCTCACCACGTTTTTCTTTTTTACCGCGTTGAGCTTCATGGCGCTGGTGGACGCCAGCGTGATCATGTTCATTGGCCCCATAGTGCTTACGGTGCTTGCCGCGTTGATCCTGCGCGAGCACGTGGGCGCAAGGCGCTGGAGCGGCGTTATCATCGGATTCATCGGCGCGCTGATCGTGATCCGCCCCGGCACCTCGATGGTACAGCCAGCCGCCGTGTTCGCCGTGGCTGCAGCTTGCTGTTACGCGCTTTACCAGATCACCACGCGACAGCTCAGTTACTCAGACGCGCCGCTGACTACGCTTTCCTACACCGCGCTGGTGGGTGCGCTGATTAGCTCATTTGCGGCGCCATTTGGCTGGGTCTGGCCCGACGCCGCGGGGTGGGCGTTGATGGCGCTGGTGGGACTGATCGGAGGGATCGGTCACTTTTGCGTGATCAAGGCATTTCAGGCGGCGCCTGCCGCAGTGGTCGCGCCCTTCGGTTACTCCAGCATTGTCTGGTCCACGGGTTTCGGTTTCGTCATCTTTGACGATCTGCCCGATGTATGGACGATCTTCGGTGGAGCCATCATCATCGGAAGCGGTATTTACATTCTTCACCGCGAGCGGGTGCGCGGCCGCGACCCCCGGCCGGATTAACTGGCATTCCCAATTCCACAAATCGTCTGAACAAGAGGTAAGAACCCATGGCCGATTCAGAAACGGCGCTCATTGTTGGTGCAGGTGCGGGCTTAAGCGCTTCCCTGGCGCGACTGTTCGCCACTGAAGGCATGCGCGTTGCGCTGGCGGCGCGCAAAACCGACAAGCTGAAGGCGCTGGCCGAGGAAACCCGTGCCCGTTGCTACGGCTGCGACGCAGGTGACCCGGGCCAGGTGGAGTCCTTGTTCAAGAGCGTGGTCGGCGACCTGGGCGTTCCCGATGTGGTGGTCTACAACCCGAGCCGCCGGAAACGCGCGCCCCTGGTTGAGCTGGATCCGGCGGAAGTCGAACAGGCGATCCGGATTACCTGCTTCGGTGGCTTTCTGGTGGGACAGGCGGCGGCCCGGCTGATGCTGGAGCGCGGCAGCGGCAGCATCCTGTTCACCGGAGCGTCGGCCAGCGTCAAGGGGTACCCGCAGTCGGCCACATTCGCCATGGGCAAGTTCGGTCTGCGTGGCCTGGCCCAGAGCATGGCGCGAGAGCTGGCGCCGAGGAATATCCATGTCGCTCATTTCGTCATCGACGGCGGAATCCGTGGTCCGAGACACCAGAATGGAGGCGATGACGCGCATCTGGATCCGGACGCCATTGCCCGCACCTATCTGCATGCGCACCGACAGCACCGAAGCGCGTGGACCTGGGAGTTCGAGCTGCGGCCCTGGGTTGAAACATTCTGATACTGGCTGCGGTCTGAAAAGACATCAGCGCTCGCTCCCGCGGTCCTGAAGCGAACAGTGTTCGTCTAAAAGCCGCGCCCTCTCGCGCGCACTCATCGATTAATGAAAGCGGACACTCGGTTGGATCGCGGGCCCCCGGCGGCGTCGTATCGGGCGGTTGGGAAAACAGCGCATTGGAAATGAATAAGGAAATCGATATGCAGCGCAATCATCGAACTTCACCAGTATTCGTCTTGATTGGGTCCGCACTGCTCGCCGTTGGAATTACTTCTGCCGCAGTTTTTGCGGAGCAGTCCAGCGACGTGGAGATGAGCGAGATCAGCGGCGATCAGAAAGCGCCGCGGCGACATTTTCGTTTGCGCGAGCCCGCGAGCCTGGTCCCGGGTGAGGCGCAGCATATTTACGAAATCGCTCTGAAGGCGCTCGCCGCCGGCTACGCGCGCTCCGGAAATCCCAGCGCCGGCTCTTATTCCAGCTGGCGGCGTTACAATACCGTGCCGTACCTTTCTTCGACCCACGGCAATCACTACATCAACAACTATGTCAATGAAAAGGCTCGCGATTATGGCAGCGGCAAGCGGCTCGCTGTGGGTTCGGTAATCGCCAAGGACAGCTTTTCGGTGACAGAAACCGGCGGCATTCTGCTCGGCCCGCTGTTCCTGATGGAAAAAATGCCCAAGGGATTCAGCTATGTTTCTGGTGATTGGAAATACTCCTTGATTCAGCCGGATGGCACGATGTTTGGAGAGACCAATGGCGTCGGTTCCAAGCGAGTACAATATTGCATCAGCTGCCACCTTGCGCTGGAAGCCCAGGATCATTTGTACTTCGTGCCGCCCGAATATCGAGCAAAGTAAACGGACTGAATGCAAGCGCTGACTCTTTATCAGCGGTGGCTATTCGCCGCCGGCGTGGTGTTTTGCCTCGCGCTCCTCGGCACCGCGCTTTACTTCCAGCACGTGATGGGCCTCGAGCCATGTCCGCTGTGCATCCTCCAGCGTCTGTTCGTGATCGCGCTCGGCGCAGTCATGCTGGTGGCGGCAATTCACCACCCCCGCCATCATGGGCGGCGCGTGTATGGCGGCCTGATCCTGGTGATTGCCGGACTCGGCGCAGGTGTAGCGGGCCGTCACGTCTGGCTGCAGAATCTGCCCGCCGACCAGGTGCCTGCCTGCGGCCCTGGCCTGGAGTACCTGTTGGAAACTTTTCCCCTCATGGACGCGCTCAAGCTGGTTTTCGAGGGCTCCGGAGAATGCGCCGAGGTTCAGTGGACCTTTCTGGGCTTGAGTATTCCCGGCTGGACGCTGATCATTTTTTTGGCGCTGGCCGTGTTCGGATTGCTTCTACTGATCTCGAGAACGACTTCGAACAAATCCGGAACTCAGGTTTCCGATCAACCAGTCTCGTAAGCAGCACTGTCGCCTTTGCGCTTGCTAGATGCGGGGCGCATGAGTAAAAAGGGCGGGTCGCGGCAGACCCCCCGTCCCCAACGCCGCGTCGACCATCCATGAGCACCGGCACCCACAGCTATCAAGACGACCCGCGCAACGCGTCGGTGCTGGTTTACGTCAACGGCGAGCTGATGCCGCGTGACCAGGCCATGGTGTCCGTATTCGACAGCGGCTTCATCCTGGGCGACGGCGTGTGGGAGGGCCTGCGCTTACACAACGGGCGCCTCGCGTTCTTGGACGAACACCTGGCTCGCCTGTTCCAAGGCGCGCGGGCTCTGGACATGGACGTCGGCATGAGCCGCGAGGCGATGGAGCAGGCGCTCTATCGCACTGTCGAAGCCAACAAAATGCGCGACGGAGTGCACGTGCGCCTGATGGTAACGCGCGGGCGCAAGGCCACGCCCTATCAGGATCCGCGAGTGACGGTGGGGCCGGCCACGGTGGTGATCATTGCCGAGCACAAGTCGCCGGCGCCCGATGTGCAGACTTCAGGCATTCGACTCTTCACCGTGCACGTGCGCCGCGGTCCGCCGGACGTGCAGGATCCCAAGATCAACAGCCACTCCAAGCTCAACTGCATTCTCGCCTGCATCCAGGCGGCCAAGGCGGGCGCCGACGAGGCCTTGATGCTGGACCCCCACGGCTTCGTCGCCACCTGCAACTCCACCCATTTTTTCATCGTTCGCGGCGGCGAGGTCTGGACCTCCAGCGGCGACTATTGTCTGGGTGGAATTACGCGCGGAAAGATCCTAGAGCTCTGCCGCGAGGACGGCATTCCCGCGTATGAACGCAATTTCAGCCTCACCGACGTATATGGCGCCGAGGAAGCGTTCGTCACCGGCACCTTTGCCGGGGTCACGCCGGTGGTGGAAATCGACGGCCGCAAGATGGGACATGGCCTACCGTTCGAGACGGTGGAACGAATACGCGCACTGTATAAGGCGCGCATCGAAGCGGAGTGCGGAAAAGCTTGACGCCGGCCACGCGCATCGCCATGTGGTCGGGGCCGCGCAACATCTCAACCGCAATGATGCGGGCGTGGGAGAACCGCGGCGACACCACCGTGTGGGACGAACCCCTTTACGCCTATTACCTGCACAAGACCGGTATCGCGCATCCCGGCGCGGACGAAGTCATCGCCGACGGCGAGACGGACTGGCGCAAAGTGGTGGATCGCATCACCGGCTCGGTTCCCGACGGCAAGCCGATTTTTTTTCAAAAGCACATGACCCACCACCTGCTCGACGAAGTTGATCGCGGCTGGCTGGATCAGGTGATCAACTGTTTTCTGATCCGCGATCCGGTTGAAGTCGTGGCCTCCTATTCCCGCGCCCGGGAAGACGCGGTGCTCGAAGACGTCGGGGTCGTGCAGCAGGCGGAGATCTACGACTACCTTCGCGCCCGCAGACAACGCGCGCCGGTGGTGCTCGACGCCCGCGACGTGCTCGAGAATCCCGAAGGTATGCTCAAAGCGCTATGCGACGCCGTGGGCGTGGAGTTCACGCCGCGCATGCTTTCCTGGCCGGCGGGCCGGCGGGCGAGTGACGGCGTGTGGGCGAAGTACTGGTATGATTCGGTCATCGCCTCCACCGGCTTCAAGCCTTACCAGCGTAAACGCGTTCGTCTCTCGACAGAGCTTGAGGCCATTGCGGAGGCCTGCGAGCCGCATTACCGCAAGCTGCACGAGTCAAGGCTCGTGGCTTGAGAGAACGAAGAAATCCGGCTTGCTGCTAAGATCGGCGCGCGCGTCAGCGGCACCTGCGCGCGTTAATCGAATCCATCACGTTAAAGGAGCAGTTTTGCATCCCATGGAAAGCTACGGCATCGGACAGCCCGTTCGCCGTAAGGAAGACCTGCGCTTTCTTACCGGCCAGGGTCGTTACGTGGACGACATCACACTCGACAACCAGGCCTTCGCGTGCGTGGTGCGATCCACTTACGCCCACGCGCGCATCCTTAACATCGACACCAGCGAAGCGGCGAAGGCGCCCGGCGTCATCGCCGTTTTGACGGGCAAAGATTGGGAAGCCGACGGCTTGGGTCCCATCCCAACGCGTACTCCGGCCAAGAACAGTGACGGCTCCCCGGTGCCGGTTCCGAAGCGCCCGGCGCTCAACGCCGAGCGCGTCCGTTACGTGGGAGATGGCGTCGCGTTCGTGGTCGCGGAAAGCATCGAGGCCGCCCGCGACGCAACCGAGCTGGTGGAGGTGGATTACGAAGCGCTGCCGGTGCTGGTGGATGCAAAGGCTGCCGTCGCCGACGATGCCCCCGCTATCTGGGACGAGATTCCCGGCAACGTTTGCGTGAAATTCGAGGCCGGCGACGAAGAGGCGGTGGACAAAGCTATCGCCGATGCCGCCCACGTGGTGCGACTGTCGCTGGACAACCAGCGCGTCACCGCCGCGCCCATCGAGCCCCGCGGCGCCATCGGCATCTGCGACTCCGACGGCAAGCGCATGACGCTGATTTGCGCCAGCCAGAACATTCATTCCAACCGCAAGCAGCTGGCGGAAATCGTGTTCGGCGTGGAGCTTGAGGATCTGCGCTCGGTGGCCTACGACGTGGGCGGCGGTTTCGGCGCCAAGAACTCGCTTTATCCCGAGTACGCGCTGGTGCTGTGGGCCGCGCGGCGCACCGGCCGGCCGGTGAAGTGGATCAACGATCGAAGCGAGAGCTTTCTCTCCGACTCCCACGGCCGCGACCAGCAGAGCGAGGTGACGCTTGCCCTGGACAAGGACGGCCAGTTTCTCGCGCTGAAGACCCGCTCCATCGGCGGCTTCGGACCTTATCTGCTTTCCACCGGTCCGTTCACCCAGACCGGCGGCACCGCCCGAACCCAGGGCGGCGCCTATCGCATTCCGGCAATGCATTTCAGCTCCCGCGCCGTGTTCACCCACAACGCGGCCACCGATCCCTACCGCGGCGCCGGCCGACCGGAGGCCAGCTACCAGATCGAGCGCATCATCGACCTGGCGGCGGCGGAGCTCGGCATCGACCCCATCGAGATCCGCCGGCGCAATCTGATCCCGAAGGATGCGATGCCTTACAAGACCGGCGTCGGCACCGAGATTGAGTGCGGAGATTTTCCCGCCGTATTCGAGCAGGCGCTGGCAATGGCCGACGCGAAGCATTTCGAAACGCGGGCCAAGGAAGCGAAGACGCGCGGCGTCCTGCTGGGTCTCGGCGTGTGCTGCTACATGGAGTGCTCCGGCGGTCCACCCAAGGAGCACGCCAGTTTGCGTTTTCATCCGGAAAGACGCGTAACTCTGTCTGTGGGCAGCCAGTCCACCGGCACCGGCCACGAGACCACGCTGCCGCAGATTGTGGCCGCCGGTCTCGGCATCGACATCGATCAGGTGGAGTACGTTCAGGCGGATACCGACGCCACTCCTGTGGGCGGCGGTCATGGCGGCTCCCGGGTGCTGGAGATGGGCGGCGCCGCTACCGACGGCGTGACCCGCAAAGTGGTGGAGAAGGCCAAGCGGCTGGCGGCGCATCTGCTGGAGGCCGCCGAGGCGGATCTGGAGTTCGGGGACGGCCGGTTCACCGTGGTGGGCACCGATCGCAGCGTGAGCCTCTGGGACGTGGCGGCAGCCGCCCGGGATCCGGCGAAGCTGCCCGAGGGCCTCGAGCCCGGCCTGGATTCCGAGCTGGACTTCGACCGTCAGGGCATCACGTTTCCCAACGGCTGCCACGTGGCCGAGGCCGAGGTGGACCCGGAAACCGGGCGGGTGGCGCTTCGCCGCTACACCGTGGTGGACGACTTCGGCACCATCATCAACCCGCTGACGGCGGCGGGCCAGGTCATGGGCGGCACCGCCCAGGGCATCGGCCAGGCCCTGCTGGAGAAGGTGATTTACGATTCGGAGGGTCAGCTTCTGACCGGCTCCTTCATGGACTACGGCCTGCCCCGGGCCGACGACATGCCCCCGTTCCAGGTGGCTTTTTTCGAGGGCGCGCCGTCGGCCCACAATCCCCTGGGGGTCAAGGGATCCGGCGAGGCGG
>JBFHVA010000061.1:0-16704 GCA_041589735.1 Gammaproteobacteria bacterium | reverse complement strand
CGTAGTCGTTGGTCGGCACAATGAGATCGTAGCCGGGATTGCCTTCCTTGAGCTTGGCGAACAGCTCGTCGTTGTCGGCAAAGAGATCCATCTTGACCTCGATGCCCGACGCCTTCTGGAAATCGTCCAGCGTGGTTTCGCCAATGTAGGTATCCCAGTTGTAAAAATTGAGCTTTTTCTCTTCGGCGGAAAAGCCCTCGCGGGGCAGGATGCTGATTCCCGCGGCAACTGCACCCATGCCGGCGAGAAAGCCCCGGCGGGACACGCCGGGTTTAATTCTTGGTTTCATCTACTTCTACCTCCTTGAGTGTGGAAGTGTTATTTGAAAGCCGCGTGACTCGGAAAACGCAGCTAGTTTCCCCATGCCTAGTTGACAAATCAAGCGCGCTCCGGACGAGCCGGGGCCGTTTAAAGGCCCAGATCCTTTGCAGTCAGGTCCAGGCAGCGCCCGGCCTTTTCCATAAGCTCGTCAATTTCTTCTTCGGTTATCACGAGCGGCGGAGACAGAATCATCGAGTCCAGCACCGCGCGCATCACCAGGCCATTATCGAAGCAGTAATCACGGCAACGATTTCCGACGTCCCCGTCGTTTTCGAAACCCTTGCGGCGAGACTTGTCGCCGATGAGCTCGATGCCACCTAAGAGTCCGATACCCCGGATCTCGTCCACCAGCGGATGGTCGCCCAGCTCCTTGAGCCGCTTCTGAAAATAAGGCGCGGTTTGTTTCTTCACCCGCTCCACCACGCCTTCGTCGCGGAGAATGCGAATGTTCTCGGCCGCCACCGCCGCCGCCGCCGGATGGCCCGAATAGGTAAAGCCGTGAAAAAACTCGCCGCCCTTGTCGATCAGGACTTCGACCACACGGTCGCTGACCATGACCCCTCCGATGGGCAGATAGCCGGACGACATGCCCTTGGCCATGGGCATGAGATCGGGCTTAAGACCGTAATGGTCGCTGGCGAACCACTCTCCAGTTCGGCCAAAGCCGCAAATCACTTCGTCGACCACCAGCAGGATGTCGTACTTTTTACAGATTCGGGCGATTTCCGGCCAGTAGGTCTCGGGCGGAACGATGACGCCGCCCGCCCCCTGAACCGGCTCGCCGATGAAGGCGGCCACGTTGTCGGGACCCACGTGATTGATTTTTTCTTCCAGCCACCCGGCCGCCTTGCGGCCGAAATCCTGCGGCGACAGGCCGCCACCCAGCTTGTACCAGTAGGGCTGCTCGATGTGCTCGATACCCGGTATAGGCAGGCCGCCCTGGGCGTGCATGGGGGCCATGCCGCCGAGGCTCGCGCCGGCCACCGTGCTGCCGTGGTAAGCGTTTTTACGGCTGATGATGGTGTGCCGCCAGGGTTTCCCCATCAGGTCCCAGTAGCGGCGCACCAAACGCACCACGGTATCGTTGGCCTCGGAGCCCGAGTTGGTGAAGAAAACGTGATTTAAGTGCTTGGCCGTGACTTCCACCAGCAGTGCAGAAAGCTCTACCGCGGGAGGATGGGTGGTCTGGAAAAAGTTGTTGTAGAAGGGCAGCTGCTCGAGCTGACGGCAGCCGGCTTCGATCAGCTCCTTCCTGCCGTAGCCCAAGTTGACGCACCAAAGCCCCGCCATGCCGTCCAGGATCTTGTTGCCCTCCGAGTCCCATACGTATACCCCCTCAGCCCGGGTAATTATGCGGCTGCGTTTCTTGGCCAGAGCCTTGTAATCGGTAAAAGGATGCAGATGGTGCGCGGTATCCAGGCGCTGCCACTCGGCGGTGGGACGGTTATGAGTCCGGTGCGTCACGGATTGGGGCTTCCGAGAAATTAAGAGACCGTCGAACTATATCAAAGCCGACAGACGCTTGGTACTTTTTACGAAAAAAGAACCATGAACGGGATCTACCCAGGCTTCCCGCCTGCGGCGCGCCGGTTCTGCCGCACGGGATCATCGGCAAACGCCGGGCGCACATCCCGGGAAAGGGCGATGTGGTCATGCATAAGTTTTGCCGCATGTTCCCGATCGCCACCCTCAATGGCGTCCATTATCTGCAAATGCTCGAGACAGGATTGGTAAATCCGATCGCGGTCGTCGTAGCAGGCGTATTCGCTCAAGCGGCGAATGAGATTCTGTTGCCGTATGACTTCGGCGAGAAAGCGGTTGCCCGAGCAGGCGCCGACGATTTCATGAAAGCGCGCATCGATTTCGAACAATCGTCCGAGATCCAGCGTGTACACGGCGCCGTTGATGAGATGCTCGTGGGCCCTGCGAACCTGCTGAAACAGCGGCCGGTCGATGCTGAAGCTCGGCTCGCAAATGGCTGCAGGTTCAATCAGCAGACGGAAGTGATAACTTTCTTCGTAAGTGTCGGGTGTATTAAGCGAGGGTCTGAAGGTCCATCGGGAGCCAGGGCCGCGATCGATCAGCCCCTCATTATTCAACCGACCTAACACCTTCGCTATCATCGCGCGGCTCGCGCCGTAATTCCTCATTAGCTGTGTCACCGTGACTTGCTCGCTCAGGCGCCGGGAAAAACAATCCCGCGTTATTTCCGCATAAAGCTGCTCCTCCTGAGTCGGCGGGACCTCGATAAGATGCGCGTCGGGCTCGTTGGCTGAAAAGGCGAGAAAAAACCCCCGTCCTCGTCTCGCGTTGACGATGCCGTGGTTTGCAAGCAGTTGAAGGGCGGATCGAATCAGAGAGCGCGACACTCCGAATTCGTTGGCCAGCCATTGCTCGGCAAGATGACTGTCTTTTTCCAGATTTCGGTATCTGGCGAAGTCGATGATCCGGCGCGCAAGCTCCGAGTGCGATTCTTTTGCGCTTGTCGCTGAGGATTCCATGGTCTGGATACCGAGTCTTGGTTCGGGAGTGAATCGAAACGATTGCGCGGTGAAAAAATTGTATCGATGGTAAGGCGCTATAACAAATGAAAACTCCCGCAAATACTGCGCCCTGTTAAAGATACCACTCGAACTCCCGAGGAAAGATCTCATCCATAAAGGCGTCGAATTCCGCCTGTTTCACTTCGGCGTAGATCTTCAGGTAATCGGCGCCTAGGTATTCCGGCAGAATTCTTGCGCTCTGGACGGCGCGAATCGCATCCCAGGGCGTCAACGGCAGCGAGGCGTCGACCTCCGCGCCGGCGTTTCCCGAGTGCTTGGCGCCGGGGTCCAGCTTGTTTTCAAGTCCGTAATGGACGCCTGCCAGCACCGCGGCCATGACCAGGTAGGGATTGGCCTCTGCGCCTGCAACCCGATGCTCCAGACGCCGGCTTTCGCCGTCGTGGGCGGGCAGGCGAAAGGCGACGGAGCGATTGTTTTCTCCCCAGTCGGTGGTTACCGGCACGAACTGATCGGGTTTGAAGCGGCGGTAAACGTTGATGTTGGGGGCGAAGATGGACATCGCTTCCGCCATCGTGGCCTGCAAGCCGGCGACCGCGTGGCCCAAGGTGGCGTCCCCGTTCTTTGCCGCGGGGTCGAACAGGTTTGTTCCCGCGTCGTCTTCAAGGCTCAGGTGAATGTGCAAACCGCTCCCGGACTGATCCGCAAACGGCTTGGACATGAAGGTCGCGTCCATGCCTTGCGCTCGGGCCACACCCTGCACCACGCGCCGCAGCAGCGCGCCGTCGTCGGCCGCGCGCACCGGATCGTCTAGGTGCTCGAGGTTGAGCTCGAACTGGCCGGCGCCGTACTCGCTGATCATCGTCGTGCTCGGAATGCGTTGCGCTTTGCAGGCCCGCTCTATGGCGGACAGGACGCCATCGAACTCGTCGAGCTTCGCCAAGGAGAGAACCTTTCCCTGGGATTCGGACGTTCGCGTTCGCGGCGACGCCGCGACCCTGGGGAAAACCGAGCCGTCACGCGCGGCTTCGATTAAATAAAACTCGAGCTCCACTGCGACCACGGGCTTGATTCCGAGCTCGCTGAAACGCGCCGTCACCTGCTTGAGCACCCGGCGGGGCTCGTACCACAATGGCGCGCGGTCTTTGGCGCTTTGGTACTCGCACAGCACTTGGGCCCGAGCCGGACCCATCCAGGGCACCGGCGCCAGCATTCCGCTCACGGGGACGGCGAAGGCATCCGGGTCGCCGTCTGAAAAACCGTGACCCATGGGATCTGCGGTGTTGCCCAGCACATCGACCAGCTGCATCGCGGCGCACACCGGCGTTCCCGTGGTGTACAGCTTTTCCATCTGTGAGCGCGGCAGGCGTTTGCCGATAGCGTTGCCGCATAGATCAATAACGAAGGCATCCAGGTGGGTGGTTTCCGGGTGCTGGTTCAAGAACGCGTGAAGCTCCGCGACTTCGGCGGTCTTACGGTGTTCCATCTTTATCCTCGCGGTTTGCGATGCGCGCTTTGGAGGATCGCGCAGTTAACGACGAATTGACGCGGCAATAAACGCGCAAACGCCGCTGGCCTTGTCGGATTCAAACGTTTAGCAGCAGGTGCTCCCGTTCCCAGGAGGTAATCACCCGCAGGAAGCTCAAGAATTCGGTTTCCTTGACCGCGTTGTAGGCAGTGACGAATCGCTTGCCCAAAACCTCGATAAGCGGCTCACATTCGCGTAAGTTAATGAGCGCTTCCTCCAGGCTCCGCGGCAGGTCGAAGGGAAGTTCATACGCGCTGCCTTCCAGCGGTTCCGTCGGCTTCAGGTTCTGCATCATGCCCAGATAACCGCAGGCCAGCGATGCCGCGATGGCGAGATAGGGATTCGAATCTGCGCCGGCAACCCGATTCTCCAGGCGCATATTTTCAGGCTCGGAAACCGGCACCCGAAGTCCTGCGGTGCGATTGTCGTAGCCCCACTGAACGTTGATCGGCGCGGCCATGAACTTGGTAATGCGGCGGTAGGAATTGACGTTGGGGGCGAAGAAAGGCATCGCTGCCGGAAGGTAGGTCTGCAATCCGGCGATGTGCGAATGAAAAAGCTCGGTGAGCTTGCCGCTGCCGTCTGCGAAAACATTCTTGCCGCTTGACTTGTCCAGCACGCTCTGGTGGATGTGCATGGCGTTTCCCGGTTCTCTCGCCATCGGCTTGGCCATGAAGGTGGCATACATACTGTGGCGCAGCGCGACCTCGCGAACGGTGCGCTTGAACAGAAACGCCTGATCGGCAAGCTCGAGGGCATCGCCGTGCTGGAGGTTGATCTCCATCTGCGCCGCCCCGGACTCATGGATCAGCGTATCGAGCTCGATCTCCTGTGCTTCGCAAAAAGCGTAAACGTCCTCGATCAGCGGCTCGAACTCCGCCAGCGCGTCGATGCCGTAGGACTGGCGACCGGTTTCTGCCCGGCCCGAACGGCCAATGGGCGGTTCCAGGGGATAATCGGGATCGGTGTTGGGCTTGACCAGATTGAACTCGAGCTCCGGTGCAACCACCGGTACCCAGCCCTGTTCGGCGTAAAGCTCGAGCATTCGTCTCAAAACGTAACGCGGTGCCGTGTCGACCGGCTTGCCGTCGGCGTAAAAGCAGTCGTGGATCACCTGTGCCGTGGGCTCCCGTGCCCAGGGCACCTTCCGTATCGTAGTGGCGTCACCTTTGAGCACCATGTCGATGTCGGCAGGATGCACTGCACTCTGATCGAAGGGATAGTCGCCGGTGATGGTCTGCAGGATCAGAGCCTCGGGCAGGCGCATGCCTTCCTCGCGGCAATACTTGCTTGCCGGCATGATCTTGCCGCGCGCGACGCCGGCCATGTCCGGCATCAGCGCTTCGACTTCCGAGATGTTTCGGTCTTTACACCACTGCGTGATCGAGGTCATGACTCGACGATCCTTTTGCGCGGCTACGGCAGGCATCGCCGAAGGCCTCGAATAATTTTTTTGAAATCGGATTTTCCATCACCCGCCATTCCGGATGCCATTGCACCGCGAGTGCAAAGGCATCGGCGTCATCGACGCTGTACGCTTCCACCAGACCGTCGTCGGCGATGGCTTCAATACTCAAACCGTTGCCGAGACGGTCGATGCCCTGGGAGTGCAGCGAGTTGACCTGCAGTTCTGACGCGCCCACCAGTTTCTCCAGTACACCACCCTGAGTGAGCGTCACCTTGTGCACGGCTTCGTATTGCTTCTCCAGCGGCAGCGAGTTGTCCTCACGGTGGTCGTTGAAGCCCGGCACCTCCTGGACTTTCTGGTGCAGCGTGCCGCCGAAAGCGACGTTCATCTCCTGGAAACCACGGCAGATGGCGAGCACCGGAACCCCGCGCTCCACCGCGCGCTTAATCAACGGCAGCGTGGTCGCGTCCCGGTGGGGATCGTGGAGAACGTCAGGGATATGCGGACCTCCGTAGCGGCTCGGCTCCACGTTGGAGGGACTGCCGGTCAGCATCAATCCGTCCACGGACTCGAGCACCGTGTCGAAATCGAGGCCTTCGCCGAGCGCGGGAATGAGCATAGGCAAGCCGCCCGCGGCTACATTGATGGCGGTGACGTACTTCTCCCCCACGGCGTGGAACGGGTGGGGGGGAATGAATTTGCGGCAGGCAGGAATGCCGATAACGGGCCTACGCGGGCTCATAAAAGCATCTCAGAAAAAGGTTGGAAATCGACGTTTGGACGACCGGCCGGGTGCGGCCTCAGGCAGACGGCGGTGGTTGCGCGCTGTGCGCGGCGGGTAGTCAAACGGTCCTCATTTATCCGCTAAAAACAAAAAGATAACGCGCCGGCCGGGGAATTTCCACTGGCCTAATGGAATTCGGAGGTCGGCTGGAGCTTATTTTCAGGCCGGTTTTGTCGAGCCGGACTGGAATTCCTCGGGGTAACGATCCAGGCCGTCTTCGATCTCCAGCCAGTCAACTTTGCCGGAAACGTGCACGTGCGCCGACGGCGCGCGGTCGATGGGTCCCTCTACCAGGGCGCGGACAATATCGATTTGGCCGGGCCAGCGGCTGGATACGAAAAAAAGCTGGGTGCCGCAACGACCGCAAAATGCGCGCCGGCCGTGATCAGACGAGTTTCGCCAGCGTAAATCCGTTTCTCCCCGGGTGATGCGAAGCTGCTCTCTGCCGATGCCGAACCAGGTGACGAAAGGCGCGCCGTGGGCCTTTCGGCACAGGGTGCAGTGGCAGTGCAGACACCAGCGGGTAGGCGGCGTCACCTCGAAGCGCACGGCGCCGCAAAGACATTCACCGGTAAATACTTCGGCTGCGCTCATCATCGAATTCTGGCCATGGCTGGTAGCCGCGGCAAGCGCCGTGTGCGGATTGAAACGCGTGATCGCCGCGCCCTGTGACGGTCTGGCCTTTTCTGGACTCAGCCTCTAAATTGCAGGTTTCCCGCAACGATAATCGATCCATCGCGGAGGCAAAGATGGCCGGCCAGCTCAACCGATTCAGCTCCAGAATTACCCAGCCCAAATCCCAGGGCGCGTCTCAGGCGCAGCTCTTTGCCACCGGATTTACCGACGAGGACCTGAACAAGGCCCAGGTGGGCATCGCCAGCGTCTGGTACGAAGGCAACAACTGCAATATGCATCTGCTGGATCTCGCCGCCAAGGTGAAAGAGGGCGTCGAAGCGGCGGGCTTGAAGGGCATGCGCTTCAACACCATTGGTGTTTCCGACGGCATGTCCATGGGTACCGAGGGCATGAGCTTCTCGCTTCAGTCGCGCGATCTCATCGCTGACTCCATCGAGACCATCACCCGCGGCCAGTGGTACGACGCCAACATCTCCATCCCCGGCTGCGACAAGAACATGCCCGGCTGCCTGATGGCCATGGGGCGCATGAACCGACCGGCGCTAATGATTTACGGCGGAACCATTCGCCCCGGCAAATCCGACGGCGATACCATTGACATCGTTTCCGCTTTCCAGAGCTACGGTGAGTTTATCGCCGGCAAGATCGATGAAGCAAAGCGCAGCGACATCGTGCACCACGCCTGCCCCGGTCCCGGTGCCTGCGGCGGAATGTACACGGCCAACACCATGGCCTCGGCCATCGAGGCCATGGGCATGTCGCTGCCCTACAGCTCGTCCACGCCGGCTACCGATCCGAAAAAGCTGGAAGAATGCATCGCCGCCGGCAAGGCAATCCGAAACCTGATGGAAAACGACATCAAACCGCGCGACATCATGACCCGCGATGCGTTCGAGAACGCCATGGTCATCGTCATGGCGCTGGGTGGCTCCACCAACGCGGTGCTGCACCTCATCGCCATGGCGCGATCGGTGGATGTCGAGCTCACCATCGACGACTTCCAGGCCGTCAGTGACAGGGTCCCTTTCATCGCCGACTTGAAGCCTTCCGGTAAATACGTGATGGAAGACGTACACAACGTGGGCGGCGTGCCGGCGGTGATGAAGTATCTGCTGGAAAAAGGTTTTTTGAAGGGCGACTGCCTCACCGTCACCGGCAAGACTCTAGCTGAGAATCTCGCGGACGTGCCGGGACTCTCCGAAGGTCAGGATGTGATCCACCCCATTGAGAATCCCATCAAGCCCAGCGGGCATATCCGAATTCTCAAAGGCAACTTCGCCCCCGGCGGTGCGGTGGCCAAGATCACCGGCAAGGAGGGACTCAAATTCAGCGGCCCCGCCAACGTCTTCGATTCGGAAGAGGCGATGCTGAAGGCACTGGAGGATAACAAGATCAAGAAAGGCCAAGTGCTGGTGATTCGCTACGAAGGACCAAAGGGCGGCCCCGGCATGCCGGAGATGCTTACCCCTACCTCCGCCATCATGGGTGCAGGTCTTGGCAAGGACGTGGCGCTGATCACCGACGGACGTTTCTCCGGCGGATCCCACGGCTTCATCATCGGCCACGTGGTGCCCGAAGCCCAGGAGGGCGGGCCCATCGGCCTGGTCAAGAACGGCGATGTGATCACCATCGACGCGGAGACCAATTCGATTTCCGTCAACGTCTCCGACGCAGAAATGGAAAAGCGCCGCAAGGCCTGGACGATGCCGCCGTATAAGGAAAAACGCGGCACGCTCTACCGCTACATCAAGACGGTGAAGAACGCGTCGGAAGGATGCGTCACCGACGAGTAAGCTGCTTGGCTCGCGAATCGGGAAGGTCTTTTTTCAGTTCCTATTGTAAAGAAACTTGTCAGCACTCATGAGACTGGTTCCGGAGATGACCGACAATGAAAAAACAGTCCTCTGAAGTCACGGTCGAATTTCTGCAGGCATTCGCGGACGCCTGGAATCGTCACGACGTGGATGATCTCATGTCGTTTATGACTGACGATTGCGTATTTGAAGCATCGGCAGGAGATGACGTTTGCGGGGCGCGATACCAGGGTTCTCGAGCAGTTAGAGCCGGGTTTGCCAAGGCCTGGGAAGCCCTGCCCGATGCAAAGTGGAGCAACGCGCGCCATTTCATTTGCGGCGACCGGGGCGTCTCCGAATGGGTCTTTTCCGGAACACGCGCCGACGGGAAACGCGTGGAAGTGACCGGATGTGACATCTTTACCTTCCGTAACGGCAAAATCTCAATCAAGAACTCCTACCGCAAGAACCGCCCGGCCATGTAGGAGAAGAAGATTCAGCACCGAAGTGAATTGAGACCCCCCATAACACTTCGGCTCTAATCCCCCTTAAGTTTTAAATTTTGTCGCATACCTCGTTGGTCGCGTCGTCTAATATTAGCTAGGGACCGATTCAAGAGAGTCTGCTTATGAGACTGACAAAAAACGTTGGCATGTTGCTGCTGGCTGTCTGGCTGATTTTGACCGGGGCAGTGCCGCTACTCAATCTGAGCTTCTCCGGGTTAAGCACTGTAATGGCAGTCCTCGCCATCGCAGCTGGAATTTTGATCATTGTGAACCGGTAGGCCAAGCCTAAGAGAGGGGTAAGGAAAAAAGCAGGGGTCGAAGCTTTTTCGTCGACGATAAAACATAACGGCCCCGGCCCCTTTAAGGATTCTGATTTCTCTTACGCCGATGGACGACGCAGCGGACTTCCGACCTGGCTTTCGTCTTTCCGAGATCGATATCGGAGTTTTGATGGTGGGCATTCTTTCGTCGGTCTTGATCGCCCGCTTCGACGATTCGTTCGCTATCGTAGTCCTCTTCACACTCGCTCATTTTTTCCTGTTCTGCAACGTACTACGAGTGAGTCGGCCGCTGGAGCTCGTATGGGCGGTACTCTTTGTCCTTCTTTCCGCGAGCACAATCCTCACCAGCTTTCCGCCGTGGAGCTACACGTTCTCTACTATGCTACTCGTAACGGCCATCCTCACGGTTGTTCAAATCCAGCGGCCGTCCTATCACGGTGTGTTTTGGCGGCGCCTCAACCCGAACCTGCCGCAATGGTGGACCAACAACAGGAAGAACCAGGCGTGAACGATCGAGTAAGGGGTCAGAGCCGAAATATTACTTGGCGGCGGGCATGTTCATTGCCATCCCTGATTAAGATTAACTGATGGGATAAACGCGATGAAGCCTTATGGTATCCAGCTTCATGCCGATTTAGGTTTGGTACGGGTAGATGCTTATGGCGAAATCTCTCGGTCTATCGGCGAGGAGATCATCACCAAGGCACGAAAGCTTGCTTCTGAGAATAATTGCGGTCTCTTGTATGACGTCCGGGAGGCGATCTTGCGGGTCGACTTCTCTCGTTATTTCTTTATGCCACGAGAGCTTGGTGTGCTGACGACGGCGCCGACACGCCAGGTAAAAGTTGCGATCCTGATTTCTGAGAAACAGACGAGTGAGTACTGTTTCTACGAAACCGCGGCGGGTAACGTCGGGCTTAGCGTGAAGGTATTTTTCGTTGATGACGAGGCGATTGAGTGGCTGCGAGAATAAGAGTTTTGAAACTCTATGAGATAAAAAAGGGGTTAGGGCAGAAATGTTCTCATCGCCGTACAAATTCGATGACCCCGAGCCCGTCAGTAGTAAAGATAATTCTAAGTTGACGGAAAGAACGATGCGCGTCGGCACGAGTGCCCTAAAAGATCCCAAAAATCGACGATTCTTTCTTGTAGCCGTCGGGCTTGCTGTGCTCTCGATTGCGCTGGCTCCGATTCACACGATCTCTGCGCTTCTGTCTCTTCCATTTGCCGGGGCGGTGGCTTATTTGTTTTGTGACATCATCAGCCACGCGGTCACCGGGCGACGGTTTGTTTTTCCTTCCAAGTGGGGATTGAATACCGCTGAGGAACATCGACTTATGGCGTGGTCGGATCATGTTCTTGCCTTTCTCTTCGCTCTGCTCATGGTGCTGGGTCTTTTCGTCTTCGGTGAGTTTGTAGACTGCGTGAGACAAGAGGATGTCTGGCGCGGTGGAGCTGCGGGCCTTAGCTGGTGTAGCGACAACCCTGTATAGATCCGGCATCGAGCTGACACGGCTCCGCGCCACCATCCGGAGTGGTCGCCGGCGGGACTCCACGGCCAAGAGGATGCGAAAATTTTTTCTGGATAGCTCTATGAACTCCGTTTCGGCTCCGGCCGAGGTGCGCCGGCGCTGAGTAATTGATTAAACTGTCGCCGTATTCCCCGAGGGACCATCGAAGCGGAGAGAAAAATATGGCTGCAATACGAGTCACGGAACTTGAGGGCGACGGCATCGGACCGGAACTGCAGGAATCGGTAGACACCGTCGCCGACGCATTGCCCATCGACATTGCCTTCGAACGGGTTGACTGGTCGCTGGAAACTCGCGAGCGCGATGGGGACAAAGCCATCGACGCGGCCGAGGCGTCGATGCGGAAGAACAAGCTGGCGCTCAAGTATCCGACGGTGACCAAAACCCGCAGCCCTAACGCGCTGATCCGGCGCCGTTTGGATTTCAGCGTCATTTACCGGCCCTGCATTTCCATTGCCGGCATCGAATCCCACTTCAAGCAGGCGGTGAACCTGCACATCGTGCGTATTGCCACCGGGGGCACCTACGAGGACCCGGGACAGTACGTGGGGCGCGACGCCGCGGTCTCCATCCGCATCGTCGAGCGCGAGCCGTGCGCTCAGGCCGCGCACTTCGCCTTCGAGCTGGCGCGTAAGAAAGGCCTGAGAATGACCTCTTCGTCCAAGCACACCGTGCAGAAGGTCACCGACGGGCTTTTCGAAGCGGTGGTGCGCGAGATCGCGGCGGATTACGCCGACGTGGAATTTGGCAACGAGTTGTTCGACGCTCTGCTGGCCAAGATCATTCTCAAGCCCCAGGATTACGAGGTGATCCTGGTGCTCAATGAGTACGGGGACTTTCTCTCGGACATGTCCTCGGGGCTGGTGGGGAGCATCGGCACCGGCGCGAGTGGGAACTACTCCTTTAATCCCGACAGAAGCGTGGACATCGCCATGTTCGACCCGGCCGGAGGCACGGCTCCCGATATCGCCGGGCGCAATCTCTGCAATCCGACCGCGATGCTGCTGGCCCTAGGAATGCTGCTCGATCACATCGACCGCTACGATCTTGGGCACGCGCTGCGGCTTGCGCTTTTAGGTGCAATTCGCGACGGAGAGACTACAGGTGATCTCGGTGGCAAGCTCGGCACCAGGGAATTCACGGAGGTGGTCATCGGCCGACTGCGCGATCAGCTCCCAGCCCCGAGGTGATGGACCGAGACAGGAACTCCTGATCCATGAGTTCAAGCAAAAGGGCCGCCAGCGGTTCAAGGGGAAAGCAAAAGACCGACACTCGCTGGAATCCCGTTCAGTATCAAAAATTCTCCGACTATCGCCTGCGGCCGGCGCTGGAGCTGCTCAATCGAATTCCGCTCGAAGCGCCCGAGATCATTTTCGATCTGGGGTGTGGAACGGGAGAGGTGACGCGGATTATGGCCGAGCGCTGGCCTCTAGCGAAGGTTTACGGACTAGACAGCTCCACCCAGATGCTGGACAGGGCTAAAGCCGGAGGCGGCAACGTCGACTGGACTGAGGCTGACATTTCAAGCTGGACTCCTGAAGCGTCGCCGGATCTAATCTACTCGAATGCGACGCTGCACTGGGTGGAAGATCACCGATCCCTTTTTCCAAAGCTCGCGAGCTTTTTAAATCCGGGCGGATGCCTGGCAGTGCAGATGCCGCTCAGCTTTGACGCGCCGTCTCACCGCGTGATGCGGAAAACGCTTGCCGACGGCGGGAAGGGCGGAAAACCGCTGGGCACCGAAGCGTTGAGAAAAAGAGTCGCAAGGAAATGGGTCGAGGATAAAGACGTCTATTACGACCTGCTTACCGACGGCGTACGCTATCTGGACATCTGGGAGACGGAATACCTGCAGGTTCTGGAAGGCGACGACCCCGTTCTGGAATGGATCAAGGCCACCGGGCTTCGGCCGGTGCTCAACGGGCTCGAGGACACGGAAAGGGAGAGGTTTCTCGAGATCTACCGCCAGCGGTTGCGGCAAGCCTACCCGCGCAAAGCAAACGGAAAAACGCTCTATCCATTTCCCCGCCTGTTTATCGTCGCCGCCGTGTGAAGCGTCGTAAAATCAACCCTCGATTTTGCTTGCGTGGCAGCCAGGAAAATTAGGCGCCAAGGGATCTGAAATGAAAATCACCGACATCCGCATCCGCCCGGTGGATCGCTTTCTTTTTGTCGAGGTGGAGACCGACGCCGGCATCAAGGGGTTGGGCGAATCCGGGACCTGGGGATACCTGGAAGCATCCGGCGAGGCGGTCAACACCTTCAAGCGTTATCTCATCGGCCAGGATCCGCTGCGCATCGAGCACCACTGGCAGTATCTCTATCGGTGGACCCACTTTCGCGGCGCTGCCATCATGGGCGCGCTGTCCGCCATCGACATCGCGCTGTGGGATATTGCGGGTAAGCATTTCGGCGTTCCCAGCTGTCAGCTCCTGGGCGGCAAAACCCGGGACCGCGCCCGGGCCTACTACCACGTCTACGGCGAGAATCTGGAGCAGACGTTAAAGGGCTGCCTGGCGGCCAAGGCGGAGGGATTTACCGCCCTGGGCCATCTGTCACCTTTTCTGGACGAGCCCCGCGAGAAGCCTTACTACGAGACCCACGTGCAGCTCATCGAAGGTGCAATCGACCGCGTGCGTCAGTTTCGCGAGGCGGTGGGGGACGACGTGGATCTGTGCATCGAGGTGCACCGGCGGCTGACCCCGGCCGAAGCGGTGGCGCTGGCGCGCGGCATCGAGCAGTACCGCCCGTTTTTCATCGAGGACCCGACGCTGCCGGACAATCTCGACGCGATGGCGGAGATCGCGTCCAAGGTGCACGTGCCCATCGCCACCGGCGAGCGTTTGCACACCATCTTCGAGTTCGAGATGCTGCTCGCGCGCAACGCGGTGCACTATGTGCGTCCGGACGTGTGCATGTGCGGCGGGATCACCCACGCGAAGAAGATTGCGGCCCTGGCCGAAGCACGCTATGTGCGCGTGGTGCCACACAATCCTCTCGGTCCCGTGAGCACCGCCGCCTGCGTGCAGCTTGCGGCCTGCATCCCGAACTTCGCCCTGCAGGAGTTTCCGCTGATGCCCGGCACTTCTGGTGCGGAGCACCTGCCGCCGGGAGGGGAAGCGGCGCCCGATGGCATGGTGGAGTCCGCGCTCAAGCTCGAGGACGGCTACATCGTGGTCCCGGATGTTCCGGGCATCGGAGTCAGCCTGGCTGAGGACGCGGAACAAAGATTTCCCTTTCGGCCGCGGCCGGTTAAGACACGGCTGCACGCCGACGGATCCGTTGTCGATCAGTAATCGGCGCGGATCGATTCCCGGAATCAACGTCAGAAGCGGAGGGGATCATGGTCTTTACCGGTGGATGTCTTTGCGGCGCGGTGCGCTATCGCGCCGAGTCGGATCCCTTTCGAGTGACCCATTGTCACTGCAGCTTCTGCCGCAAGATTTCCGGCGCCGCGTTCCTGACTTCGGTGGCGTTCCGAGCAAAAGATTTCGTCTGGAGCGGTGAGGCGCCTTCGCGTTACCACTCTTCCAACGGAGCCGAGCGCGCCTTTTGTAAAAAGTGCGGCAGCACGCTGGGGGTTTTCGAGGACGCGCTGCCCGACTGGGCCCAGGTGAGCCTGGGCAGCCTCGACCGGCCGCAGGACGTCGTGCCGGAAGATCACATCTGGACCGACAGTCAAATCCCCTGGCTGAAAATCGTCGACGCGCTGCCGCGGTACCCGCGCTACAGCCCCAAGGGCGGCATCGATCGAGCATGAAAAATCGTTAAATTCTTTTTAAAATCCTCCCGTTCCCGGATTTGACCGGGACTTTTTCACGTCGTTCGCAACAACCGGACTCAACACAATCGCCCACCGCGCTGTTCTTACAACTCTTTGTAAAAGCGCAAGAAATTACTGACTCGAATCCGCTTTATATTCCCTGGCGGAGTTTTTCCACGGGGCTAGAATTTTGTGATGGAGTTCTCAAAATGCTGCCGCGAAGTCGTGATACGGGTTCCGAAAAAGAACGGCATTCCCTTAATCGGCGACAGAAACACAATAACGAGAACCCTAATACGCATAAGAACAATCAACGGTAATGGGACCGTTCAAATCCCGGCGGAGGTGACTCATGAATCCCAGGTACGCGCGTGCAGGGCGTCCCCTTTACTTTGCGCTGACCTTGTTTGCCGGATCGATGCTGGCCGGCGGCGCCCAGGCGGACCCTCGACAATACGGCAGGTGGATGCCCGACGAGGTGAAACGCCTCAACTTCAACGCGGACAGGCCCAAAGCGCATAACAAAGACAAGACCCGTCTGAATCTGCTCGAGGACCGGGTCGACGGGCTGGAAGCGAATGCTGCCGAGTTCAGCAAGCTCTGGGCGCGGCCGGTCGCCATAAGTGCTGGCGGTGCCGTTGCTGATGACGGCAGGGGAAACGGCCCCACAATCATCGGCATCGACTGCGCGGCGGGCGAAAGTATCAACGCAGCCATAGCGAACAGTGATTCGAGTCGGCCAATCACCGTCGTTGTCTCGGGTGACTGCGCGGAGAGCGTATACATTCGCCGTCACGATCTCACCCTCCGCGGCGCCGGAGTCAATGCCGCCGGCGCGCCGGTCAATCGAATCACCGGCGAGATCGAAATCGACGCGTCGAGTCGCGTTTCGATTCTAAATCTCAGCGTTGTCAACGGCCGGAGCACGGGCATTCTGGTCAACAACGGTTCATCGGTTAGCTTTATAAATCTGCGGGTTCATGGACACCCGGACACCGGAATAGGCATAAGTAGGAACTCGTTCGCCCAAATCACGAACGTGACTGTGAAAAATCCGCAGGGAGGAGATAACGCGGTTTTCATTGATGACGGGGGCAATGCGCTTATTCGCGACAGCGTCTTGATTTCGGACAGCAGCATTTTTGACGATGGCGCGGCGCTGCGACTATCCCGCTCCGGACACGCCCGGCTGGAAGGCAATAATCTGGTTCAGAACACCGGCAGCAGCGCCAGCTTCAACGCGGCACTTGCCGTTCAGGTTCTGCATACCTCTAACTTGCTCGTACAAAGAGGCATGAACCGCGTTGTCGGGAACGTATTTATCGCGAGCAACAGCAATGTCGATCTTCGTGAGGCGCAAGTCGTCGGGCGGGCAGGGGTACGCAGTCAATCGAGGCTTAGACTACGAAATACCAGCGTGCTTGGTGACGCAAAGCTGTCTCGCGGGTCGATGCTGCAATCGGACGGCGCGTCGATCAAGCTGGGCGTCGATTGTTCGAACCGCCAGAGCATTGTGTTCAACAACGGCCTCACCGGCAGCGTAGGCAGCGGTTGCACGGAAGAGTTTCCTGCTCCGGGCTTTTGAACAAAGGAAATCGCCGGCCGACTTTCGACCGGCGTGCTCTTTTAAAGCAACCATGAACGTTGACCG
>JBFHVA010000060.1:0-16817 GCA_041589735.1 Gammaproteobacteria bacterium | reverse complement strand
GCGAGTGCGGCACCACGAACACCATGCCGTAGACAATGAGGGCGTACCCCGACACCGGCAGCACCAGCTTGAAAACCCGCCAACCGCTGACCAGCCGCATGGCGCGGCCCGCTACGAATGTGCCCCACACCACCGTGACGAAAAAGACTCCCCACATGGCCCAGCCTGCATGGTCGAACACGAGCCCGCGAAACAGCATGGCCGCGACGGGCAGCTCCACCGTTTGCACGATGACGGATGCGGACAAAAAGAGAACGAACAGGGCGACTCGCTGTTGCGGCCGGCCGAGCCAGGCGGCGACCAGTAAGACAGTCGCAATGAACGCAAGTTGGTGGGTTGCGTAACCGGTCAGTCCGTAAATGTTGAACGACCGCGGCGACTCAATAATGAGATAGTGACTTATGAAAGCGACCAGAGCGTTTACGACGAACAGCGCGATGACCTGGGGGAAGTCGATCCTGAAGCTTTGCAGCGAGACCTTGCGGAAAAATGCGAGAGAAAAGCCGGCGTACAGATTGCGGCCGAGCCGTGGCACCAGCAGCCGGTCGGGATCGGCCGCCGGTCCCGGATCCGCGCCGGGGCGGTCTTGGCCCGCTTTGGCTTCGGCGTTTATCGCACCCCATCCGTCGTCTGAATGTTTCCAATCGTTCACGGGGTAGCGTGCGCCTCCGTTTCCGGTGTGCCGATCCGGCCAGCAACGCCGGGTCTTTGAAAGGTGCAGCCCTTGAGACTATAACGGCCGGTGAATCCCGGATCTTGAACCCGGCTGGGAATCCCGGGCGCCGCGAGCCCCCCGGCCGTCGTGGCTTCGCGGAAGTGTTGCTGAGCGCGGGATTTGGCGGGCGGAGGACTGCGGCTTGCGTTTCGGCGCGCCGGCTGTGCGATACTCAAAACTATGGCCAAGGTAGAAGTTCAGCTCTCCAGGCCCACCCGCGCCCAGCGGGGGGCCGACAAGACGGCGCGCAATCCGGTGAAGATCCCTCCCCAGGAGGGGCCGCTGCCGAAGAAACCCGCCTGGATCCGGGTCAGGGCGCCCATGGGTGCCGCCGTCACCCGGCTCAAGGGACTTTTAAGGGATTCGCATCTGCACACGGTCTGTGAAGAGGCCTCCTGCCCGAATATCGGCGAGTGCTTCTCCAAAGGCACCGCCACATTCATGATCATGGGCGACCTTTGTACCCGCCGCTGCCCGTTTTGCGACGTGGCCCACGGCCGGCCGCTGCCTCTGGATCCCGAAGAGCCCGAGCACCTGGCCGACGCCGTGGCGAAGATGGGGCTGCGTTACGTGGTGGTCACCTCCGTAGACCGGGACGATTTGAGAGACGGCGGCGCGTCGCATTTTGCCGCCTGTATCGACGCGCTCCGGAACCGCTGCCCCGACACCCGCATCGAGATCCTGGTGCCGGATTTCCGCGGCCGCATGGAGGTCGCGCTGGAAAAGCTCGAACATTCGCCGCCGGATGTGTTCAACCACAACCTGGAAACCGTGCCTCGTCTTTACCGCAAGGCGCGTCCGGGCGCCGATTACGCCTGGTCGCTCGATCTGATCCGGCGCTTCAAGGCCGCCCACCCGGAACTTCCCACCAAGTCCGGATTGATGCTGGGTCTGGGCGAGGAGAAGGACGAGGTCATTCAGGTGCTTGAAGACTTGCGCGCCCACGACTGCGACATGCTTACCCTTGGCCAGTACCTCCAGCCCAGCCGCCATCACCTGCCGGTGGAGCGGTTCTGGGAGCCGGCCGAGTTCGAAGCCCTCGGAGAGATCGCCCGCCAGCTCGGATTCAAGAACGTGGCCAGCGGTCCGCTGGTACGCTCCTCCTACCACGCCGATCTTCAGGCCGCGGGCGAAGCCGTAGCCTGACAGCCGAGAGAACCGACCCCGGCGCCGATCCCGCCGGGCCGTCGCGCCGGACGCGCAGCACTCATGGAGCTGATTTTCACCAAAAGCATTGCCGCACTCGTGCTTCCGCCGGGAGGCAACCTTGTGCTCGCCTTCGCTGGCCTGCTGTTGCTGTCGCGCTGGCGCAGGGCCGGCGTGGCGGTGATTCTGGTGTCGGTTCTGAGTCTCTACGGGTTCAGCATCCACGTTGTTGCGAATTCCTTGAGCAAAGGCCTGGAGCAGGTCTCGCCTTATCCGCTGCGCGCATCCGGCGCCGAGAGCATGCGGGCGATTGTCGTGCTGGGCGGCGGGCGCAACGACTTTGCCCCGGAGTACGGGGGCGAGACGGTTTCGTCGGAAACCCTGGAAAGACTCCGCTACGCCGCGCGGCTGCACCGAAAGACCGGTCTTCCTATCCTGGTCACCGGTGGACAACCTCTCGGCGAGGAAATCGGCGAGGCGGCGCTGATGAAGCGGGTGCTGGAGGAAGACTTCCAGGTGCCGGTGAAATGGATCGAAGCGAAATCGAGTAAAACCGAGGAGAACGCGCGTTTCTCGGCCAAGATTCTTAAATCGGACGGGGTTCACCGGGCGTTCCTGGTCTCCCACGCCTCCCACTTAAGCCGTGCGGTCGAGGCCTTCGAGCGCGCCGGCCTAGGCGTGATTCCCGCGCCTACCGGATATCAGAAAAGCAGGTCGGGCCCGCCGGGAATAATGGCGCTGGTGCCGTCCGCTCGGGCGCTGAAACAATCCGCCACTGTTCTTCAGGAATATCTCGGTGCTTTGTGGTACGCGTTGCGCTACGACTGATAAGTGGTAGATGGTAGAGGGGAAGAAGATTGCCGGTTCAAATTAAAGATGCGTACGGAGACTTCGCGACGAGCTAACTCGTTCCGGTTTGAAATATTGAAATTGGATTAATTCTGCGTATCGAGCGTACGGCAGAATTTGATGCAGTGAGTTGATAACAACCTTTCTAACGCCCGCACCCCATCCGCCATATACCATCTACTCACTCATCCCGAATTCTTTTTCTCCACCGTCAGATCGAGCTCGCCTTTCGCCAACCGGGCGTGGACCCGTTCACCTCTCTTAACCGATTCGGAGGCGCGTACCAGCGCGCCGTCGTCGGCGCGGGTGAGAATGCTGTAGCCGCGTTCCAGCGTGCCCATGGGACTGATGGAATTCAGCGCCCGGGTGGTTTCCGAGACCCTGGCGCGGGCATCGGTGAGCCGACGGCGGGTCAAGTCGCTTAAACGCCGGCGCAAATCCGCGTGGCGGGCGCGATGCAGATCGATCTGAGAAGCCGGATGGCGGGCACCGAGCCGCGCCTTCAGCGCCGCCAGCGCGGCGCGCCGCGAAACCGGCACGCCGCGGGCCGATCGGTTGAGCCTCATGTTCAGCTCGTCCACCCGCTGGGTGAAATCCAGAAGACGCCGTCGAGGCAGCAACAGGCGCTTTGAAAGCCAGTCGAGATTTTCGCGCTGGCTTCGAATCAAGGCCGCGATGAGTGTCGTGAGACGCTGCCTGGAGCCGCCGATGCGGGTGATCAGATGGCGCACGTCCGGCGTCACCAGCTCCGCCGCGGCGGAGGGGGTCGGCGCGCGGCGGTCGGCGGCAAAGTCGGCGATGGTGAAGTCCACCTCGTGGCCGATGCCGGTGACCACCGGAACGGGGCAGGCGCGGATCGCACGCGCCACCTGTTCGTCGTTGAAGGCCCACAGATCTTCGATCGAGCCGCCTCCACGGGCAACGATCAGCACGCTGCATTCTTTGCGCGCGCCGGCGATGCCGATCATGCGCACAATTTCCGGCGCCGCCTGGGCGCCCTGGACCGGCACCGGATAGATCACCACATGCACCCCGGGATGGCGGCGCTCAATGACGTGAAGAATGTCGCGCAGCGCAGCGCCCGTGGGCGATGTGACGACGCCGATTGTTTCGGGAAATTCCGGCAGTGGGCGCTTTTTCGCCTCGTCGAACAGGCCTTCGGCGGCGAGCCGCTGCTTAAGCGCCTCGAAGGCCCGGCGCAGCGCGCCGGCCCCGGCTTCCTCCATGTACTGAACGATGAGCTGAAACTCACCGCGCTCGGGGTAAAGGCTTACCCTCGCGTTGGCGAGCACCTGCACCCCGTCCTCCGGTTCGAACTCCAGCTGCCGGTTTTGCGTCCGGAACATGGCGCAGCGCACCTGGCAGCTGTCGTCCTTCAGGGAGAAATAAATGTGGCCGGAGCGGGGACGTGCGAGATTGGAGATCTCTCCCTCGACCCAGATTGGGGGATAGCTGGATTCGATTAAGGACCTCACCTCGAGATTGAGGCGGGAAACGGTGTAAACGTCCTTGATGCGAACCGGATCCGCAGAGTTGCCGTTGACGGACACTTCAGAATCCTTGATGTTTTTTTGGGGGTCGCTCGAGCCCCTGTTTCACGGGAGCGGGCACTCTAACCATCGGGGATCTCCGCCACAACCGACTCCGCCGAAACATCATTTAACATGGACCTCTCATTTACCCTAAACGGCCGAAAAGATATAATGATCGGCTATTTTTAACACTCGGGATTTCGACAGGAAATCTTATGGCAGCCATCGAGCAGGCCCTTACTTTCGACGACGTATTACTGGTTCCAAGCTACTCCAGCATTCTGCCCCGAGAGGCCCAGCTCGAAACCCGCCTGACCCGGGGCATCTCCCTCAACATTCCTCTCCTCTCCGCCGCCATGGATACGGTGACGGAAGCGCGCCTGGCCATCGCCATCGCCCAGGCGGGCGGAATCGGCATCATCCACAAGAGCATGTCCGCCGAGGACCAGGCGCAGCAGGTCCGAATCGTGAAAAAGTTCGAAAGCGGCGTGATCAAGGATCCGATTACGGTGACGCCGGACACCACGATTCGCCAAGTGCTGGAGCTGACCCGCACCCACCAGATCTCGGGCGTGCCGGTGGTGGACGGTCGTGATCTCGTGGGTATTGTCACCAGCCGCGACCTGCGCTTCGAGACCCGTTTCGACGAGCCGGTCTCTTCCGTGATGACGCCCAAGGATCGCCTGGTGACGGTCAAGGAAGGCGCCAGCCGCGAAGAGGTGGTCCACCTGCTGCACAAGCACCGCATCGAGAAAGTGCTGGTGGTGAATGGAGGATTTCAGCTCCGCGGCCTCATGACCGTGAAGGACATACAGAAAGCCAGCGAATTTCCCCACGCCTGCAAGGACGAGCACGAGCAGCTTCGCGTGGGCGCCGCGGTCAGCACCGGCATCGGTACCGACGAGCGGGTCGAAGCCCTGGTGGACGCGGGCATCGACGTGGTGGTGGTGGACACCGCCCACGGCCATACCCAGGGGGTTATCAACCGGGTGCGCTCCATCAAGCAGCGCTATCCCGACCTGCAGGTGGTGGCGGGCAACGTCGCCACCGCGGACGGCGCCAAGGCCCTGGCCGAGGCCGGCGCCGACGGGGTCAAGGTCGGTATCGGACCTGGCTCCATCTGCACCACGCGGGTGGTGGCCGGCATCGGCGTGCCGCAGCTCACCGCAATATTCAATGTGCGCTCAGGACTGAAGAAAACCGACGTGCCGCTGATCGCCGATGGCGGCATTCGTTACTCCGGCGACATCGCCAAGGCCATCGCCGCCGGCGCGCACTCGGTGATGGTCGGCAGCCTGTTCGCCGGCACCGAGGAATCGCCGGGCGAGGTGGAGCTTTACCAGGGACGGTCCTACAAGTCCTACCGCGGCATGGGATCCTTGGGCGCCATGTCGAAGACCCAGGGATCCAGCGACCGTTATTTCCAGGAAGGCGTTACCGAGCTTGAAAAGCTGGTGCCCGAAGGCATCGAAGGCCGCGTGCCCTACAAGGGCAGCTTGAGCGCGGTGATCGGTCAGCTTACCGGCGGCTTGCGCGCCAGCATGGGCTACACGGGATCGCGCACTCTCGAGGAGTTGCGCGAAAACGCCAAGTTCGTGCGCCTCACCCACGCCGGCATGCGCGAGAGCCACGTGCATGATGTGAGCATTACTAAAGAGGCGCCGAATTATCGTGCCGAGTAATCGAGATTGTTCAGTATGTAGGAAGAAGGTCGAATTACTTGCCGATGCCGGCTGATTGGACCGCAGCGCCAAGTTACATCGACGCAGGCCGGCATGGTCGATGAGCGCATCCCCTACATACTACATACTACCTACCGCATGCTGATTTCCTCATGGATGCTCCGGTGAAAAACAAAGCGGCGCAGTCGACCGAAGCTGCAAGGGACATCCACTCCGACCGGATCCTGATTCTCGATTTCGGGTCCCAGTACACTCAGTTGATTGCGCGCCGTGTCCGCGAAGCGCGTGTCTACTGTGAAATCCGTCCCTTCGACTTAAGCGCAAAGGAGATCGGTGAATTCGCGCCGAAGGGCATCATTCTCTCCGGTGGACCCGAATCGGTGATCGAAGCCGGCGAGGTCCGCGCCCCGGACGCCTTGTTTAAGTCCGGCGTGCCGGTGCTCGGCATCTGCTACGGGATGCAGACAATGGCGGCGCAACTCGGCGGAAAGGTGGCGTCGTCTTCGCGCCGGGAGTTCGGTTACGCCCAGGTGCGCGCCCGCGGTCATTCGCGATTGCTCAAAGACATCGAGGATCACGCGAGCCCTGAAGGCTACGGCTTGCTGGACGTGTGGATGAGCCACGGCGACGCCGTCACCGAACTGCCGCAAGGTTTCAAGCTCATTGCATCCACCGACAACGCGCCCATTGCGGGCATGGCCGACGAGTCCCGCGGGCTTTACGGTTTGCAGTTTCATCCAGAGGTCACCCACACCAAGCAAGGCCAGCGCATTCTGTCGCGCTTCGTGCACGACATCTGCGGCTGCGGGGAGCTGTGGACGCCGAGTCAGATCATCGAGGACGGCATTCGCAAGATCCAGGAGCGGGTCAAAGCAGAAAATGTGCTGCTCGCTCTTTCCGGCGGCGTCGATTCGTCCGTGGTGGCGGCCATGCTGCACAAGGCCATCGGCGAGCAGCTCACCTGTATCTTCGTAGACAACGGCCTGCTGCGTCTCGACGAAGGCGACCAGGTGATGGCGACTTTCGCCGAGCACCTGGGGGTCAACGTAATCCGCGTCGACGCCGAGGATCGATTCTTGAGCGCGCTTAAAGGGGTCGAAGATCCGGAAGAAAAGCGCAAGCACATCGGCCGGCTGTTCATCGAGATCTTTGAAGAGCAGGCCGAAAAGCTGAAGGGCATCCGCTGGCTCGCCCAGGGCACTATCTACCCCGACGTGATCGAGTCGGCGGGCGCCTCCACCAAGAAGGCCCACGTGATCAAGTCACACCATAACGTCGGCGGACTGCCCGAACGCATGAACCTTCAGCTCGTCGAGCCGCTGCGCGAGCTGTTCAAGGACGAGGTGCGAAAGATCGGCGTCGAGCTGGGCCTGCCCGCGGACATGGTCTACCGGCATCCGTTCCCCGGGCCGGGCTTAGGGGTACGCATACTTGGCGAGGTGAAGAAAAGCTACGCCGACATCCTGCGGCGCGCCGACGCCATCTACATCGAAGAGCTTCGTAACGAAGGCCTCTACGACAAGGTGAGCCAGGCTTTTGCGGTCTATCTGCCGGTGCACTCGGTGGGCGTGATGGGCGACGCACGGCGCTACGAGCACGTGATCGCCCTGCGCGCGGTGGAGACCATCGACTTCATGACCGCGCGCTGGTCTCGTTTGCCCTACGAGTTCCTGGAACGTGTTTCTCACCGAATCATCAATGAAGTACCCGGGATCTCCCGCGTGGTCTACGACATATCCGGCAAACCGCCGGCGACCATCGAGTGGGAATAGACCATCGGACGCCATCTCTCGTGCCCATCGGATGTGAAATCACCAGTCAATTAAATAATATGGGCGCGCTTGCGCGAGAATTGTGTTTGACTGGCATTGTTCGATTCCCTATGACGTACCTGTTGATTAAAGCGAGTGAAGAATTAGCGAGCGCTTCTCGGGTTCCCGCCTTCAAATTGTGACCGTTGCTGACTCACCCGAATCCGCCGCCACGTTCACCGAAACCGATGAACAGTGGATGATTCGTGCATTGGCTTTGGCTGACAACGCCAGAGCAGCGGGAGAAGTACCTGTGGGCGCGGTGGTGGTCAAGGACGATCGAGAGATCGGCGCTGGCTTCAACCGGCCCATAAGCGACGCGGATCCCAGCGCCCACGCCGAGATCGTGGCGCTTCGTGCCGCGGCGAAGTCGCTCGACAACTATCGCCTGCCGGGAACCACGCTGTACGTCACCCTGGAACCCTGCCCCATGTGCGCCGGCGCCATTATCCAGGCGCGGGTGTCGCGGGTGATCTATGGCGCTTCCGATGATCGCTGGGGCGCCGCCGGGAGCGTTTTCGACGTGCTGGGATCGCAAGTGCTCAACCATCGCCCCGAGTGCGAAGGCGGATTACTTGCAGAACGTTGCGCCCATCTTCTGCGGGAATTTTTCAAGACGAAACGCCAGACTGACCCCAACTGAGCGTTGCGGATAGCAGCTTTGTCATCCCCGCGAATGCGGGGATCCAGTCAACGCATATGTTGAGCGGCGTCGACCACGAATATGGATCCGTGCAACGTGATCTTGACGCGATCAAAAGATTCAACACCGCCATTTGAAAATGAAGAATTGTCTACTGGATCCCCGCTTTCGCGGGGATGACGTTTCAGGCATCAAAGACAGTTTGAAGAAACTGACGCGATGAAAGCGGTATTTGCGTGGGACTGATAGGGTGGAAATGAGCGAGCTGGATGTTTTGTCGAAGCGTGTCGGTCAAGCGCTGAAAACCTCGGGCGACGTGCTGGCAACGGCGGAATCTTGCACCGGGGGATGGATCGCCCAGACCGTCACCACCCGGTCGGGCAGTTCCGCCTGGTTCGACCGGGCTTATGTCACCTATTCCAACGAGGCCAAACGCGAGATGCTCGGCGTTTCGGCGGAAACGCTTGCCGCCCACGGAGCCGTGAGTGAAGCGGTGGTGCGGGAGATGGCCAAAGGCGCGCTCAGAGGCGCCGCCACCGTGGCCGTCGCGGTGAGCGGCGTGGCGGGGCCCGACGGAGGCACCGAGGACAAACCCGTGGGCATGGTGTGCCTCGCCTGGGCAAGATCCAGTGGCGAGGTCCGCGCCGTCACCCGCCACTACCCCGGGGACCGGACCGCGGTCCGCAGGCAATCTGTGATCGACGCGCTTCACGGTGTCATCGAGCTGGTGAACCCAGGCGGCAAAGGAAAAAAGAGCTGAATGCCCGAGAAACGGGATCCATCCGCGCCGCGCCAGCGGCTGTTCTTCGCCCTTTGGCCCAACGACGAGGTGCGCGAAGGCTTCGCCGCCATCGCGTCGAAGTCTCTCAAGCGCCGCGGGCGTAAAATCCCGGCGGAGAATCTACACCTGACCCTGGCATTTCTCGGATCGGTGGCGCCCGAGACCCGCCGCTGCGCCGAATCCGCGGCCAGCGATATCAGCGGCGCGTCGTTTACCCTCGAGTTCACCCATTTGGGCTTCTGGCCCCGCCCGAGGGTGATCTGGTCCGGCTGCGATGAGACCCCCGAGGCGCTCACAGCGCTGGTCAACGCCCTGCGCCAGGGCCTCAAGGGCTGCGGCATCGAGCCGGAGCTGCGTCCGTATCGGGCCCACCTGACGCTGGCGCGCAAAGCCAGCGTCGAACCGAGTTTCGGCGAGCCCCACGCACCGATTTCCTGGACAGTGGATGCCTTTCATCTGCTTGAATCGAAAACCCTTTCTACAGGCGCGCAATACAAGATGCTGCGGTCGTGGCCGCTGTAGGCCGCAAGGTCTAGGAGGGTCATAGCATCTGTGTGATAATCCTCCGCGCCACATCAATGAACCGGATTGGAGGTCAATCGGCATGGAAGACGATAGGAAAAAAGCGCTTACCGCGGCTTTGAGTCAGATCGAACGGCAGTTCGGCAAGGGTGCGATCATGCGCATGGGCGACACCACCGCCGTCAAGGATATCGAGGTGGTTTCGACCGGTTCACTACAGCTGGACGTAGCGCTTGGCGTGGGCGGTCTGCCCCGCGGCCGGGTGGTGGAAATCTACGGACCGGAATCTTCGGGCAAGACGACTTTGAGTCTGGAAGTTGTAGCCCAGGCGCAAAAAGCGGGTGGCGCGGCGGCTTTCATCGACGCCGAGCACGCGCTGGATCCTGGTTACGCCAGAAAGATCGGCGTCAACGTGGACGATCTCTTGCTCTCGCAGCCGGACTCCGGCGAGCAGGCGCTGGAGATCGCCGACATGATCGTGCGCTCCGGCGCGGTGGACATCATCGTCATCGACTCGGTGGCGGCGTTGACGCCCAAAGCGGAGCTGGAAGGCGACTTGGGCGACTCTCACATGGGCCTTCAGGCGCGGCTCATGTCCCAGGCGTTGCGAAAGCTCACCGCCAACATCAAGCGTTCCAACACCCTGGTCATTTTCATCAACCAGATCCGGATGAAAATCGGCGTCATGTTCGGCAGCCCCGAGACCACCACCGGCGGCAACGCGCTCAAGTTCTATGCCTCCGTGCGCCTGGACATCCGGCGCATCGGATCCATCAAGCGCGGCGACGAGGTGGTGGGCAACGAGACCCGGGTCAAGGTGGTGAAGAACAAGGTGGCGCCGCCGTTCAAGCAGGTGGAGTTCGATATCCTCTACGGCGAGGGCATCTCGCGGGAAGGCGAGCTCATCGACCTAGGCGTCAAGCACAAGATCGTCGAGAAGTCGGGCGCTTGGTACAGCTACGCCGGCGATCGCATCGGCCAGGGCCGCGACAACGTGCGCGAGTACTTGAAGCAGCATAAAGACGTGGCCCAGGCCATCAGCACCGAGATCCGCGAGTTGCTCATCGGCAGCAAGGCCGAGGAGCCGGAAGCGGAGGAAGTCGAAGCCTGAGCGAGACCCGCGAGGAGGCTCGCGCCAAGGCCCAGGATCTGCTGGCCCGGCGCGAGCACTCGCGCTTCGAGCTTACGCGCAAGCTTAAAGCGCGGGGCTTCGACGCGGCCGTGGTGGCCGAGGTTCTCGACGGCCTCGAGCGCCGGAAACTCCTCTCCGATGCCCGTTTCAGCGAGCAATTTGCCCGCCAGCGCGCCGAGCGCGGCCACGGACCGCTTAAAATCCTGAACGAGCTCGAGCAACGCGGCATAGACGAAGACACCGCGCGCGGGTACGTTAACCTGTGGGACCCGGTTTGGCTCGAGCGAGCGAAAAAGGCGAAATCGAAGCGTTTCGGCCCGGCGCCGCCGTCGGACTTAAAAGATCGCGCCCGCCAGTCGCGATTTCTGGCCCAGCGGGGATTTACCGCGGAACAGGCTCGAAAGGCCCTGGCCGCAGGCGACAGTGATGAAGAAGCTGAGTAGCAACAAAATCCGCAGCACCTTCCTCCGGTACTTCAAGGACCGGGGGCACGAGATTGTGCCCAGCAGCCCGCTGGTGCCGGCCAACGATCCCACGCTGCTGTTCACCAACGCCGGCATGGTGCAGTTCAAGGACGTCTTTTTGGGCGCGGACAAGCGATCCTACAAGCGCGCCGTCACCTCGCAGCGCTGCGTGCGCGCCGGCGGCAAGCACAACGATCTGGAAAATGTCGGCTACACCGCGCGCCACCACACCTTTTTCGAAATGCTGGGCAACTTCAGCTTCGGTGACTATTTCAAGCGTGAAGCTATTCAGTACTGCTGGGAGCTACTCACTGAAGTTTACGGCCTGCCTGCTGAACGACTCTGGGTCACCGTCTACGAAGAAGATCAGGAAGCCGAAGACATCTGGCTGAAAGAAATTCGCGTCGATCCTGAGCGCTTCTCCCGCTGCGGCTTGAAGGATAACTTCTGGTCCATGGGCGATACTGGTCCCTGCGGACCCTGTTCCGAGGTGTTCTACGACCACGGGCCCGAGGTGCCCGGCGGCCCGCCCGGAAGCCCGGACGAGGACGGCGATCGTTACATCGAGATCTGGAATCTTGTTTTCATGCAGTTCAACCGCGACGCCGACGGCACCATGACGCCTTTACCGAAGCCGTCGGTGGACACAGGCATGGGGCTCGAGCGGCTGGCTGCGGTGCTTCAGGGTGTGCACAGCAACTACGAAACGGATCTATTCACCGCTCTTATCAAGCGCGCTGCCAAAATCACCGGAACCAAGGATTTGAGCGACAAGTCGCTTCGAGTCATTGCCGATCACATCCGCGCCTGCGCCTTTCTGGTCGTCGATGGCGTGGTGCCGTCCAACGAGGGTCGCGGCTACGTGCTGAGAAGGATCATTCGAAGAGCGATCCGACACGGCCATAAGCTTGGCGTGAGTGAGCCGTTCTTTTATCTGCTTGTGGAGTCCTTAGAAGCGCAGATGGGCAAGGCCTATCCCGAGCTTGGCGAGCGCCGCCCCATGGTGGAGCGCATCCTCAAGCAGGAAGAGGAGCGCTTCTCCGAGACGCTCGACCAGGGCATGGGGATCCTGGAAGAGGCCATCGAAGAACTTTCCGGCAAGGAGATCCCCGGCGAGACGGTGTTCATGCTCTACGACACCTTCGGCTTTCCGGTGGATCTGACCGCCGACATCGCGCGGGAACGGGGCTTGAGCGTCGATATGAAGGGCTTCGAAGAGGCCATGGAAGGGCAGCGCCAGCGCGCCCGCGCTGCGAGCCAGTTCGAGGCCACAGGCGACAAGGGCCTCACGGTGGATGCCTGCAGCGAGTTCGTCGGCTACGAGCACCTTGATAAGGAAAGCAAGGTGATCGCGCTGTTTTGCGACGGCGCGCCGGTGGACGGCTTGGGCCCCGAGGACCGCGGCATGGTGGTGCTCGAATCCACTCCTTTTTATTCAGAGGGCGGCGGTCAGGTAGGCGACCGCGGCGAGCTTTGTGCCAACGGCGCGTGCTTCGAAGTCGAGGACACCCAGCGTCGCGGCGAGGCGGTGGTGCACTACGGCGTCATGACCGACGGCGAGATCCGCGTTGGCGACAAGCTGCTGGCCAAGGTCGACATGGCGCGTCGCCGCGCTACCGCGCGCAATCATTCGGCCACGCACCTGTTGCATGCGGCGCTTCGAAAAGTTCTGGGCAAGCACGTGACGCAAAAGGGCTCCCTGGTGGCGCCGGATCGACTGCGCTTCGACTTCTCGCACTTCGAGCCCGTGACCAAAGCGCAGCTTCGCGAGATCGAGGACCTGGTCAATCAATGGGTGCTTCAGAACGACCAAGCCATCACCCGGGTGATGCCGCTGGACAAGGCCAGGGAGAGCGGCGCCATCGCGCTGTTCGGCGAAAAATACGACGATCCGGTGCGGGTCTTGAGCTTCGGGGAGTATTCCACCGAGCTTTGCGGCGGCACTCACGTGGCAAAGACCGGCGACGTCGGATTATTCAAATTCACTTCTGAAACAGGAGTCGCCGCCGGCGTGCGCCGAGTGGAGGCGGTCACCGGTGAAGGCGCGCTTCACTGGGTGCGGGATCTGGAAGATCGACTCGGCGGCGTCGCTTACGCGCTCAAATCCGATCGTGACAGCGTGGTGGAAAAAACCAACCAGCTGCTGCAGCGCAACCGGGAACTCGAGCGTGAGCTCGAGCAACTGAAGGCGCGCTCGGCCGCCAGCCAGGGGGACGATCTCGCCGCCCAGGCGCAAGATCTGGACGGGCTCAAGGTGCTGGCGGCGAAACTCGAAGGCGTTGATCCGAAGCGACTGCGCGAGACCGTCGACCGGCTCAAGAACAAGCTCGGCTCTGCCGCCATCGTCCTGGCCACGGTGCAGGGCGACAAGGTGAGCCTGGTGGCGGGCGTCACCGCCGATTACGTTGATCGCATCGCCGCCGGTCCGCTGGCGAACTTCGTCGCTCAGCAGGTGGGCGGGCGTGGCGGCGGACGGCCGGATATGGCGCAGGCCGGTGGCAACGATCCTTCCAAGATCGATCAGGCCATCCGCTCGGTACCCAACTGGATCAAGGAGCGGCTGTCGGCCTGATGCCAAGGACAAAGCCGTCTCGAACATTTCCGATCACTGAACCTGGGAGCACGCCTTAACGGCAGCTGGGCCTGTGTCATTTCTGGTGCAAAAATTCGGCGGCACTTCGGTCGGCGATCTGGATCGCATCCGAAACGTCGCCGTCAAGGTGAAAGCCGCCCGCGATCAGGGCCATCAGATCGTAGTGGTGGTTTCCGCCATGGGCGGCGAAACCAATCGCCTGCTGGACCTCGCCCGTACCATCACGCCAAGGCCCGTGCCCCGGGAAATGGACGTGCTGCTCTCTACCGGCGAACAGGTGGTCATTGCGCTTATGGCCATTGCGCTCGAGAGCCTGGGCTGCTCGGCACGGTCCTATACCGGCGCCCAGGTGCGCATCACCACGGACAATACGCATACCAAGGCGCGCATCACTCACATCGACAAGGATCCCATCATGGCCGATCTGGCCGCGGGCAAGGTGGTGGTGGTCGCCGGGTTTCAGGGCATCAACGGCGACGGCGACATCACCACGCTGGGCCGTGGTGGCTCCGATACTACCGCGGTGGCGTTGGCCGCGGCGCTTAACGCGGACGAATGCCAGATCTTCACCGATGTGGAAGGAGTGTACACGTCGGATCCCCGCGTCGTGCCCGACGCCCGCCTGCTCAAGGAGATCACCCACGAGGAAATGCTGGAGCTCGCGAGCTTAGGCGCCAAGGTGCTGCAGATCCGGGCAGTAGAATTCGCCAGTAAATACAACGTGCCCCTGCGAGTGCTTTCGACTTTTGTAGAAGGCGAGGGCACACGCATCATTCCCGAGGAACAGCTCATGGAACAACCGCTCATTTCCGGTGTCGCATTCAATCGCGACGAGGCGAAGATCACCATCTGCGGGGTTCCGGACAAACCCGGCATCGCATTCCGGGTGCTCGGCCCCATCGCCGAGGCCAACATCGAAGTGGACATGATCGTGCAGAACGTATCCGCCGACGACAAGACGGACATGACGTTCACCGTGCACCGCAACGATTTCGACACTGCGATGAAGCTGCTGGGAAAGATCGCCCGCGATATGGACGCTGAAGAAGTGACTGGAGATAATCGCATCGCCAAAATTTCTCTGGTCGGCGTCGGAATGCGATCTCACGCCGGCATCGCCAGCACCATGTTCGAGGCGCTGGCCGCAGAGTCCATCAACATCCAGATGATCTCCACCTCGGAAATCAAGATTTCGGTGGTGGTGGACGAGAAGTATATGGAGCTGGGCGTGCGCGCGCTGCACTCGGCGTTCGGACTCAACGAATCCGCCGCAAAGGCTTGACCCGGTATCGGGAGGGGGGTGTATCGTCGGGCGCGGCGATTGACTATGCTTGAAAAATGGCGGCGCGGAGTCGTTCCGGAGAGACGACCGGCGCCAGGGAGAGGAATCAGGGATATGCGCGTGGAAGCCGTTCCCCCAAATCGGGAGCGCAGCGCAAGCCGAGGAGGCCGAGGAGAAAGGACATGCTGATTTTGACCAGGAGAGTCGGCGAATCGCTCATGATTGGTGACGAGGTCACCGTAACGGTGCTGGGAGTCAAGGGAAACCAGGTGCGCATCGGCGTCAACGCCCCTAAAGAAGTCTCCGTGCACCGGGAAGAGATTTACGAGCGGATCCAGGCGGAAAAATCCGGCGAGGCTCCGAGCGAACAGACGCCCAACGAGACAGAGTGACGCGAGGCTATTGAGCCCGCCCCCGATCGCTCCCGGAGGCAGGCTCCGGCGCATCGCTGGCCACCTCCTTAAGCCTTCTGTATCCTTCCCTTCCCGATATCCGGAGAGATGGCCGAGTGGCTGAAGGCGCTCCCCTGCTAAGGGAGTATGGGCTTATACCCCATCGAGGGTTCGAATCCCTCTCTCTCCGCCATCATTAAAAAAGGGCTCAAAGAGCCCTTTTTTAATGATGCCACGCCGGAGTCCCGCCAGAGCGTAAGCGTAGGCGGACGAAGGCGGGCTGTTCATTTGGTTGACAGCAAAATCAACGGTTTGGATAATCCCGCCCCTTCCGAATCATGGGATTGCCCTAAGCCTGGCCACCGGCACCCACATCACCGATCGATGTATCGTAAAATCCACCCCACGCGCCCGTAGCTCAGTTGGATAGAGTACCTGGCTACGAACCAGGGGGTCGGGAGTTCGAATCTCTCCGGGCGCGCCAATTTCCTTGCAATACAATTGAGTGATTTTTCGCTTTCTCTCATTATTTTTTTCGACCTAAGAACGTACTTGAGCTGACGTCGTTGCTTTAATAATTGCAGCTAAGGGAACACAGCTTATGAATGCCGAAACGCGGTATTCGATACATACAGACGTGAAATTCAAGCCACTGGAACTCATCGACGTGCAGAGGCTTCAGAATGAAACCAAGGACCAGTGGTTCAATCAGACGCTATGCGAGGTGAACGACTGTGTCGTTCGGATTGGCGTATTACAAGGAGAGTTTCATTGGCACAAGCACGACGACGAAGACGAATTTTTCTACGTTGTCGACGGTCGATTTGTAATTGAGATTGAAGGCCAATCTGTTGAATTGCATCCTCAGCAAGGTTTTATGGTTCCAAAGGGTGTACTTCATAAAACGAGCGCGCCAGTCCGTTCGGTTATCTTGATGATCGAGGGGAAAGGTGTAATTCCGACAGGCGACTAACGAGGATTCGGGTCCTGGCGCTGACAGTCTGACTTTCGTTCATATTCGAATAGTCAACTCGTGCTTTTGCAGCTTTCATAGATAAGTCCTAAGCCTCCACACCACGCCCACAATCGAAGGGCGTCACGCTTCTGAGGCCGACTGGCTGCGGCAACGACTGGAAGAAGAGGGCGCGCCGACAGAGATTGAGGAATTTCTCAAGCTGCTGGCAGGCACCGGCAAGGTCGGACTCTACGGATGCCGATATGCGGCCAAGACATTCGAGGTCGACGAGTCCAACCTGATCCCGGAAGCGAAGGG
>JBFHVA010000059.1:0-17250 GCA_041589735.1 Gammaproteobacteria bacterium | reverse complement strand
TCCGCTCGGCGAAATCTCTCCGCGAGAATACGATGAAGTGCTGGACATCAACCTGCGCGGCAATTTTCAGATGGCCCAGGCGGCCGTTCCGCATATACGAAAAAGCGGTTCCGGCGCCATTGTCTGCGTATCCTCCATTGCCGGTCGCGCGGGCGGCGGCGTGTTCGGCAGCAGCCATTACGCCGCGGCCAAGTCGGGTATTTTCGGCCTGGCCAAAGGTCTCGCCCGTGAGCTCGCGCCGGAAGGAATCCGCGTCAACGCGGTGGCGCCCGGACCCATCGACAACGACTTCACCCACGGCAAGATGACGCCCGAGGACAAGGCGCGCATCGCCAGGGGCATTCCTCTGGGCCGGCTCGGTCAGCCGGAAGAGGTGGCCAAAGTGATTCTGTTTTTAGCTTCGGATCTTTCCAGCTACGTCACCGGCGTAGTGCTGGATGTGAACGGTGGACTGTTAATCCACTGAGCGACACGCCGTGAGCGGCTTTATACTCACCGGCCTTCAATGGCGCGCACGGTGATTAGTTTAGATACGAGGGTGACACCCGTTCGTAGATCTGGGTAACCTCTTTCCCAGATTCTCGCAGGCTCAACCGGTCCATGCAGAGATTGCAAAAGATCGATCGGTATTACTTAGCCGACACCCCCCGCGCGGGCTCGACTACAGTGACGACCGTTGATGCTAAGCCCCGCAGCTTGGTGCCTGGCGCCCGATCAGCCAGATCTCCCGGGAATCTAAGGCACCATGCAACTGACTGTTTTGACGGCGGTTATGCAATCGGTGCATTATCACGACTGGGATTTTCCCCTGGCTTCGATTCGACTACGCACTCGAATCCGGAACAGCCCTCGCGAAAATAAAACTCGAAAGTTTCGGACCAACGAACCGTAACCCACCTGTAAGGGGTCTCCACCGAAAAAATCCCTAACAATAATTATAAGCAGGTGATATCTCCCACCGAAATCCTCTCGGAGCCAGAGAGTGGAGTGAGTAAGAGAGCACGCCGCGCGCCGAAGACGGCCTGACCTGAAAAAGGCGGCACAGATTTCAACAGGCTCGCCGGACAGCGGGCAAAGAACGGACTGCGGCGATCAGACGCCCGATTACGCAGGGACGCGAAAGAATACATAACTACAAAGGTTCGGACGAATGTCAGATTCGTCTCCCAGCCGCGATATCGACACGGGGTCCGCATGCCTCGTCCTGACGTCGCGATTCCACGGCGTGCCGGCGGATGACGGCCAGCTCCGTCACCAGTTCGGAACCGCCGACAAGCCCTTCGATTCGGACACTATTCTCCGCGCCGCCAAGTCCTTAGGCCTCAAAGCCCGCGCCATCACGTCGCAGTGGTCACGGCTCGACAAAATCAAGCTGCCGGCCATTGCCGCCTTGAGCGACGGCAACTTCGTGGTGCTCGCCCAGTTCGCCGAGGGCAAAGTGCTGATCCACGACCCCCTCGAAGGGCGGCCAACGGTTCAGACGCAGGAAGAGTTCGAATCGCGCTGGACCGGCACCCTGGTGCTGATCACCAAGCGCGCCGGTCTCGCCGACGAGCTTAGGCAGTTCGATTTCTCCTGGTTCATCCCGGCCATCCTCAAATACAAAAAGCTCCTCGGCGAGATCCTGCTGGCGTCTTTTTTCATCCAGCTCTTCGCCCTGGTCACGCCGCTCTTTTTCCAGGTCGTCATCGACAAGGTGCTGGTGCACCGCGGCCTCACGACTCTCGACGTGCTCGCCTTTGGCCTGCTGGTGGTCTATCTCTTCGACGTCATCCTCAACGGGCTTCGCACCTACGTCTTCTCCCACACCACCAACCGCATCGACGTGAGCTTAGGCGCGGATCTGTTCCGCCATATGCTCAGGCTGCCGCTGGCTTACTTCCAGGCCCGGCGCGTCGGCGACACCGTCGCCCGCGTGCGCGAGCTCGAGACCATCCGCAACTTCATCACCGGCTCCGCGGTGACGCTGGTCATCGATCTGCTGTTCATCTTCGTCTTTTTAGCGGTGATGTATCTATACAGCCCCAAGCTTCTGCTCATCGTCATTGGCGCCATACCGTGTTACGCGATCCTCGCCTGGATCGTGACGCCTATTCTCCGCGCCAGGCTGCACGAGAAGTTCAACCGCGGCGCCGAGAACCAGGCGTTCCTGGTGGAATCCATCAACGGCATCGAGACCATCAAGTCCGGCGCCGTCGAGCCCCAAAGTGAACGCCGCTGGGAAGAGCAGCTCGCGGGTTACGTGCGCGCGAGCTTCAAGACCACCCAGCTCGGCAACGTCGCCAATCAGACGGCCTCCTTCATCAGTAAGGTGACCACCCTGCTCATCCTCTGGATCGGCGCGCGGCTGGTCATCGACGGCGCGCTCACCGTGGGCCAGCTGGTGGCCTTCAACATGCTTGCCGCGCGGGTCAGCGGACCGATACTGCGCCTGGTGCAGCTCTGGCAGGAATTTCAGCAGGCCGGGATCTCGGTGCAGCGCTTAGGCGACATCCTCAACGTCAAGCCCGAGCCCACCTACTCGCCCGGCCGCGCCTCGCTGCCGAAGCTCGAAGGCCGGGTCACCTTCGAGCACGTCACCTTCCGCTATCGCCCCGACGGTCCGGAGGTGCTCCACGACATCTCGATCGACGTGCATCCGGGTCAAGTGATCGGCATCGTCGGGCGCTCAGGATCCGGCAAAAGCACGCTGGCTAAACTCATCCAGCGTCTTTACGTGCCCGAATCGGGACGGGTGCTGGTGGACGGCGTCGATCTGGCCATGGTCGATACCGTGTGGCTGCGCCACAACATCGGCGTGGTTTTGCAGGAGAACTTCCTTTTCAATCGCTCGGTGCGCGAGAACATTGCGCTGAGCGATCCCGCCATGCCCATGGAGCGGGTCACTATGGCGGCCAAGCTCGCCGGCGCGCATGAGTTCATCCTCGAGCTCCCGGAGGGCTACGACGCCCAGATTGGCGAGCACGGATCCAATCTTTCCGGCGGACAGCGCCAGCGCATCGCCATCGCCCGCGCCCTGATCACCAACCCGAAAATCCTGATCCTGGACGAGGCCACCAGCGCGCTGGACTACGAGTCCGAGCACGTGATCCAGCAGAACATGCGCTACATCTGCTCAAGCCGCACGGTGTTCGTCATCGCCCATCGATTGAGCGCGCTCAAAATCGCCGACCGCATCGTGGTCGTCGACACCGGCCGCATCATCGAGCAGGGCACCCACGCGGAGCTTCTGAGCGCAAGCGGCTATTACGCGAGACTCCACGCCCACCAGGTGGGCATGGCGAGCGCGAGGTAATTAGCACATGGCCAAGAAGCGCAGCAAAGACGAGCTCGAATTTCTTCCCGCCGCGCTCGAGATCCAGGAAACACCGCCGCTCCCCGCGGCGCGCTGGATCATCTGGGCAATCGTGGCCTTCGTGATTGTCGGCGTCGCCTGGGCCAGCGTAGGGAAAGTCGACATCGTCGCCGTCGCCCACGGCAAAGTGGTGCCTTCCGGCCGGGTCAAAGTCATCCAACCGCTTGAAAGCGGCGTGGTGAAACGCATTCTGGTAGACGAAGGCCAGCGTGTCAGTGAAGGACAGGTGCTCATCGAGCTGGACAGCACCGCCACCGGCGCCGACACCGCGCGCCTCGAGGCCCAGAGGCTTGCGCTGGAACTGGATCGCGCGCGACTAAGCGCGCTCCGCGCCGCCCTATTAAGTCTGGAGCGGGGCGAAAAACCTCAGCTCGCCAGTGAATTCAGCGCTGTCGGCATCGAAGGCGCCAATCCCACGCAACTCAGGCACCATAAAGAGCGGGCGCAGCAGCAGCTTGCCGAAGCGCGCGCGCGGCTTGCAAATATTACAGAACGCATTGCCCAGCGGCGTGCCGAACGTAGCGCCATTAACGACCGCATCGACCAGCTGAAAAGCACCCTGCCCCTGGTCACCGAGCGCGCCGAGGCGCTCAAACGGCTGCTTGACTCGAATCTTGGCTCCCGGGTGCAGTGGACGGAGGCCGAAGAGGCACGCATCACCCAAACCAAGCAGCTCGACATCGAGCGCCGCAACCGCCAGGCCATCGACGCCGACATCCGCGCCCTCAAAGAAGAACGCATCGCGGCCGTTAACCAGATGAGCGCCAGCTTCACGGCCGAGCTGAGCGACGTCGAGCTTCGCCTGGCCTCCATCAACGAAGAACTAGTGAAAGCCCGCCAGCGCACCGACCTGCAGCATCTCAAGGCGCCCGTGGACGGTGTTGTGAAGCAACTCGCGATTTACACCGTTGGCGGTGTCGTCACGCCCGCCCAGCACCTGATGGAGATCGTCCCTGAAGGCGCGCCCCTCGAGGTCGAGGCGTTTTTTCAGAACAAGGACATAGGCTTCGTTGAAGCCGGCCAGAAAACCGAGGTGAAGATTGAGGCATTCCCCTTCACCAGGTACGGCACCTTGGACGGCAAAATCGAGACGCTTTCGGAAGACGCCGTCCAGGACGAGAACGTCGGTCTCGTCTACACGGCGAAAGTGCTGCTGAAAGAATCCACGCTAAACGTAGAAGGCAAGACCGTCACGCTGTCCCCAGGTATGACGGTAACGGTCGAAGCAAAGACTGGACAACGCAGGCTCATTGAATACCTACTTAGCCCACTACTTAGATTCAAGCAGGAAAGTGCAAGGGAGCGATAGTGATTCTCAATTACGAAAGCATTTCACTGGACTACTGCCGGCTAGCTTCCGCAATGATTTCATTACTTCTGCTTGCCGCATGTTTTGGACCACCGCGATCACCAACTGAAAGTGAAGACGTAGCTCGCTTCTACGCGCTTTGCAATGACCCCGAACGGGTATTCATCCGTCGAACCGTCCAAGCCCCGGGATTCGCCGAGGGCACCGGACATGTTTCAAGGCAGATCAAATGTTCCGATCCTAGGCTTACAACCGCAAATCTCTTAGAGAATGAATACCAGTATTACGAGTGTATGCGCCTCCCCTGGTCTGAACGGAACGTCAAAGAATTCAAGACATTTCGATTCAGCATCGAAAGCGCTGGCTCAGAGGCCTGCAATCATCCATGGTCAGATGAGATGACCGCGCCTGGCAAGCGCAGGCGGGCGACCCTGCCTGAAGGGAAATGCTTAGGAGTCCGGGAATACGCCAAGCCTAAGAGCCGCTATCTGCTCTTGAGTGACGTTGGACGTGTCACGCCCGATGGTACCCATGAATTCGGTGTAAAAGACTCCTGGACCTCGAAGGCTGGGGTGGTTCTTTTTGGGAGGGCGAACGTAATAGAAATGTCTACAAATGAAGTGCTTGCAGAAAAGACGACTTACTTTTACCTCCCCTATGGTTCCAGACACACGGGTACTTGGACTTCAGAGGCTGGATGGGGTCGGCAGGAGTGTCCCCAAGAGGAACGCGCGCGACGTAGTCGACCAAAGAAGAGTTGGGCATGGGAACTTCAAGACGTGGTGATTCCTAAGCGCGCTGCCAAATGAGAATGAATGAGTGGCCGGTCGCTACTCTAAAAAATACGAAATGTACCTTAGCTAAGCATATACATTTTTCTACCCACTCTTACTTAACCGACATTATTTCAGAAGCGGAGAACTTAAAGCATGGAGAAATTCAACCATCGATCAAGGTCACATCATTGCCGTCGCTCTGCGATGACCCATAGGTACCTTGGCGTGATTTTTCTAAGCGCACTTGTTTCAGGCTGCGCGCCCGTCTCTCACACAGCAAGCGAAGACAGGGCGCTTTTTGACTCCTTATGCGATACACCCGATCGCAACTTCGCCAAGGATCCAGTGTTTGTTCGAGGTTACGGTCAAGCACAACAATTCGAAGAGAAAAACAGCTGTCTAGATATTAGGGATGCAATCCTTTTTGACGGTTATGAGTATCACGAATGCATTCAAGGCGCATGGCGAGGCGGAAACAATAACAACCTTGAAGTATACCGCTACAGTTTAAAACCAGATGGGGATACTACGTGTTTCGATAACGAAAAAATCCACTTAAAAGAATGGTTAGCAGGGCTGCAGCAACGTGATGGAAAATTCTTAGGTCAATGTGTAGGTGTGGAAAAGTATGATAAACCTTCAAGTCGCTACATAAAACTGTTCGATTATGGTCGCGTATCTCGAGACGGTAAACACTTACCTCAGTCACCGCCCGACCCACTCGATTATCCAGGTTACATTGCCTACGGACGGACTCAAGTGATTGATACGAAGTTAAACGAGAAGATTTTCGAGAATCGCTTCTACTGGTATTACCCGATGGGTAGAAAGCATTCAGGGTCGCCACAAGGGAAATTTACCTGTAACGGTCAGAAAGACTTGAAAGCTAGCGACATTTTGAGACCCGCCTCATAACGACGATTACACTAACAGCGCGAGAATATCTCGATATGACCATTTCAATTGAAGCATTGTATCAGCAAGCTTTATTAGCAGACGCGGCGTATTTGGATGGTTCATTGTCAGACGCTTTGACACGTGCGGGCTTAATTAACGACCGCCATTTCACTCCAACGCAAGCCGACAATTTTTTAGCTAAGTATGATGTTGTTGCCTCGTTTCAGGCGCGCGAAAGCGGACTATCTGCAACGATTTATGTCGATGCAGCGGGCAAGCAATTTCTAGCCATCCGCGGCACCGAACCAACTTCGCCCAGTGACCTTCTCAACGGCCTCGAAATTGCATTAATTGGTGCAGCTACTGCGCAGTTCGCAGACTTAAAAGAATTCATTGAACAGCAACGGATAAATGGCACTCTCAACGATTCATTTACTGTCACTGGGCATTCGCTTGGCGGCCATCTGGGAACCTTATTGAAGCTCGATACGGATTTTCAGAACCAACAAAACATTACGTTGGAGCACGTTTATACCTTCAATGCGCCCGGCCTCGGCTTCGGTCAGCCAGGCGACCTACCTGTCGGCACCCTTTTTATTGAGCTCTTCGAGCGGTTCCTTGGAATAAAGCGAGATGTATCTCTACCGAACGTCACGCATGTATATGGCGCAGCGGGTCTCGAGGTTGCGGCCGGGCTTGGAATCCAGTTTGGCGAGTCGGTTGCAATTTATATTGAGGATCAGGGATTGGGGCTGATTGATGTAAAAAATCATCCAATGCAGTTCCTAACGAATGGTTTATCTGTTTACCGGATTCTCGATCTTCTAAATCCACTTGTTTCCTCACTCGATTTCAAAGTAGTTCACGACGTGCTCCAGAGCGCATCGATTGGTAGAAAAACCACCCTGCAATCCATACTAGAAGACGTTGGCAAATTGTTCGGAATATCAAAGGCAAATCAGGACACTGAAAGGACCGATGAGTTTTATGATGAACTGAAAACCAAACTCGAGTCGTTTCAAACTGTTTCTCGATTTCAGATTTCGGGTCTTGAGGGTTTAAGCGCAGATGCGCTGGTCGCCAAGAGCAAACAAACTGATGTTTTCGGGCTCGCCTATCGTTATGCCCTAGCCGAACTCGACTCCTTTCTCGTTGTTCCCGTTGGCATTGATGGATTGGTTGATCGGCCTGCGATGCAGGCTCTTTATGGTCAGCATAATCTTGAAGGCGCACTCGATCTAGAAGAGTTCAGCGAAGAATTCCTAGAAGACCGTGCTCGCTTTTTGTTCGAAAAGCTCAGATTTGGTGATACGGGGTTCGATCCCTTTACATCTCGAAAGACCGTACCAAACTCGCCAGAGTCGATCCTCTTTCGTGATCTTGAAAAGAGGTTTGAGATCAATCTTGTCGAGTTTGAAGACGAGCGCGGTAGGAAGTCAGCGTTTGATGTGCCGCAGGTTATTTTCGGTACGTCTTCGTCTGATTTTTTCCAAGGCGATTTCAGCGACAACAGAATTTATGGCTGGATTGGTAGCGATTTTTTAAGCGGAGGGCGCGGCACCGACAGGCTGGAAGGGCAGCTTGGAAACGACTTTCTCGAGGGCGGAAAGGATGGCGACGATATCTTTGGAGGCAAGGGGAACGACCTGCTCTATGGCGGCACACGCCTGGCGCGCGAAGATAGTCGCTCGGATGTTTTAGACGGTGGCGAAGGTTTCGACCTTTACTATGCAGGTCACGGAGATTTCATAACTGACGCCGACGGTGAAGGCCGCGTATTTCTCCGAGATGCACTTCTGACGCCGGGAGTACGCTTCCAGGGCGACCCGGTCGGAATGTTCACAAGCGTCGACGGGCAGTTCAGCTACAAATTCGACGACTTGACCCAAAGCCTCGAAGTTACTGATGCGAATCAGGGAGTCGGTGGGATCCTGCTGACAATCAATGACTACTCCCTGGGCACACTCGGCATCAGTCTCACTGACTTGTCCAGCTTTGTCACCGCAACACTAGAGCTTACCGAAGAGAACGATGTCGCCATTTTGGGTAATTGGGTTAGTCCCGGTGACGAGCTTTTTGAACTAAATGACTTTGGAGTCGTTGAAGGGCTCGGTGGCGATGACCGCGTTTTCGCCCCTGATGATCGGCCTGGATATGTCATCCGAGGCGGCTCGGGAAATGATGAGCTACGCGGGGATCTTCTGGAAAGCCAGCGTTATTTCGACGCGCTAGAGAACAATGAGCCATTGCCCTCGTTGCCCGACCCGAAAATTCTCGGAACCATCATCGACGGTGGGCGCAACAATGATCTCATAACCGGCAGCTTTCGCGCCGACGTCTTGAGCGGCGGCGACGAAATCGATCGCTTAATAGGGCTCTTCGGCGAGGATACGCTTCGCGGCGGTAGCGGTAACGACTTTCTAGAGGGCAATGAGAACAGGGATTTACTGTTGGGTGGAGAGGGAACGGGTCAGGATGAGCTCATGGGAGGAGCCGGCGACGACTGGTTATTCGGTGGCGAGGGCAACGACATATTGTGGGGCGATGCGGATGAGCTGCTTTTAGGACCTTTCTCGGCATACGTGCAGCGAGCCAATGAAAACGCATTTGGGCTTATCGGCAACAGTTATGAGCGGAACTTGCCCACTCGTACGCCACAACTGAGCGGGCTATCAGTCTCCATCGTGGAGGCCCGGGGGCAGAAAGCTGGCGATGATTATCTCGACGGCGGCAGCGGAGAGGATTTTCTAGACGGCGGTGAGGGTGACGACACGCTCTTCGGCGGCGCGAATCGAGATACCTTGGCAGGAGCTGAGGGCGATGACCGTTTGTTCGGTGGTGCCGGCAATGATTCTATCGCAGGTGACATCAATCCCCTGATCTTTGAACTCGATAATTCTGTTGGGATACAGGGCCAACGCATCCAAGGCTCAACATTTCGCATCACTGTTTTCAAACAGATTTTTGGACTTGATGCGGTGGGAGTATCGCAGCTTTTCCCTCAGGCGATCATCGAAAGTGAGACGAACGACTCAATTACTTTCACCACGCCGTATTCGTTGCTGGATGGTGGTGACAGCTTCGAGCAGCGTGTTCGACTTTTTCCAAGCGGCAAAGACGCGGGCGGCAACGACGAGCTTTTCGGCGAAGGTGGGGCCGATTTTCTGTTGGGCGGCGTCGGAGATGACGTGCTTGACGGCGGAACGGAAAACGACGAACTTCAAGGTGGCCTCGGTAACGATACCTATCGTTTCGGCTTCGGCTACGGAGAAGACCTAGTTGACGATGAGGGCGGTACCGCAGATAGGGTGCGACTTATCGGAGGTGTGAAACCGGATCAGGTTGAGCTGAGCCGGATTGGAGATGATCTTCAAATCAGACTGAAACCAAATCTTTTTTCCAGCTTTGCTTTGACGCTGGATTTGCTGACTCTCAAAGATTGGTTCGTCGGTAGCAATTTTGTCGAAACTATCGAATTCGATGACGGAACGGTCTGGGGTGTCACCACCATTGCAAATCAAGCAGCCGCCCAGCGGCAGCCGGGCGTTTCGCCCAAGACCTTTGTGGACAGACGCATAGGAAGTGCCGCATCGGACAGCTTGCTATTAACAACTTCGGGCGATGCCGAGGCCTATGGGTTCAGTGGTAACGATCTGCTCGTGAGTGGTGGCGGGAACGATCGTCTGTTCGGCGGTGCGGGCAGTGATCAAGTTCAAGGCAACTCCGGAAGCGATCTTGTTTTTGCTGAAGACGGAAATGACAACGTGTTTGGTCAGGCAGGCAATGACCGTCTGTTCGGCGGACCTGGCGCAGACAGCTTGTTCGGCGGCAGCGGGGCCGACACGCTGTCGGGCGATGCAGGCACCGATAGCCTCTTTGGTGGGGTCGGTGACGATATCTACTTTTACGCTCGCGGCGATGGCGACGATCAAATCTTCGATGACGCCGGCACGGATCAGCTTCAATTCGGCCAGGGAATATCTACCAACGACGTTCGCTTCGAGGCGCGCGGCGATGACCTCATCGTCCGTGTGCTCGAAAACGACGCCTTCATCGGCGACAGAATTACCGTCCTAAATTGGTTCGACACGGACAATGAGATAGAGAGTCTTCAATTTGACGACGGCACCGCCTGGGATGCGGATGTCATTCAGTCCATGCTGCCAGAGGAGCTGGGCTTGGCAGACGGCGCCACAATTACGGGCGGCGACGGCTCGACAATCTTCCGCTTCGTGCCATCCCCCGGTTTCGTCGACGGGTTCGTCGCCACCATCGAGGACTTGGGGGGGTTCAATCAGCTCTTGTTCGAGCGGGTCTCGGAGGTTTCGGATAGTCAAACGTTTTTTGCGACGCCGCAGTTCGATGGCTCCGTTCGCGATGGCAACGACCTCGTGCTCGATGTTTCGGTGGATTCCAGCATTGCAACAATCCCGTCGTCCAGCGGGCAGGTGCGCATTGTCAATTACTACTCCGAGACAGGCTTTATCGAGACCATTGCGTTTTCGTCTCTCATTTTGAATGCTCCCAACGAGGCGCCGACGGCCACGGACAACTTGCCCGACCAAGTGATCAATCTGGACGAGCCGTACGGTTTTGCTGTTCTGGCGGATACGTTTAACGATGGGCCCCTTGATATTCTGAAGCTGAGCGCGACTTTGGCGGATGGTAGCCCGCTGCCCGGGTGGCTCAACTTCAATACCGCAGCGCAGAGTTTCAGCGGCACGCCTACGATAGGCGACGAGGACGTGATTAATATCACCGTCACCGCTACCGACAGCTCGAATCAGTCTGTGTCGGCGACCTTCACTCTCAACGTAGGAAACGTCAATATCGCGCCTACGCTCGACAATCCGCTCCCCGATCAGATCGCGCGCTCAGGGCGTCTATTCGACTTCGAAATACCCGACAACACATTCAGCGACAGTAACTTCGGCGATGTATTCAGATACAGCGCAGTTCAGGCCAATGTCAGCGCTCTGCCGACTTGGCTTAGCTTCGACACCGTCACCGGAGGCTTCACCGGCACGCCGGCGGATTCAGATGTCGGCGCTTTAGAAGTTCGCGTGACAGCCATCGATCAGGGCGGTCTGAACGTCAGCGATATTTTCACCCTCACGGTGAACGAATTCAACTCCGTGCCCGTTGCGGTAGCGGATGAAGCCACAGTCATCTTCACGCCGCCGGGAGCGCCGGATGAGTTCCTGGTGAACAGCGAGACCACAGGTGATCAGTCACGTCCCGCCGTTGCGACGCTCTCCGGCGGCGGTTTCATGACCGTCTGGTCAAACAGCGATTTATCCGCGATCCAGGCGCAGCGATTCGGCGACAGCGGCGGCAAGGTTGGCTCGGAGGTTGTCGCGGTAGATGCGGGCTCGGGGGTGGTGCTCAGCAGGCCATCATTGACCGGGCTTACCGGTGGCGGCGCGGTCGTCGCCTGGCGCGGCGGCGCGTTCGGGACGACTTCCAGCATATTCGCTCAGCGGCTTGATGCTGACGGCAACGCCGTTGGTTCGGCGATTTCCATCGCCTCCCAGCAGGACATCGGGACCGAAGAGGGGCCCGTCGTTGCGGGCCTTGCCAATGGCGGCTTTGTGGCGGTGTGGTCTGCACAGAATGTCGCCAATGGCGATGGCTCCGGTCCGAGTGTGCTGGGGCAACGGTTTGATGCTGACGGCAACAAACTGGGCGGCGAATTCCTGGTCAACACCTTCGCATTTGCGCAGCAGTTTAAACCCGACCTTGCGGCACTCCCCAATGGCGGATTCGTGGCCGTGTGGGAGAGCACTGCGGGTGTCATCAACGATACCGTTCCGGCGCGCGGGCAGCGATACGACGAGCTGGGCGACCCGGACGGCGCGGAGTTTACCATCGGCGTGAACGTCGTGTTCCAACGTGTCGAGATCCCGAAGGTGGCGGCGTTGGACAACGGCGGTTTCGTTGTTGCGTTCACGAAATCGGATGGTGAAATTTTTGCGCAAATATTCGACTCGAATAATCAGATAGAACAAAGCATTGTGGTGAACGACGCAAGCACACGTCTCGGACTTTCCAACGGCACGGACGGATATGACGTCGTGGGGCTCGACGGCGGTGGCTTTATCATCACCTGGCAAACAGACGATCCCTCCAATCCAGAGATCGTTGCAGCGCAGTTCGACACTCAGGGCCAGGTAACCACTTTCGAGGTTAACACCAACACCGCGGGCCAGCAGGTTTGGCCTGGCGTCGTGCAGCTTGCGAACGGAGGACTGGTGACCGTGTGGCAGAGCGAGGATCCGGCGACCGGGGATTTGAGCGGCAGCGGCATCGCCGGGCGGGTATTTCCGGCTTCGGACAGCCAGGTGTTCCTGATCGACGTCCTGGCCAACGACACCGACGCCGACCCGGACGACGATGCATCCAACTTCAGCTTGGATTCGGTGACGCTGCAGGGAACCCGGGGAATTGCGAGCATCGAGGGTAACAAGATCCGCTTCGACCCCGGCACGGACTTCGACGGGCTTACCGCGGGCGAGTCCGAAGTGGTCATCATCGACTACACCATGTCCGATGACAGCGGCGAGAGCTCGTCGTCGACATTGACCCTGACGCTGCGCGGCTCTGAGCTGATCACCGACGCGGGACTGGGCGACTTCATCACCTTCGAAGCGGCCGGCGCCGCCGTCAGCGACGCCCGCGACATCAACGGCGACGGGCTGCCGGACTTCCTGATTGAGGCCGAAACCGGTCAGGGTGGATTTGCCGTGTTCGGCCGCGCGGACGGCTACGCCTCACCAGTGGATTTAACCCTGATTCCCGAGACTGACGGCTTCCAGCTTGCGACCACACGGGAAATCTCGTCACTGACCGGTGCCGGCGACATCAACGGCGATGGCCTTAATGACATGCTGTTGACACTGCCGGGCGATGCCGTCGATCCGGCGGAAGCGGTGGTGGTTTTCGGGCGAACGGGCGGATTCGGCGCGGCGGTCAATTTGGCCACGCTCAGCGCGGCCAATGGTTTCCGCATTACCAACTTCGGCACGCAGCCTCAGCCGGTCGCCGATGGCGCGGGTGACGTCAACGGCGATGGTATCGGCGACATCGTTATCGGCCTCCCGGACAGCAACTCGGGCGCCGGCGAAGCGTATGTCGTCTTCGGTTCTGCCTCTGGATTCGCCGGTACCCTGGATATCACCGCCATCGATGGCAGCAATGGGTTCAGGATTACCGGCACCAACGATGGCTCGATGACGGGAGCGCAAGCCTTCGGCGTGGGCGACGTCAATGGCGACGGCTTCGATGATGTCGGTATATTCGTGCCTTCATTCGATGCCGGAGGGGCCCCGGGGAGTCTCGAGCCCCGCGCCTTTGTTGTCTTCGGCAGCAATCAGGGGTTTGCCCCGAATTTTGATCTCAGAACGCTGAATGGGAACAACGGCTTCGCTGTCACCGGACTCGGCAGCCATTCCAGTGAAAGATTGCAGAGCGCGGGTGATGTCAACGGCGACGGTATCGGCGATCTGCTCATTAACACTTCGGAGAATACCGTTCACGTTTTATTCGGAACGCAGGACGGATTCGCCGCCGGCATCGACCCGAACTCACTCGGCGCCAACGATGCGCTGGAGCTGACTTCCAGTGATCGCATCGTGTCCATGCACGGCGCCGGCGACATCAACGGCGATGGGTTCGGCGACATTATTCTCGGCGCGGCGAACGCGGATCCGGCAGGCGCTGTGGACGCAGGACAATCCTTCATCGTCTTCGGTCAGGCTTCCGGAGTCTCCTCGCCTTTGGACCTAAACACTCTCGACGGCAGCAACGGCTTCCAGCTGACGGGGATCAGTGCGGGGAATCTAAGCGGAGCGTCCGTGAGCGCTGCTGGCGACATCAATGGCGACGGATTCGACGATTTCCTGGTCGCGGCGCCCGGCGCCGGCACGGCCGGAAACAGCTACCTCATCACCGGCCGCGATTTTCTGAACCAGGTGGACGTGCTCGGGACCTCAGGCGCCGATATCGTCGAGGTGGTCGCAAACGATCAGAGAATCTTCTCACTGGGCGGCGACGACATCATCAGTATCGGCGACGTGCAGAACGCTGAAGTTCATGTGGGCGGCGGGAATGACTTCGTCGGAATCTCTCCAGAATTTCGCGGCACGCTGAATCTCAACGTCGGCTCGGGAAACAACACGCTGAGCTTCGGAAGCCGGCCCGGCAGCGGCATCGTGTCAGTCGGAGGGGGCACCGGTTTTATATTGGTCAGCGGCCCGTTCGTTTCAGACAGGACGGTCAACACCTTTTACGACTTCGGAGCGCTGCCGGCGAACACGTCCTACGACGTCCGTATCAATCGTCGGTCGGGCGGGAGCAGCCTGCGGTTTCAGGACTTCAACCGAAATCAGCTGCGCTTTGGGGTGGGATCACTGATGCTGAATGCCAATGACGGCCAGGTCAAGTTGAGCTTTGAAGACTTCGACCCACAGAACGTACTGGGCCGCGCCGCGTTTGACACCATCACCTTCGCCGACGGCTCCGTGCTCACTTACGACGAACTGCTGGAACAAGGCTTTGATATCGACGGCACGGAGGGGAACGACGCGCTGAGCGGAACCGAGGTGGTGGACCGGATCAACGGTCTCGGCGGCGACGACGTTGTCGACAGCGGCCGGGGCGACGATATTCTCGACGGCGGCGCCGGGAACGATGACATCAGCGCGGGGAACGGCGGCGATCTGATAATCGGCGGTCGAGGTGGGGATGCCCTCGATGGCGGCGCAGGCGACGATACTTACCTTGTGAGGTCTGGCGATGGCGCCGACATCATTACCGATGCGTCCGGCTCGGACCGGGTTGTATTCGGCGCTGGAATTTCGGTGGACAACATCGAAGTCCGAAAGATCGGCGGCGACCTTTTGATCGACCTCAACAACGGCAATTCGGTCACGGTTTCCGGCTGGTTTGATAATGTTGCGCGCCAGGTCGAGTCGTTCGTCTTCACCGAAAACGAGCTGCTGACCCTCACCGGTGCAGACATCGAGGACCTACTCAACACGCCGCCCGCAGTCGCTGCAGGCATTGCGGATCAGTCCGCGGATGAGGATGCGGCATTCAATCTGACCATTCCGGCCGACGCGTTCATTGATTCGGACGAAGGGGATGCGCTCACCTTCACCGCGACGCTCTCGGACGGGTCCGACCTTCCCGCTTGGCTCAATTTCGACGGCAGCAACTTCGGCGGCACACCGCTTAACGACGACGTGGGCACCTTCACCATCACCGTGACCGCGACCGACACGTTCGGAGAGTCGGCATCGGACAACTTTATTCTGACGGTCGACAACACCAATGACGCCCCGGTCTTGGTCAATCCGCTTGACGACCAGCAGGCGTTAGACGGCGTCGCATTCGAGTTTTTGACAGCAGACGCTTTCGCCGACGACGACATCATTCATGGGGAATTTCTGACTTTCAGCGCAACGCTGGCGGACGGCAGTGCCCTCCCCGCCTGGCTCAGCCTGGACGCAGATTCAGGGCTGTTCAGCGGCACGCCGGGGTTTGCTGATTTCGGCGTGGCTACCGTCGAGGTCACCGCCACGGATACGGAAGGCGCTTTTGTCAGCGATCAGTTCGCGCTCGATGTCCAGGTTCCCGGCGCCATTTTCGGAACCGAGGACAACGATGATATCAAGGGCACGGACAACGACGACACGATTCTGAGTCTCGGCGGCGATGACAAGGTTGACGGCAAGGACGGAAACGATCGTCTCGCCGGCGGCTTTGGCAACGATGATCTCAAGGGCGGCAACGGCGACGACGTCATCTTCGGCCAGGACGGTACCGACGTCCTGAAGGGAGGTGACGGCTCGGACTTCCTCGACGCTGGCTTTGGCAACGACCTCCTCAAGGGCGGCAACGGCGCGGATCAGTTATTTGGAGGCGACGGCAACGACGCCTTGTTCGGCGGCAGCGGTTCCGATTTTCTCGATGGAGGTGCGGGCAATGATCTGATCTCGGGCGGCAGCGGCGGCGATCAGATGTTCGGCCGAGACGGGGACGACACGCTTATCGGCGGAAATCTGGCCGACGTTCTGGACGGCGGTGCGGGCGACGATGTGCTGACCGGCAACAAAGGCACCGACACGCTGCTGGGCAGGCAAGGCGACGATCGCTTGTTTGGCGGACTTGATTCGGATCACGTCGACGGGGGTGCAGGTGATGATCAGTTGCATGGAGGATTCGGCGACGACACCTATCAGTTCAACCGCACATACGGGATGGACAGCATCCACGACTTAGGAGGATCGGACCAGGTCAATTTCGCCCAGGCGGCTCACGACGAGCTGTGGCTGTGGCAGGACGGCGAAAATTTGCGCCTCGGGATCCGGGGCACGACCGACCGGCTTACCATCGAAGACTGGTATTCAGAAGACGACCGTCGCGTGGAGCGCTTCAATACGACGGACGATAGCTTCGTGCTGTTCGAGAATCAGGTGCAACAGCTGGTCAACGCCATGGCGGTGTTCGATCCCGAGACTGCGGGCCATTTGGATGTCCCGCAGGAGGACGTGGATTCGGTCCAGGGCGCGATTGCCGCCGCCTGGGAAGCCGTATAAGAAAAGTCAGTCAATCGTCACTTGATCGGATGCCGCGCCAACTCGCGTCGCGTACGCCGAATCGAAGCCCGCCGTAGGGTGCGCACGGCGGCCCCCCGGCGAAGACCGTAGGCGGCTGATTAGGCCGGCACCGGGCAGCCGTGCAGTCCGCACTCCCGGTCGGGCCGCGCCTTTGCCGGGTCGTAGTGCAGCGGATCCCCGAAGGGCAAACTGAAGTGACGCATGTAGGTCTCCACCTCCGCTTCTGTCGAAGCGAAGAACGGCGCTACTTTCAGAATGCCTTGCGGCCCGCGGGTCACCGTCGCCTGCTGGCGG
>JBFHVA010000058.1:0-17335 GCA_041589735.1 Gammaproteobacteria bacterium | reverse complement strand
TGCCCACCGGATGATCGAGGAGTGCATGATTGCGGCCAACGTTGCCGCGGGAAGGCTCATCGAGCGTCATAAAATGAGCGCACTTTACCGCGTGCATGCCGCGCCTTCCGAGGAAAAGATCGAAGATCTTCACGCTTACCTCGATGAACTTGGATTGCGGCTGGCGGGGGGCGACAACCCGTCACCCAAACATTTCAGCAAGCTGCTCGAGGGCGTCGCCGACCGCGCGGACCGGGAAGTCGTGCACACCATGGTGCTGCGCTCGCTGGCGCAGGCGGTTTATCATCCAAAGAACATCGGCCATTTCGGGCTCGCCCTGCCGTGCTACTCCCACTTCACATCACCCATCAGGCGCTATCCCGATCTCATCGTTCATCGCGCCATCAAACATATCGTCGAGAACCGAAGCCGCAAACACTACCCCTACGATCTGGAAACCATGACTTTTCTCGGTGAGCACACGTCGATGACAGAACGGCGCGCGGATGATGCAACCCGCGACGCGATCACCTGGCTCAAATGCGAATACATGATGGATAAAGTCGGGGAGTCCTATGGGGGTGTGATTACGGCAGTTACGGCCTTCGGTCTTTTCGTGCTCCTCGACGACGTTCACGTGGAAGGTTTGGTGCACGTGAGCGCGCTGGGCAGCGAATACTTTCACTTCGACGCAGAGCGGCACCGGCTCGCGGGCGAACGTACCGGGCGCGTGTTTCATGTGGGCGATACCGTGCGGGTGAAAGTTTCGCGGGTCGACCTCGATGACCGCAAAGTGGACCTCGAGCTCGAGGACGGAGGGCGCCGCGGCGCACGCCGGGCCGGTCGAGGCCGTAAGTAGACGGTTTGGTACTCGGGGAATGAGCCGTCACAGTGCCGAATGGATATACGGAAGCCACGCGGTTCGATCCGTCCTCGAGCGTGACCCGGCCGGGGTGCTGGAAATCTGGCTGGAAACGGGCGTCACCGGGCCGGCCGCGCGGGCAGCGGAGTCCGCGTCACGCAACCTGGGTTTGAGCCTAAAGAGGGTGCGAAAGCAAACGCTGGCACGGCACCTGGGCCCCGTCGTGCACCAGGGCATCGCGGCGCGTTATCGCCCGACATCGCAAAAGCTAGAGCCTGATCTCGAGAGCGTTCTCGTCGCTGCAAAGGAGGCGCCGCTGCTGCTGTTGCTGGACGAGGTCACCGATCCCCACAATCTCGGCGCCTGTCTGCGTACCGCAGACGCTGCCGGGGTCACCGCGGTCGTCGTGCCACGGCGTCGCGCCGCCGGGCTCACCCCAGCGGCACGCAAGGTGGCGAGCGGTGCCGCTGACAGCGTGCCCTTGATTCAGGTGCCGAATCTCGCCGAGGCCATGACGCGGATTTCCGCTGCCGGGGTACGGGTGGTGGGCGCCGCGGCAGAGGCCTCGTCTTCGATTTACGAATTCGATCTGACTCCACCCGTCGCTTTGGCGCTGGGAAGCGAGGACCGTGGTCTGCGACGCCTGACCCGGGAGCGCTGCGACGCGCTGGTGCGGGTGCCCATGTCGGGTGTAGTGGAGAGTCTCAACGTGGCCGTCGCCGCCGGCATCTGCCTCTTCGAGGCCAGGCGCCAGCACCGCGCCCGCGGCGAATAACCCGCATTTCTCACCGGTTCACGGCTGCGGGCTCGGATCTGCCCGCATCTGCGGCGTTGCGTTCGGCAAGAGTGCTCGACGTACTGTCGAGTACGCCTGCGCGCTCTTGCTCTCGCGCGCCTTGTATTTACGGGCATCTCCACGCCCTCGCTTCGCGCACGGGTAAGAAACGCGGGCTACGCGCGTTGCCAAGCCCATGGCGATAGCTTAGAATCCGCTCCCTTTTCGCGGCCGGGAAATCCCGGCCGAGCATTTCCACTCCTTGCCTCACGGCGAACTGCGTCGGAGGCTCCGCGGCCGCAAGCAGCGAGCGCAGAACCAGAGGGAGCTTTATGAAGCACTACGAGATCGTGTTTCTGGTCCACCCTGACCAGAGCGAGCAGGTTCCGGCGATGATCGATCGCTACCGGACCATCATCGAAGGCGAAGGCGGGCGTATCCATAGACTGGAGGATTGGGGCCGCCGTCAGCTCGCATATCCCATCAACAAAATACACAAAGCGCATTACGTGCTCATGAACATCGAGTGCGGTCAGAGTTCGCTTGCCGAACTCACCGCGGCTTTTCGCTTCAACGACGCCGTAATCCGGAACATGGTGATGTCGCGAAGTGAAGCCGTTACTGATGCGTCGCCACTTGCGAAATCCAAGGAAGAGCGCGATGAGGAAGAGCGCAGAGAGCAGGCTTTTGCCAGGCGCGATCGCGCCGAAGCTGAGTCACCTGTTGCCCAAGCAACCGACGAGATCTCTGAAACCGCCGCCGCGCCAGAGGAGTCGGACAATGATGATTTTGAAGAGGAAACGCCGGACGCCGCCGAAATCGTCGTGGATGACGAAATCGTCGAGGACGAGAAGTAAGCCTTCGATCTGAGCAGCAAGGAGAATTCAAATGGCTCGATATTTTCGACGCAGACGCTATTGCAGGTTCACCGTCGAGGGCGTGAAAGAGATCGATTACAAGGATCTCAATACGCTTAAGCAATACATCACCGAAACCGGCAAGATCGTACCCAGCCGCATCACGGGTACCAGCGCCAGGTATCAGCGCCAGCTGGCGCGCGCAATCAAGCGCGCACGTTATCTTGGCCTACTTCCTTACTGCGACGCTCACTGAACGGGACAGCGTCCATTTTCAGGTGCGGGAATTTCTAAAGTTCGTCACTCGATCACGGACCCGCGCTGCGGGTACCGCAGTGCTCGGCCTGCTGTTGCCGCCGTTTGGATTCGTCGCAGCGGGTATGGTGGGTCTGGTGACGCTCAAGTACGGTGTGGCCGACGGCGCACTGATTCTGGCCGCGAGCGTGGCGGTGAGCTCGGCGGTCATGCTGCTGGTGCTTCATTCTGCGGATGCGGCCTTGTTGTTTGCCGTCAGCATGGGACTGCCCACATTGTTCCTTGCGGCGATACTTCGAACCACCGCTTCGCAAGGTGCCGCCCTGGCTTCTGCCGGGCTTCTCGGTGGATCCGTCATCGCGGCGGTACATTTACTCACAGCTGACCCGGTGGCCTGGTGGCGCGCGGTGCTGGAAACGTTTCTGATCGATCGGATGCAGCGTGGAACCGCGCCGGATCCGACGACGGTGGAATCCCTGCGTGCTGTGACGGAAAAGCTGGCGCCGCTGATGACCGGTGCCCCGACAGGGATTGCCGTTGGCGCTATGGTGCTGTTGTTTCTCGCCCGATGGGGGCACGCGGTGCTCGACAACCCCGGCGGCTTCGGCAAGGAGTTCCGGGCCTTGCGGCTCGACCGGCGCGTTGCCGTCGCGGCCCTCGTGCTGGGCCTGAGCGCGATATTTTTCCGCGGGTTCGCCAGCGGCCTATTGCCGGAACTGTTCAACCTGGTGGTGGCGCTTTACGTAATTCAAGGGATCGCCGTTGCGCATGCTTTGGTCAAGCACCGCCAGGCGTCCAGCGGGTGGCTGGTCGCCATGTACATTCTTGTTGTGCTGATGCCGCCGCTGGCAATGATATTGTTATCGGTGACGGGATTCTCCGACACCTGGCTTAACTATCGGGCGCGTTACGGTGCCCAGACTTGAATCGACGACGAACGTTGTCAAACTACACTCGCTGCACAGCCGGATTTAAGGAGTCGCGCGCAAGCGCGGCCCTGCGGCGGGCATATTTTCGACAAATCTCAAACGTCAGGCGCAGGCCTTTGACGAGGAATTAGAAACATGCAGGTCATACTTTTGGAAGCGGTGGAGAACCTGGGCAAGCTTGGGGACACCGTCAAGGTCAAGCCCGGCTACGCGAGAAACTTTTTACTTCCCCAAGGCAAGGCGATGCCGGCGACCAAGGAAAATCTTGCGGAGGTAGAGGCCCACCGGGCGGAGCTGGAACGGCAGGAGGCTGAGGCGCTGGCCGCCGCCAGGGCCCGCGCCGGGCAGCTCGAGGGACGCGATGTCACCGTGGTCCGGAAGGCCGGTGACGAGGGCAAGCTCTTCGGATCGGTGGGCCCGGCGGACATTGCCGAAGCCCTTTCCAAAGAAGGTGTGGAGGTGGAGAGGCAGGAAATTCGACTTCCCGCCGACACCATTCGCCAGACCGGCGATTATTCCATCGGTGTGCATCTGCACGCCGAGGTGGAAACGACCATCACGCTACACGTCGTCGCTGACGAAGGACCGTAAGCAAACGAATTTCTCGGATCGCCACGTCGCGCGCCCGGATGGCGGCAACTGTCCGAGAGCAAACTGCGTGCAGATCCCGAACGCTCGCCGTCCCAGACGCTGCGTTCGACGTGCGATTAATTAGACCGAGTCTCAAGGGATGACGCGGTGCACTACAACCCGATGTCGGTGTCGGTTGGTTTCCATCTTTTTGCGCGAGAAAATTTCTCAGCATTTCACTCGCTTAAACGCGCGTTTTTTTCAAACTTGCCGCTGGTGTATGCTCACGCACCGGTAGCATGCTGCCCACGCTTCCGATATTGGTTTTATTATTTAGCTGCGTTTGGCGCAAAGCCCGTGAGCGCAATCGTTAATGGCTGATACCGCATTTTTAAGTCCCTCCCTGGACGCGCTGCCGTCTGCGCTAAAGGTGCCGCCCAATTCCATTGAGGCCGAACAATCGGTTCTCGGCGGCCTGATGCTGGAAAACAATACCTGGGACCGAATCGCCGACCTGATCACGGAGCAGGACTTCTACCGCAGCGAGCATCGGCGCATTTTTCGTGCCATCGCCGCGCTTGCGGACGAGAGCCGTCCTTTCGATGTCGTCACCGTGTCCGAGTGGCTCGAGAAGCACGACCAGCTCGACGCCGTGGGCGGTCTCGACTACCTCGCCGAGCTGGCAAAGAACACCCCCAGCGCGGCCAATATCAAGGCCTATGCGGAAATCGTGCGCGAGCGCGCGGTGCTCCGCGGCCTGATCGAGGTGGGGTCGGAAATCGCAGGCTCCGCATTCAATACCGAGGGGCAGTCGGCAGCAGAGCTGGTCGATCGGGCCGAGCAGCGGGTGTTCGAGATCGCCGAACGCGGTGCCCGCGCGGGTGGAATCTTCTCGCCCATCCGCGAGGTTCTCGTCGACGTCATGGATCGCATCGATACTTTGTATCACAGCGAAACCGCACTGACGGGCGTGGCCACCGGCTTTAACGATCTGGATCAGAAGACCTCGGGGCTGCAGCCGTCGGACTTGATCATCGTGGCGGGAAGGCCGTCCATGGGCAAGACCGCCTTCGCCATGAACGTTGTCGAGCAGGCCGCAATCAAAGAGAAGCTCGCGGTCGCCGTGTTCAGTATGGAAATGCCCGCCGAGCAACTCACCATGCGTATGCTTTCATCGCTGGGGCGTATCGATCAGCACAAGGTTCGCACCGGAAAGCTGGGAGACGACGACTGGCCCCGTCTGACTTCGGCGCTGGAATTATTGAACAGCACGGAAATCTACATCGACGACACGCCGGCACTGACGCCCACCGATCTGCGCGCACGCTGCCGTCGCTTGAAACGCGAGAAAAACTTAGGGTTAGTGGTGGTGGATTATCTGCAGCTCATGCAGGTGCCGGGCACCAAGGAGAACCGGGCGACCGAAATCTCGGAAATTTCGCGCGGCTTAAAAGCGTTGGCCAAGGAAATCCGCGTGCCGCTGGTGGCTCTGTCCCAGCTCAACCGCAGTCTGGAGCAGCGCCAGGACAAGCGTCCGGTGATGTCGGATCTGAGAGAGTCCGGCGCCATCGAACAGGATGCCGACGTCATCCTTTTCATATACAGGGACGAGGTCTACCACGAGGACAGCAAGGACAAGGGTAAGGCCGAGATCATCATTGGAAAGCAGCGTAACGGTCCCATCGGCAAAGTGACGCTCACCTTTCTGGGCCAGCACACGCGCTTCGAAAACTTTGCCCCCGAAGACTATTCCGGCGGCTTTTATCCATGACGCGTCCGGCGCGGGCGCTGATCGATCTGCAAGCGCTCCGCCACAATCTCAGCCGGGCGCGGAAAGTTGCATCCGGCGCGAAAATCATGGCGGTGGTCAAGGCCAACGCCTACGGTCACGGATTACTCTCGGCGGCCCGGGCGCTGGACCAGGCCGACGCCTTCGGCGTGGCCAGGCTGGATGAGGGCGTTGCGCTTCGAGCCGCGGGCGTGCGAGCGCCGGTCGTACTGCTCTCCGGGGTGGAGTCGGCTCAAGAGCTTAAAGAGGCGCGCGGCCAGCGGCTCGATATCGTGGTGCATTCTGAGCACCAGATCGCAATGCTCGAAGACGCGCCCCCCGGACCCCGACTCAAAGCGTGGCTCAAGCTCGATACCGGCATGCATCGCCTGGGTTTCCCGGCCGCGGTCTTGGACCGAAACTACGCCCGGCTGTCGAAATGCGCTGCGGTGATTGACTCGGTGGCGCTGATGACGCATTTGGCTGACGCGGATTTGCCGCAAAGCGAGCGCGTTGCCGAACAGATCGCCGTGTTCGAAGCAGAAACCCACGGGATCTCGGCCGAGCGCAGCATCTCAAACTCCGGCGGCCTTCTCGGCTGGGCCGAAGCCCGGGCCGACTGGGTGCGACCCGGAATCATGCTTTATGGCATCTCTCCGTTCACTGACGGTACCGGCGCGGACCATGGCCTGATTCCGGCGATGACGGTGGAAACGCGACTGATCGCGGTAAATCAAGTAAAGCGCGGTGATCGCATCGGCTACGGCGGCACCTTTACCTGTGACCAGTCGATGCGCATCGGCGTTGCCGCCATCGGCTACGGAGACGGCTATCCCCGGCACGCGCCATCAGGCACCCCGGTGCTGGTCGATGGGGTGCGCTGTCCGCTGGCCGGTCGGGTTTCCATGGATCTGATAACAATCGACTTGAGACCTAATCTCGAGGCAAAACCCGGCGATCGCGTGGTGCTGTGGGGTGAAGGACTGCCGGCGGAGGAAGTTGCGGCTCACGTCGGCACAATCGCCTACGAGTTGATTTGCCGCATGGCGCCGAGGGTGGATTACGCGGAGCTCGACGGCTGAGGCGAAAACAACGGCAGCTTCGGGCATCTTGCGGCGCTGATTTTTCTGTAGAATCCTCACTAATGAACACCACCGCTGCTGACCTTGATCTGTTAAGCCGTATCGGCGCGCAGTACGGCACCGACAAAGTCTCCCACGGATTCTGCACTTTTTACGATCGGCACTTGCGCGCGCTGCGCAAACGCATCGCCAAGGTTCTGGAGATCGGAATCTTCGGCGGTTCTTCCCTTTACATGTGGCGCGACTATTTTCCCAACGCGGTGATCCACGGTTTGGATCTCGGTCTAGTAAAACTCGACTCGGTCGATCGTATTAATACATACGTGGGTGATCAGAAAGATCGCGAAACGCTCCAGGATGTCGTCGACGCCGCAGGCACGGATTTCGATCTGATCATCGACGACGGCGGTCACACCATGGCTCAGCAGCAAACGAGCCTCGGCTTTTTGTTCCCCCACGTCCGCCCGGGCGGCTATTATGTGGTCGAGGATCTTCATACCTCGTTTATGCAGCGGATCGATCTCTACGAAGCCGGCAAGGCGGTGGACCATTACGAAACCGGCATCGGCAACTGCGAAAGCACCACCTACGAAATCATCCGCGCGCTCTCCGAAGGCTCGCCTGTCTGCAGCGAGTTCATGAGCGAAGCGGAGCGGCGCTATCTGGTCGATCGGGTTCAGTGGGTTGAGGTATTCGACCGCAACGGGGACCGGAAGCATATGACCTGCATCGTGAAGAAGCGGCCGCTTTCGCTAGTTCAGCGGGTGAGCCTCGGAATACTGAACCGATGGCTGGGATAACTCCCCCACCGGCTGCCGGTGCAGATCGAGCGCTTTGCCTCCGGCCTCCAGCCGCACTTTCCACCACGCTGAAAGGCTTTTATAACTCACCCATACGGTTTGGCAACGAGGCCGGTCTCTTCCAGGTGCCTGACCACCAGCTCCGCCGCTGAGTCAGGGGTGCCTTTGGAGGCATCGAGACTTATATCGGGACGTTGCGGCGCCTCGTAAGGGTCGTTGACCCCGGTAAAGTTCTGAATCCGGCCCTCGCGGGCCTTTTTGTATAGCCCCTTGGGATCGCGGCGCTCGCAGACTTCAAGAGGCGTCGCTACATGTATTTCGACCATTTTGCCGTGGGGCTCGACCATGGCGCGCACCGCTTTGCGCGTCTCCGCGTACGGCGCGATGGGACAGCAAACGGCAATGCCTCCTCCTTTAGTAATATCGGCCGCGGCGGCGCCGATCCGACGCACGTTGGTGTCACGATCCTCCTTCGAGAACCCCAGCCCCTTGGAAAACTGTTTGCGCACGATATCTCCATCTAAAAGCGTGGCCGGCCGCGGATCCCGTTCCACGATCCGGGCATGAACAATCTTGGCGATGGTGGATTTTCCCGAGCCCGAGAGTCCGGTGAAGAAAAGAGTGAAGCCTCTGCCCTTGGACGCTCGGAAGTGAGCATCGAGCACAGCGGCGACCTCGGGAAAAGTATCGCCCTTGGGGATCTCTTCACCGCTTCGAAGCTTTTCCGCGAGCTCGGCGTGATCGAATGGCGTGGGCGCTTTTTCATTTGCGGAGACTTTTGCAAAGGCGCCGCCCGACTCGACGAAGCCACGCTCCGGCCATGCCACCGCCTCAACGCCTATGTCGGCTAGACACTCCTGCCAACGAGTCTCGGTGTCGATAATTCTCTGGGTGGCTCCGGTCATGATGAAATGAGTCGCGCCAAAGCGTTTGCGCAACAGCGCATGCATCAAGAATTCGCGAACCCCTGCGCGCCGCATGGGATATTCGAGCAGCGCAAGCAGCGTGGTTCTGGGGGGGAAATAGGGCAATACGGCGAGCAGCGACTTGATCGTCACCACCTGGCTCGGACTGCCGGGGTCCGGCGTTCCGATGGCCGGCTGCAGCAGGATTGCAGCGTCAAGCTCGGCTGCTGCTCGAGTGATTATCTCGTGGTCGCGCCGTTGGATCAGGCCTTGGCACTCGACCCCGAGAATACGAATGAAGCTGCGTCGTCGAATTAGATTTTTGAGCGACAACGGCGTCGGACGCAGGTGGGCAAAAAATGGATGAGCCGGCAAACGTATACCTTCGACCGTTCCACCGAGGTAACAGGAGCCGCGCCCATAGGCGTGCTCCGCCACGCCCAGCAGCTGCGATTCACGCCGCGCATCCTTGCGCCAGACGTTTTCGACAGTGAGCAGCGCGAAGGCCATGCCCTCTCTGTCGCGCAGAGCAATACGCTTTCCCGTCTCCATTGCGTGGGCCGTGGTCATGTCCACGTCGAGCACCACCGGCAGGGGAAACGATTGTCCGTCCGCGAGCCTTAGAGCCTCGAGCACAGATTCGTAATCGGCTTGCTTCATATATCCTCGAAGCGGGCGGTATGCGCCGTTCAGAATCAGGGCAAGATCGGCCAGCTGCGCTGGGGAAAGGGCGATGGATTCGAGATTGGCCGCTTCGGATTCGAGCGCCGTCAGGCGATCGACGTTCCCGGGCAGCTGCTCCGGGTAATCGACTCCGATTGAAGTTTCGGTCAAGGGAAGGCGTTCCGGTTAGCGCATGGTTGGCTGATTAGACGCGCCTGACGATTATAGGGTCGGCGAACGGCACTCTCCAGTGTGCAGTTTCCGTTGGTCGTGGATCGATACGGCAGTTGTCTGCTAACTTGCATCCGCCCCAAGATACGTAGGCCTCCAAATTATCACACCAGGCGCCGCCGGATGAAGCATCAGATTGTATTCCTGGATCGCGACACCATCGCTCCGGACATCGAGCTGAGAGAACCGAACTTCGAGCACAGCTGGACCAACTACCGGCAAACTTACCCGGAACAGGTCACGGAACGTCTCGAAGACGCCTCCATTGCTGTCGTCAACAAGGTGCCGATCCGTAAAGCGGTCATCGAACAGCTACCAAAGCTGAAGCTCATCGCACTTGCCGCCACCGGCGCCGACATCATCGACAAGCACGTTTGTCGACAGTCCGGGATCGTAATTTCCAACGTGCGCGGTTACGCGGTGAACACGGTGCCGGAGCACACGTTCGCCCTGATACTCGCTTTGAAGCGGAGCATACCGGGTTATCGCGAAGACGTGCGGCGCGGGGAGTGGCAGCGGGCCAATCAATTCTGCTTCTTCGCTCACCCCATTAGCGAACTGCGGGGCAAACGACTCGGGCTCGTCGGCAGGGGCTCAATCGGACAAAGCGTTGCTGAAATCGGTCGCGCCTTCGGCATGGACGTGGTGTTCGCCGATCATAAGGGTGCCAGCGACATACGCGACGGCTACGTCGATTTCGACGAAGTGATAGAAACCAGTGACGTACTGAGTCTCCACTGTCCACTGACCAAAAGCACGCGACACCTTATCTCATTACCCGAGCTTAGAAGGATGAAATCCGATGCGCTGTTGATCAACACCTCTCGCGGTGATCTCGTCAACGAGGACGACGTTGCCAGCGCCATCGATCGTAAAATGATCGGGGGCGCGGCCTTCGACGTCACTTCTCGCGAGCCGCCGCCGCCCGACCACCCTTACATGCACCTTTTAGACGCGCAAAATTTCATCCTCACTCCCCACGTAGCCTGGGCGAGCCACGAGGCCATGCAGGTGCTTGCCGACCAGCTCATCGACAACATCGAACGCTTCGTCGCAGGCGAGCCTGCGAACGTGGTGTCTTGAATCGGCATCGCAGGAAACGGACGAACAACCATGGCCAGGGCGAAAGTTCGATTTAGCTGCAACGCCTGCGGCGCGCAGACCAGCCAGTGGATGGGACAGTGTCCCGAATGTAACGCCTGGAACAGTCTTACCGAGACACCGGTTATCTCGCCGAGCCGGCCGCGCGGCCGCGCCAGCCCCGTGTCCGGGATTGACGCCCACGGATCGCGCATCGAGGAAGTCAGAGCGGTCACCGTCGAGCGGGAAGCCCACATCTCCACCGGGATCGGAGAGCTGGACCGAGTGCTTGGAGGCGGGCTGGTGGCCGGATCCGTAGTGCTCATTGGTGGTGACCCCGGGATCGGAAAGTCGACGCTCTTACTCCAGGCGGTCGCGTCTATCGCCGCGTCAGAAACAGTTTCTTGTCTCTACGTCACTGGTGAAGAATCGCCGCAGCAGGTGGCGCTGCGGGGAAAACGCCTAGGGGTTGAAGCCAAGGGCTTGAAGCTGCTGGCGGAAACCGAGGTCGAACGCATTCTTGCCCTGGCGGCTAAGGAGCGGCCCGGGGTGATGGTGGTGGACTCGATCCAGACGATGTTCACCGATCTGCTGCAGTCGGCCCCCGGCAGCGTCGCCCAGGTGCGGGAAAGCGCGGCTCAGTTCGTACGCTTTGCGAAAAATTCCGGCGCCGCGGTGCTTCTTGTGGGGCACGTCACCAAAGAGGGTTCACTGGCGGGTCCCCGTGTGCTGGAGCACATGGTCGATGCGGTGCTGTATTTCGAAAGCGAGCGCAACCAGCGCTACCGTGCCGTACGCGCAGTTAAAAACCGGTTCGGCGCTGCCAACGAGCTCGGAATCTTCGCTATGACCGAGCGTGGCCTCAAACCTGTAACCAACCCTTCGGCTATTTTTCTGTCGCGCCACGAAACGGAGGTCGCCGGCAGCGCGGTGACGGTGATCCGCGAAGGCACGCGCCCGCTGCTGCTGGAGATCCAGGCGCTGGTGGACGCGACCCAGCTTGCCAATCCCCGACGCGTTGCCGTCGGCTTGGACTCAACCCGGCTCAACATGCTGTTGGCCGTGTTGCACCGTCACGCCGGCGTCGCTACCCACGACCAGGATGTTTACGTCAACGTGGTCGGGGGCGTGCGGATTTCGGAGACCGGCGGTGATTTGCCGACGCTGCTGGCGGTGTGCTCCAGCTTGAAAAACCGACCGCTGCCCTCCGACCTGGTGACGTTTGGCGAGGTCGGACTGTCGGGGGAAATCCGGCCGGTGCAAAACGGAGAAGAGCGTCTCACCGAGGCGGCCAAGCACGGCTTCAAGCGCGCCTTGGTGCCTAAAGGCAATCGCGTGCGAAAAAAAATCGAAGGGCTGGAGGTGCTGCCGGTGTCGCGACTGGAACGGGCGCTGGATCTCCTTTAGATCACGCCCGTGACCGGCGCTTGACACCTCGGCGCTGCGCCGGCTTGATCCGCGCGGTCTTCACTCCGCTGCTGGTGGCGTGGACGATCTCCACCGGATAGCCGGCAATGAGCAGGCTGGTGCCCGGTTCCGGGATGGTTTCCAGGTGCTCGAGCACGAGACCGTTGATGGTGCGCGGGCCGCTGGTGGGCAGCTCCCAGTGCATGCTGCGGTTGAGTTCGCGGATGTTGGCCGCGCCGTCCAGAAGATAGGTGCCGTCCGGCTGCGGATGCACGTCCGGGCTCTGGTCCGCCGGGTCAGTGGTGAACTCGCCCACGATTTCCTCCAGCAAATCTTCTATCGTCACCAGTCCCTGGATGTCCCCGTATTCGTCAACCACGAGCCCGATGCGCTCGCCCTGGCGCTGAAAATTCCGTAGCTGCGTGCTCAAAGGCGTGCCGCCCGGCACGAAATAGGGCTCCTGAGCGTTCTGGATCAAGTCCGCCTCGTCCAGCTTTCCGCGATTGACGTGTTTCAGCACTCTTCTCAAGTGCAGCACGCCGACGATGTTGTTGATGTCTCCGCGGTAGACGGGCAACCTCGTGTGCTGGCTGTGCATCAGCTGCTCGATGATCTCGTCGATGGGATCCTCCAGATCCACGCCGTTGATCTCGTTGCGCGGTACCATGATGTCGTCCACCACGACCTTTTCGAGATCCAGAATGCTCACCAGCATCTTCTGGTAGCGGCGCGAGATCATCGCCCCGGCCTCGTTCACGACCGTGCGAAGCTCATCGCTGCTCAAAGACTCGCGGTCCACCGCGTCGATGCGAACACGCAGCAGCTTGAGCACGCCGTTCGCGACCCAGTTTATGGCGGCGACGATGGGGTATAGCACCCGCAGCAGCGGACGGAGTACGTAAGACGCGGGGAAGGCCACCCGCTCCGGGTGCAGCGCGGCCAGGGTTTTGGGCGCGGTTTCGGCAAAGATCAGCATCACCACGGTGAGAATCACCACCCCGATGGCCACCGCCGCCTCGCCAAAGAGCTTGAGCGCGATCAGCGACACCAGCGCCGCGGCTAAATTATTAACCAGATTATTACCGAGCAGGATTAGGCCGATCAGCCGGTCGGGGCGCTCGAGCAGCTTGCTGGCGCGCATGGCGCCGCGATGCTTGTGGCGTGCGAGATGGCGCAGGCGGTACCGGTTCAGCGCCATCATTCCGGTTTCGGTGCCGGAGAAAAACGCGGACAGAAGGATCAGAAACAGAAGTGCCAGCGCCAAGGCGCTCAGCGGAATATCGCTCAATTTCGTGCGGGATCGCCCGGGTACACTAAATAATTAGTACGTTCAGTCCTTTAGACTGTCAAGGGCGGGGCGTTTGACAGCCGCTTATGAGCTTGGTACCAACCCTTTCCCGTCAAGTGCAGTGTGGCGGCAGGGATCAGATTCTGAGGATGAGTGCATGTTCGAAAACCTGACAGAGCGCCTTGGCGGAGCTCTCAACCGGCTCCGGGGCCGCGGCCGGCTCACCGAGGACAACGTCCGCGAGTCCCTGCGCGAGGTGCGGATGGCGCTGCTCGAGGCCGACGTGGCGCTGCCGGTGGTCAAGGTCTTCATCGACCGGGTGCGCCAACGCGCCGTCGGTCAGGACGTGCTCAAAAGCCTGACCCCGGGTCAGGAGCTGATACGCGTGGTGCGCGACGAGCTCACGGCGCTGATGGGCGCGCGCGGCGAGGGACTGTCTTTGAACGTTCAGCCGCCAGCGGTGGTGCTGGTGGCCGGGCTCCAGGGCGCCGGAAAGACCACCACCGTGGCCAAGCTGGCACGCTGGCTCAAAGAGCAGCAAAAGAAGAAGGTCATGGTGGCAAGCTGCGACGTTTACAGGCCGGCCGCCATCGAACAGCTGCAAACCTTGGCGGGCCAAGTGGAGGTGACATTTTTCCCAAGTCATGTCGGCGATAAGCCGGTGAAAATAGCCGAAGCCGCCGTTGTCGCGGCGCGCCAGGGTTTTTTCGACGTTCTGATCCTCGATACCGCGGGCCGGCTGCACATCGACGACAAGATGATGGACGAGGTCGAGCGCATTCACGCCGCGTCGTCCCCGGCGGAGACGCTGTTCGTGGTGGACAGCATGGCGGGCCAGGATGCGGTCAATGTCGCCAAGGCCTTTGACGACGCGCTGCCGCTTACCGGCGTCATTCTCACCAAGGCCGATGGCGATGCCCGGGGCGGCGCCGCACTTTCGGTCAGGCACGTCACCGGCAAGCCGATCAAGTTCATCGGCACGGGTGAAAAAAGCGGCGCCATCGAGCCGTTCCACCCCGATCGCATGGCCTCGCGCATCCTTGGGATGGGCGACGTTTTGAGTCTGATCGAGGAAGCAGAGCAAAAGGTCGACAAGGATAAAGCGGCAAAACTGGCCAAGAAGATCAGCAAGGGTAAGGGATTCGACCTGGAAGACTTTGCCGACCAGCTGCGGGAGATGAGAAAGATGGGGGGCCTGGGCGGAATGCTGGACAAGCTGCCGGGCATGGCCAAGATGCCCCAGGGGGTCAAGAGCCAAATGAACGACCGCGAGCTCATCAGGCTCGAGGCCATCATCAACTCCATGACGCCCAAGGAACGACGCTTTCCGGCGGTGATCAAGGGGTCGCGTAAACGCCGAATTGCCGCCGGTTCCGGCACCCAGGTACAGGACGTCAACCGGCTGCTCAAGCAGTTCACCCAGATGCAGAAAATGATGAAGCGCATGCGCAAGAAGGGCGGTATGGCCAACCTCATGCGCGGCATGGGTAGCGGCATGCCGCCGGGATTTTCCGGCTGAACGCAATCCTCGGGGGGCGGCGAAGACGAGTCAAGCCGCACCTCGGGTAAATTTACATCTCGAGGTACTAGCCCCTATACTACGGCGCTTTCGTCGGCGCCTGGGATTTGGACATCCTCGGTGCCGCAAGAATCGCGGATAGCGAAGGAAAAGCAGGCAGCATGGTAACGATTCGACTTGCCCGGGCTGGGGCCACCAATCAGCCTTTCTACCACGTGGTGGTGGCGGACAGCCGCAGGTCCCGGGACGGCCGCTTCATCGAGCGTTTGGGCTTTTACAATCCCATCGCCCACCAGGGCGAGGAGCAAATCCGGCTCAACGAAGAGCGGATCCAATACTGGCTTTCCCAGGGCGCTAAGGCATCGGCCGCGGTACGCAAGCTTCTCAACCAGCGTCCGGCGCAGGCGCCCCAGCCCACGGCCCAGGCGCCTCAGCCCGCGGGGGAGTAAACACCCGCAGGCCGCCGCCCGCGATTGTGGTCAAGGCCGACACCGAACTCGTCACCATGGGCCGGATCACGGGCGCTTACGGCGTACGCGGCTGGGTCCGCGTGGCCTCGGATACGGAGCCTTCGACCAATATTCTCGATTATCGCCCGTGGCGGGTGCGGGTCGGGGGAGACTGGGTGACCCATACGCCGGTGGAGGGCAGGCCCCACGGCCAGGGCCTGGTGGTGAAGCTCGAAGGCCTGAATGACCGGGACGCGGCGGCGGGGCTGTCGGGTGCCGAAATCGCGGTCAGCCGCAACGCGCTGCCCAGCCCCGGTACGCGGGAGTTCTACTGGGCGGATCTGGTGGGCGCGGAAGTCGTGACCCGCGAGGGCGCGGCCCTGGGAAAGGTGGACCATGTGATGGCCACCGGCGCCAACGACGTGCTGGTGGTGATGGGGGAGCGGGAACGGCTGATTCCGTTCGTCGAAGACCAGGTGGTGGTGGAAGTCGACCTGGGGGCGAAACGGATCACCGTGGACTGGGACCCGGAATTTTGACGACGCAGCTCGACATCGGCGTCATCAGCCTGTTTCCGCAGATGTTCGAGGTGCTGCGGGCGGGCGGCGTCACCGCCCGGGCTCTAGCGGCGGAGCTCTTGACGCTCAAGGTGTGGAATCCGAGAGATTTCACCGATGATCGGCACCGCACCGTAGACGACCGTCCATACGGCGGCGGCCCGGGGATGGTGATGCTGGTAGCACCGCTGAAAAAGGCCATCGAGTCGGCTGGTGCGGCGTTGGGTGCGGACGCTCACAGGGTGTACCTGTCGCCTCAGGGGCGGCGCATGACCCAGCACGACGTGACGGCGCTGTGTGAGAAAAAACGCCTGGTGCTGGTCTGCGGCCGTTACGAGGGCGTCGACGAGCGGCTGGTGGAATCGGCCATCGACGAGGAGCTGTCGTTGGGCGACTTCGTCTTGAGCGGCGGTGAAATCGCCGCCATGGCCCTGATCGATGCCATGGCTCGCTTGCTGCCGGGGGCGCTGGGGCACGAGGACTCGGCGAAGGAAGAATCCTTCGTAGACGGCCTCTTGGACTGTCCCCATTACAGCCGGCCGGAAGTCGTCGACGGCAGGCAGGTGCCAGAGGTGCTGTTGAGCGGCGACCACGCCGCTATCCGCCGCTGGCGTTTAAAGCAGGCGCTGGGGCGCACCTATATTAGGCGCCCGGAGCTGCTCGAAGGGCGGAGCTTGAGCGAGGAGCAGCGAGGGCTGCTGGAAGAATACCTGGCCGAGCGCGATGAGCGCGCCGGCTGAGTGGGCGTAAAATGACGCATGCAATCAGGAATAGAGCAATGAGCAACATCATCGACCAAATCGAAGCGGAGCAGATGGCGCGCCAATTGCCAGATTTCGCTCCCGGCGACACCGTGGTGGTCAAAGTTCGGGTCAAGGAAGGTAGCCGCGAAAGACTACAGGCGTTCGAAGGGGTGGTGATTGCCAAGCGCAACCGCGGTCTTAACTCCTCATTCACCGTGCGCAAAGTCTCCCACGGCGAAGGCGTGGAACGCGTCTTCCAGACCTACAGTCCGCACGTGGACGAAATCGAGGTCAAGCGGCGCGGCGATATTCGCCGGGCGAAGCTTTATTACCTGCGCGACCTTTCCGGCCAGGCGGCGAGGATCAAGGAAAAGATCTGAGCGGATACCCGGCGCGGATTTCTTACGCGTCCCGTAATTTCTTACCCGCGCCTTCGCTTCCGGCAACGTTCACGGGCTGATAAAGTGCAGCGCGTTGCGCCCGCTGCGCTGACCTTTGCCGTGAAACGTTCAATACAGTCGTACGATGCCGTCATCACCGTTCCCTTCGGCTTGATCGGAATTCGCATGCGCGGCAAGGCGCTTGCGGCGGTCGACTTGAGGCCCGGGATCACCCG